>JAXJRI010000246.1:0-6789 GCA_036310685.1 Lachnospiraceae bacterium | reverse complement strand
TTACGTCGCTTTGCGACTCCCACATTCCCGTAGTCATCACATGATTTATCAGAAAGGAGCCTTATATATGAGAGAAAGAAAAATTTCATGGAAGCACACGATAGCCGCTTCTCTGACGTTAGCTGCACTTTTTGTCGCACCTCTGTATGGAGGAAAGGTAAAAGCAGCCGACACCCCTGCTGCAAATATTACAAAGATTGATATCTCTGTCGCAGACATCCCCGATCAGACTTACACTGGGAAAGCACTCACCCCAGATGTAACCGTAACTGCAAAGCAGGACGGCAAGGACGTTGTGTTGAAAACGACAGGATCAACTCCTGATTATACCGTAGAATATTCCAAAAATAACATCAATGCAAATGATCCTGGTACGGAGAAAGCTAACTTCACCAACAGCCAGCTGCCTGCTGAGGTTACGATCACATTCAAGACAAAGGAGAACACGATCTACCGTTATGAGAATCAGGAATATAAAGGCAAAGATTTAGTCATCAGAAGGACTTTTAAGATCCTTCCAAAGGATATCGGAAAGGCTGATATCTCTAAAGTAGCTGATCAGACTTATACAGGAGAAAAAATAACCAAAGGTCCTAAGGTTATCGATAAAGAGCGTAATGTCACATTAAAACGCGGTACTGGCAAAGATTACAGATTTGGACGCTTCCATAGCACTAATATTAATGCCGGAACACTGCAGGGTACCCTCTATGGAATTAATAACTATTGTGGTTCTGTCCCTGTAAGCTATCAGATTAAACCATGTCCTATTTACAAAGTATCCATCAGCAATCCTACTAACGTTTGTTATAATGGTAAGGCCAAAACACGTACTATGACCTTGACCTATAACAACAAGTCTCTGGTCGCTGGAAAAGATTACAACATTTTCTATGAGGATAATGTAGGAGTTGGAACTGCTGTTATTCGTATCGAGGGAATCGGAAACTTCAATAGTCTGGCATACCGCAACTTTACAATCAAACCAATTCCTACTCGGATCAAAAAACTAATCCGAGGAAAGCGTAAATTCCGTGTCGTAATTGCAAAACGGATCAAAATGACAACAGGATACCAGGTTCAGTATTCCACAAGAAAGAGTATGTCAAACTCTAAGAAGAAGATCCTGAAAAAGACGAAAACAAAATATACTTTTAAGAAATTGAAAAGAAAGAAGACCTACTACGTGAGAGTGCGTACCTACAAAACTGTTGACGGTATCCGCTACTACTCCAAGTGGTCACCAATACGCAGCATAAAAACAAAATAATTGCCTTGAAAATATTAACAAGATGGACAGCCACTGGCGGTCCATTTTGCATGCATGGCAAAAGAGAACCCAAAGGACATTCAAACATGCCTTGTGGGTTCTCTTTTTTAGATAAAGTATTCGATGGTTTTCTCTGGTGTGAGCACAGTCTTCTGATTAAAGAGAAGAACAGCCTCCCTCTCCTCAATTGGACCGAAGTGATACAGTTCAAGACTTTCCTGATTAAATCGTTCCGTCGGTGCTGAGGTATTATACACCTTCTTGGGATCTGGATCCCATGTCAATTCCTGATCTTCGAAGGGTTCTCTGTGATAATAGGGATCAAAGAAATATACTCTTCTATTCTCCTCACCTGTCAGCAGGATGTAGTGCCACTCATCATAGAAACAGCGTACTACCACCACTCCTCCACGGTGGAGAGTATCATTAAGGTAACTGCTCTGTCCGAAATAGACATTGCTTCCTGACAGATAATCTGCCTGCAGGCTAAGCTGTCCTGTGCCAGCATAAGAATTCATCCAGTTTGTCAGGAACATCATGGCAGCCTTGGAAGTTCCACTCTTGCCGCTGACCCCATCAAAGCCATAACTATCCAAGCAATATAACATGATGTTACGGATCATTTCTGGAGGTATATCCTCTCGCGGAAACAGGACAGCCATCGCATTCAAGAGTGATGTCGGCCCGCAGTCATAATCTGATATCTGATATCTCAGCGGATTCAGCATATGCATCTCCTTCTTTCTAATTCGGATCTCCCTATAGTATCGCGTTGATCAGCTCTGCTATCCCATCATGGTCGTTATCTTTTACCGTAATATGACAGGCATTCTTAATTTCCGAGGAAGCATTGCCCATCGCTACCGCAAGACCCGCTATTTTCAGCATAGAAAGGTCATTGGGAGCGTCACCTACTGCAATTGTCTGCTCAACTGGGATACCTAATTTCTGGCAGAGGAAATGTATCCCCTTCGCCTTGGATATCCCCCTTGGAGAAGTCTCAAGAGACGTAATCTCACTGTAAGCAAAGGTTCCCTCTAATTCTTTCACCTTCTCAAACGTCCGCTCTCGGGCCTCCACACTGTCATGGAAGAGATTCAGCTTCTCCAACTGATCATGATGTTCCTGAATAAAACTATCAATATCATCAACGGCCACTGCACAGCGCTCATACATTGGCTGATAAATCTCCATCTGATAATCCCCCATATGTCCCATCTCTTCTTTGGACACATAAGTCTGGCCGTGAAAGAATGCCTGAAACATGACATCTTCCTGTCTGCCGGTCTTCAGAAGCGCATCCACTGTATCTGGGACAATGGTTTCTGTTCGAAGAATCCTGCTATTTTGAAAATCATAAATCAGAGCTCCGCTCTCACAGATACCGTAAGAGATGACGGACAGTTCTTCCTGGTAATCCTTAAGCTCAGATAAAGCTCTTCCCGTAGAAAGTACCACCTCAATCCCTGCATTAGCTGCCTCTCTGATTGCAGAAAATGTAGCAGGGCGGATCTTTTTATTGCTGTCTAATAAGGTTCCATCCATATCCAGAGCTAACAGGCGGTAATTCCCCGAAAGTTTGTTCATAATAATACCTCCTTGAGCTCATGGATATCATTTACAATCCTAGTCGCTCCAGCGCCCTCTAATTCTTCTCTGCTTCCGAATCCATAGAGAACCCCAATCGAATCAATCTGATTCGCATCTGCACCCTTAATATCATACTCCCGGTCTCCTACCATAACTGCACGGCAATCGGGGTAAAGCTTTAGAGCATCTCTCACAACCTCAGCTTTTTTTAATCTGGTCCCGTCCATGTTGGCGCCAAGAACCTGATCAAAATAAGGCATCACCTTAAAATAATCCAAAATCTGTCTCGCATAAATCTCTGGTTTGGAGGTTGCAAGAATCACTTTCTTTCCGCTGTCATGCAGAACCTCCAGTAAATCTCTCATCCCATCATAAAGCTTGTTCTCATAAATTCCTGATTTCTCATAATATTCCCGGTAATAGTTCACCGCCTGGCTAATCTGATCTCCCTCAAATCCATAATACTTGTGGAAAGAATATGTGAGAGCCGGTCCAATAAACTTATGCAATGTCCTGCGGTCTTCCACCATAATCCCCCATTTGGAGAGAGCATAAGCCACAGAATTTGTAATCCCCTGACTGGAATCTGTAACAGTTCCGTCAAGGTCTAATAAGATAACATCGTACATCTATAGTCTCCCAGAAAAAGGTGTATATAGTAATCAAGACTGCTCCAAAGGAGCAGCCTTGATCAAGTGACATATAAAATCCAGCAACCATACGTGTCGCCGAAAAAACGACTGAATATATACTTACTGATGCAGCTAAAAGCCGCTGGGATTATTATACTATAGGTCCCTAAAAAAAACAATTGCCAATCTGATATTACACCAAGAAATATCTCGGCAAATATCACTGTTCACGCAATTAATATAATGCATGAACTTCAACCGGGAAATTTGTCAGTTTACGAATTTTGGGAATCCTCCCCCCTGTATCAAACGCCTGTAAGAGATAATATTTTTTATTTCTGTTGCTTTGAATGCCAATTTATCACAGGAATAAGGTGACTATGTACCATCACTAGCCCTGTGAACCACCACAAAAAGTGCTATAATATAAATATAATATGGGTTAATGTTATACAAATTGTACAACATTAGACAGAAAGGAGTAACTATCATGATAGACCAGAAAAAAGATCGAGCTCAGATGATTCATGAGATCTGTATGAAGGTTCTTCAGGAGAACATGGAATTCGCGAACCAGGTTCGTCCAAAACCTACCAAAGAATCTTCAGCTGCCTGGAAACCAGCCAAATCTGAGACTCCAAAGGCAAGCGGTGCTACCGAGGGTGCTTGGGACGCTACGAACACTCCCGGCGGTGTCAGCGATGCTGCTAAAGCTGTCTGGACAAAGGATCAGATCGTTGCAAAGGTTATGGCTGAACTTAAGACAGCAAAGTTTGCAAATATGGCACGTCCAAAGCCAACCAAAGAGTCCTCAGCTGCCTGGAAACCAGCTAAGTCTGAGAACCCAAAAGCAAGCGGTGCTACTGAGGGTGCTTGGGATGCTACAAACACTCCTGGCGGTGTCAGCGATGCTGCCAAGGCTGTCTGGACAAAGGATCAGATCGTTGCAAAGATTATGACCGAACTTAAGACAGCAAAATTTGCCAATGTCGCACGCCCAAAGCCAACCAAGGCAAGCAGTGCCACACAGGGATCTTGGGATACAAAGAATACTCCAGGCGGAGTTTCTGAGAATGCTCGCCAGGTATGGACCATCGATCGTTACAAAGATGAAGTCCAGAAAGAGCTCAAGAACCTTACTAATTAATCTGACGATTCCCAAATTAGGCCTTACAGGATAATCAGGTGCAGACTACCAGATACGCTGGAAATGTTATCTCAATCATTTCCGGCGTATTATTTTTACATCATAATATGAATTTTTCGATCACTTCTTTTACCGCTCCCTGGTCATAATCATTCTGACAGACATAATCCGCTTTCTTCTTGATATCCTTTGCAGCACTTAAGACACAGCAGCCAAGCCCTGCTTCTTCTATCATGGCCAGGTCATTATAATTATCTCCCACAGCAATGGAATCTTTCACAGGAATACCCAGATAATCTGCCAACCAGCGTAAGCCGTATCCCTTATCGATACCTTTTGCATTGCACTCCAGATATCGATTCGAAGAAAAGGACAGCTCCATCCTGTCTGAAACTTTTGGATAAATCTCCTCCCTGAGTTTTAAAAGATACTCCATATCTCTCTTAACAAGCATCGCCTTGGCAATCTTCCTGCCCTTCAGGAAAGAAATGTCTGGATTCACCAAGGCTTTAAAGGTAGCGTGCTGTTCAACCTTACGGTCAATCTCCGACTGATCAGTATTAATCAGATAACAGCACTCATCGGTAAAGATAATAATTCCCAATCCCCGACGAATTCCCTCTTCATAGATAAATTTGGCATCTTCATAATCAATCCCATGGAAATGAAGAACCTTTGAATTCTTATTCTCAATCACCAGTCCCCCATTAAAGCAGATAGAGTACTCCCCTGGCATATCATAGGTCCCAATCTCATGTAAGATATCAGCAATCATCTCATCCGATCTTCCGGTAGCAACAACAAAACGGACTCCCTTCTCTCTCGCTTTTGTTATCGCGTCGCGGTTAAATTGCGGGACATGCATATCGACTAATAATGTCTCGTCTAAATCTGAAAGTATCATCTGATAACTCATAGAATAACTCCCTTAAAGAAATAATTGACATATTTTTCTAGTTATGGTATTTTATAGTTGCGAAGGAACATTCATCCTTTGCATCCATACCTTATACGTACCAAAGATAAAGCTGGAATTTCAAAGAGCTTTCTTAAATTTCAGCCATTTTTACCGTAATAGGCATGCTGGATATTTATTATACCACAAATATCGAACCTCATCACAATATTTCTATTCCCGTATGGACAGATAAGTATTCAGAGATGGCCTCTTGCGAGTGAGAAACCCATAACCCCTAATGTCAAAACACCACATGTAAGGAGGAAAACTATCATGACAAAGATGACATTGAGAAAGTATTGTGACGTATTAGGTAATGACGATCGATTGACCATTATTGTCACCCTGAAAAAGCGCGGTGAACTGACCCTGTCTGACCTTGCAGCCAAAACTGGCCTCAGCAGATCTTCTATCACCAATCATGTCAAAGTGCTGCACGAGAGCCGATTCATCACCAGTCGAAAAGAAGGACGAATCACTCATTATAAGTTAAACGTTGCTCCACTGAACAAGATAGCTGAAGCACTCACACAGATTGCAGAAGCTGCCGTTGATGCAGACGATGTCCATGACGAGATTATGGATAATCCAAGCACTGTCTTAGACGAAGAGATTCAAGGTTCAGAGCACGTTTCTGTAGCAGCAGAAGGTCCGACAGATCAGGAATCAGTAGAACAGGTATCTTAATGAGTACTACCTAGTCACCTTTTTTGGCAGTCATGTAATATGCTTTTCATCAGCGAACGAATATTGTCATAAGAACTGCACTTTCCTTTGCAGACTCTTCAAAAGATAGGGACTGTCAAAGCTGGAGAACATCCATTCCGCTCCATGCCTGATAGTCTCTTTTTTGGTATAAATATGAAAAAAATCTCAGGGTACTTTTGTAATTTTAAATAATTGCTATTATTTTACATGCATGCTATCATCTTTTATAACAATTGAATATTTTCAATATTTAAATATATTAATTGACTTAAGTGCCAAAACTCATCATCCCACGTAATCTTGCTTACAAGTGGGGGTGTGAGTATTTTGCCAAGCATGCAGGAGAACTGCCAGTGGCTGTTTTCCTGTAGACACGCTCCTTCATGAGCATGAAGTGGTGATTATCACCACGAAAATGCGAATGAAGGGCAGGAATGTGGGAGTCGCAAAGCGACGTAACATTCCGTAGTCACTTTTGACACCC
>JAXJRI010000245.1:0-7277 GCA_036310685.1 Lachnospiraceae bacterium | reverse complement strand
TATTATAGCAGACTCTCACTTGTGAGTGAACCTTCTGATTTTCCCCTTTTTACACTCCTCACCAGCTGCATTACTGATCATGCATGAACTGTGACATTGAATACATTGACGTGGGCGTCAAAAGCGACTACGGATTGATTTATAAAAGAATATACGTTAAACTAAAGATCAGATAGTATATAAAGGACGGTATAATAATGTCAGATAAGGCCTTACGTTTAAGGAAAGAATTTGAAATTAAGTCAATCGTGTCTCTACACGATTTTCAATATAAGAGCAGCTACTTTTTCCGCAGTGAATATCACGACTATTGGAAATTAATCTATGTTAAGAAGGGGTCTGCGGTCATTTCTCTCTCAGACTCAAAGGAACAGTCTTTTACCTTAGAAGAGGGGAACCTTTTCCTGGAAGCACCCAATGAGTATTATTCCTTCCGTGCAGACAGTGAGGAGGGTGTGACCATCTTCACAATCGGTTTCTACTGTGCTTCCGACCGAATCTTACTCTTAAAAGACCGTGTCCTCTCCAGCCATGATTCGGAACAGGGTCTCCTGAGCAAGATATCCAGTGAGGGCGGGGAATGTTTTGCCGCAAAGCCTGATAAGGATTCCCTCTATCGATTAGAGAGAAAATTCCACCAGCCTTACGGCGGAGAGCAGGTTGTGGCAGTTCTGATTGAACTTCTGATGATCAGTCTGATCAGACAGTATGCTGCCTCTCCAATGGAAGAGACGCTTCCGTCCGATCAGGAGATTTTAAAAGATGACACGATCCTGCTGAATCGAATTACAGATTATTATGAGAAAAACATCACAGCCCACCTGAAAATTGAGGATCTCTGTCATCAATTCGGTATTGGACGTGCCAGACTGCAGCGAATCTTCAGGGAACAGACTGGCTACAGCGCCATCGATTACTTCTGCCGAATGAGAATTCGAGCTGCCCAGTCGATGATTCGGGAGCAGCAATACACACTGACTCAGACCTCCAAGACTTTGGGATATACTTCCATCCAGTACTTCTCCAAACAGTTTAAGAAGATTACTGGAATGACTCCGTCCGCCTATCAGAAGGCAATCAATACCACCGACAGTGATCCATTGTTTGAACATATCGAGCTGTGAAGTTTCTAATTATGCCCAGAGTTCCTCTGGATACAGTCCTTCTGTCTTCTTTTTCGCGATGGCATCTGTTACTGTCTTCTTATCTTCTGGATAAGTGACACCATACCACTGATCTGCAGAAGAAAGAACCTCAACCGTTGCTTTATCCTGTGCAAGAAGATCCGCAACAACACTTGGGAGGAAATACTCACATTTGATTGGATTCTCTGCAAATCCCTTCTCAACAAATGCTGGGAAGCCTGCCTTTAAGGCTCCTAAGAAGCTCTCGGAAAAGCCCCAGCAGTTCATGGAAACTGGAGTTCCATCCTCTAATACTGTCCAAGTCTTGCCGTCATCCTCAGTAAAAGCAGCCTTTCCATCTCTCTTCTCGATTCTGGTTCTTTCGGTGATGTTCTTTAAATAGTGGTTCTCATCAACCTGGCAGACGCCTCTAGATACATATCCGTTCTCAGTGATGGTGTTCTCAATGTGGAATCCAACCATGACATAGCGATATTTGTCATCGTCCTCATGACTTGTCAGGTAGTCATATAATAAAGCAAATGCTTTTGGTCCATAGTAGTCATCTGCATTGATTACAGCAAAAGGTCCATCAATCTGATCTGCTGCACAGAGGATAGCATGAGCAGTACCATAAGGCTTCACTCTTCCTTCTGGAATCTCTACCCCCTCTGGAAGTTTATCAAGTTCCTGGAAAGCATATCTTACTTCCATAAATGGCTCGATTCGACTGCCGATAATCTTCTTAAAGTCTTCCTCAATCTGATGTTTGATGATAAATACGACTTTCTTAAATCCCGCTCTCTTGGCATCATAGACAGAAAAATCTAAGATTGCATGCTTTTGCGGATCGACCGGATCCATCTGTTTCAGTCCACCGTAACGGCTTCCCATTCCTGCTGCTAAAACTACAAGTACTGGCTCTTTTTTCATTAATTACTAACCTCTCTATCCTATTCTTACTCTTATTGTCTCGTTCATAGAAATCATTCCAGACATTACTATACATTTTTTTATATGCCCTGTCCACCGATTTTCCTTCTTTACTTTTTTAAGTTTTTGTTTGAAACACTGGAAAATGAAGTTATTCTGATGTATAATACTGTATTATTTTGTAAGAATGCATCTTCATTGCTATTGGTAGAACATTTTGCGGAATAAAGGTAACAATTTTAAGTTTTTAGATCGTTAAAAATCGATAGTCTAAGAACATTTCATAAGATAGGGGGATATTATATCCATGCCAGTAAAGTACGTTTTTGTAACAGGTGGAGTCGTATCAGGACTTGGAAAAGGAATTACTGCCGCCTCCCTTGGCCGACTTTTAAAAGCCAGAGGGTACAAGGTGACAAGTCAGAAATTTGATCCATACATCAATATGGACCCTGGAACTATGAATCCTATTCAGCACGGTGAGGTTTTCGTAACAGACGATGGAACAGAGACTGACCTTGACCTTGGTCATTATGAGCGTTTCATCGATGAGAAGCTGAATAGCAAGTCTAATGTCACAACCGGAAAGGTATACTGGTCTATCTTAAATAAAGAGCGACGAGGCGACTTTGAAGGTAAGACCGTTCAGGTTATTCCACATATTACCAACGAGATTAAGAGTCGCTTCTATCATAATGAAGATGCACAGGAGACAGAGGTTGCGATCATCGAGATTGGCGGTACTGTCGGAGATATCGAGAGTCAGCCTTTCTTGGAGGCAATCCGTCAGTTCCAGCATGATGTCGGACATGAGAACTGTATCATCATCCATGTCACCTTAATTCCATATCTGAAAGCTTCGGGAGAACTTAAGACGAAACCTACTCAGATGAGTGTTAAACAGTTACAGGGTATGGGAATCGCACCAGACATCTTAGTCTGCCGCTCTGACTATCCTTTAGGGGATGATATCAAGAGCAAGATTGCCCTCTTCTGTAATGTTCCGAAAAAACAGGTTATCGAGAATCTCGATGTGAAGATTCTTTATGAGTTACCTCTTCAGATGGAGAAGGAGAAACTGGCACAGACAGTATGCGAGTGTCTCCATATGGATTGCCCAACCCCTGACCTTGCAGACTGGGAAGAGATGATCGACCGCTGGAAACATCCAAAGCATCACGTTCGTGTCGCTTTAGTTGGAAAATATGTCTCACTTCATGATGCATATATCAGTGTTGTGGAAGCCTTAAAGCACGGTGCTGTTGCAAATAACTCTGAGGTTGAGATTAAGTGGGTCGACTCCGAACTTATCAGCTCCTACAATGTTGATGAGTATCTGTCTGATGTCGACGGACTGATCGTTCCTGGTGGATTCGGCAACCGAGGAATCGAGGGCATGATCGTAGCAATCAAGTATGCTCGTGAGCATAAGCTTCCATACCTTGGCCTCTGCCTTGGAATGCAGCTTACAATCGTAGAATTCGCCCGCAACGTTCTTGAATTAAAAGATGCTCACTCTTTCGAGTTCAATCCAGATACTAAGAACCCTGTCATCCACATCATGCCTGATAAGGAAGGACTGACAGATCTTGGAGGTACCTTAAGACTTGGTTCTTATCCATGTATCTTAAATGAGAAATCAAAAGCTTATGCTCTTTACGGACAGAAGGAGATTGCGGAGCGTCATAGACATCGTTATGAGGTCAATAATGAATACCGTGATATTCTTCAAGAGAATGGCATGATGCTTTCCGGTTTCTCACCAGACGGACGTATCGTCGAGATGGTTGAGCTTCCTGATCATCCTTTCTTCTTAGGAACACAGGCTCACCCAGAGTTTAAATCTCGTCCAAATAAACCACATCCACTCTTCAGAGGTTTCCTTGCCGCTGCACTGAGACATATGGAAGAGCGATAATATCTGCAAGATAGAACCATTCGACAAAATGAACAGCCACTGGCGGTTCATTTTGCATGCTAAGGCAAAAAAAGCAGGAAGTTCATCAAACTGTGATGAGTTTCCTGCTTTTTGGTTATCTCTCAACAAGACACGCCATAACAATACACACAACGCATCCAACCAAAAATATCAGATCTGGACGATAATGACCTTTTGAGGTCTTACTCTCCTCCCGTCTTCCTCTTTTCAAATTCCAATAAATCAGAAGATATAACCCTAAGGCTATTACCGCAGCTGTTGTCATAGGAGCTAAACTGCTGGCGCTCACTCCTCTTAACGCATCAGAAGCGCTCGCCTTTTCTCCCAACTCAGTTAACTTTCCCTGAAACAGTATAATCAGCAAGGTCATGCTGTTAAAAAGGAAATGAATTAACATAGTGAAGACAATGTTATCCCTCGCTGTCAAAATCAGAGCCATCAGAAGCCCAGCCGCGAAGGCATAGACCATCTGATTGAAATTCATATGAAGAAGGGCAAAGGTAATCGCTGAAACCAGGACTGCCTTCTTTTTTGCTCCCGGTTCTGTCTGCAATACTCCATGGTAGATACATCCTCGAAACATGAACTCTTCACAGAACGCAGGAACCAAGGCAATAGAGAAGAAGGATAACATTCCACTTGCCTCGACACCTGAGAGAAGATCCCCCATCTGATTTTTAAAAAACAGCTGCGAGATTACATTTACATAATTAGAAATCAGATAAATTAATATCGCTAAAAGAATGCCCTGAATCACTTCGGAAGGTTTCAGGAGGTGTGCCGGAATTAGACCTTTCCTTAAAACACGACCTCCTCGGATCAATCCCCACATGACAACCACCTCCATGATTGCCAGTACGGAAGAGACTAGGTACTGCCCTCCCCGAATCGAATCAACCCCCAAAAGTCTCATGGTCCAGGATACCACGTAGGCTCCTGCCAGGTGGATCACAACCAGAAGGAACCAGAAAAAATTGACATCCAGTGCATTGCCTTTCCTACTCAAAGTATCAGTCCTTATCAATCAGACGAATACCCTTGTCAATCACGATAGAGCGATTCTTGTAGAGACGTCCGATTGCTCTCTTAAACTCATTCTTACTCATGCCAAAAACTTCTTTGATCTCATCTGGGGATGACTTGTCATAATATGGCATAGAACCTCCAGCCTCCTTTAAGAGTTTCATAATCTTAGCGGAGTCCACATCCATCTGAATATAAGCCTTCTCACGAACGGACAAATTAAGTTTCCCATCCTCACGAACACTGACAACACGAGCCTCTATCTCCTGTCCGATACGATACCCGCGTACAATCTCCTTATTCTCAATCATACCAAGATATTTGCCATCGACAGCAACGAAAATACCATGCTCAGGATTCTTCTCAAAGACATAACCCTTAACGACATCGTCCTTCTTATAAGGGGAATCTGAGCTCAAATAATCGTAAATCTTCATTGTGGCACAAAGTCTCTCACTCTTATCGACATAAAGGCCAACCAGATATTCCTCTCCCTCTTTTACACGAACAATCTGCTCGCTGAATGGAAGAAGAAGATCCTTCTCTAAGCCCCAGTACAGGAAGGCACCAATTTTTGTGACCTGAACAACCCTGAGCCTAGCCACCTGGCCCAGTGTTAATTCTGGACGCTTGCTGGTTGCGATCAGACGATCAGCGGAATCTTTATAAATAAATACCTCCACTGGATCTCCAATCTCTGTTCCCTGCGGAACCTGCTTCCTAGGAAGAAGGACTGCTGGTTTCTTATCTTTACTTCCTGCTTCCTCTGCATTCTCACAGAGATATACACCGAAGTCTGTCTTATGATCGACATAAAGTGTCTGCATACTACCTAATTCAAACATTATTTATCCTCTACTTTCCGATATTCCATAATCACTACGGAATTTAACTCACCCTTCTGATTCTCGTACCTTACTTTACACATACCTTCTTTATTGTCATAGAAGGAAATGTGGATCTTATCTCCTAAAACTGCCTGAACGCGGTAATCAATCTTAATCTGCCTTAAGACGGTACCTTCTGGCAGCATCCCCTCTGCCCACATCGCATAGAAACTATTATTGACATGACCATTGGTATCCAGATAGAATCTTGAAATCTCCACCACATCTGTCTCATGGAAATCTCCGTCAGTCGGCAGCTTTCTGCTGACATTGACGGTCTTATCGATACCTTCCTCGATGACAAATCCCTCAATCATCTTCTTCGGAATTCTAACCGGAACCAGCTTCTGAATATCCATGAGAACCCACATGGAATCCGCCTTAACAATAACATTACCTTCCTGGTCCTCAATATAGAATCTACGATAGCCAAAGAAACCTCTCAGTTTATAAGGAACTGTGGAAACCTTCAGATACTCTCCGAAATGTGGATAACGGATAATTTTAACATTCCAGCCTAAAAGGAACCAACCGATATGTTCCTTAATCATAGCATCCAGTCCGTATCCAATATCCTCCACATGAAATGTAGAGCAGTCCTGGAAATAATCCAAAATCTGATGGATCTCAACATTTCCATTCCTTCCAACCTCACTGTATCTTACCTGTAAATTTATAGAAAACATATTAACTAATCCTTCCTAATTCAGCTAGTCTTAATGATTAGTATCGAAGACTCCCTTAAACAAAAAGAAAAGAGAGCTCTGCAATCTAAATAATACTAACAAAGCTCTCAACAATGTTCAAGTCTGATTCTTAAAAAAACCTGCCAAAATGTCAGATCAGGCGGTTTTTACGCTCTTTCTCTTCCTGGATAATCATCTTCATAGATGTCTCCACAGCGGTAGTATCCCCAAAGAAAGCAAGTGTGGTGATATGCTGCGGACAGCTTCCATTAATCTCCACTGGGAATACGTGGCTGGTCTTTACAACTCGATCAGAGTAATAGAGAATTCCAGCAACCGTCGTCTGAAACAGTCCGACTGCCTCAAATTTACGTCCCTCCATCTCCTTCCTGCTCTGCGGATTCATCTTCCGGTAGAACATCTGCATCGTATATTGATTCGGATTATAAATAATACGTCCCTCAGCCATCTCTCACAACTCCTCTTTAAAAACATGTAAAAACAACTATATGTTAAAGATAATTTCACTACTATTTTGTATATAATAACATAGAACTATCCTGTTCTCAATGTACTTTTTTGTGCATAAAGAAGACAATGTGTTACTGTTCATGCATTATGTTAACACAGGTAGTTCAAACTATTTTTCACTGACTTCCATCTGAGCCTACGCTCCGCCCTGTCT
>JAXJRI010000244.1:0-4955 GCA_036310685.1 Lachnospiraceae bacterium | reverse complement strand
GTATTTCTGGCAGGGCAATGCTGATAACGCGAGGTTGCGCGTGATATGCTGGTTTGGGATAAGCCCGGCATCTTCCTCATCCTTACTAAGAAAGGAGGTGATGAGACTATGAAGAAGACAGATTACCTGTCAACGCTCTTTGTTGGAATTGATATAGGCTCCAAGACCAACGTCGTTTCCGCGCTTAATTTTTCACAGGATTATCTTGTCAGGATGGTCCCTGTGAAAAACGCAAAGGGCGGCGTAGAGCTGATCGAACAGCTTCTCTGCGAAGCTCTTGAAAAAGATCCGGAGATCAAGCGGGTGGTTATTGCCCTGGAATCCACCGGATATTATGGCTTCCATACGGCCAACTATCTTTCTTCTTCTCAGAAGCTGCTTCCCTTTAATGTCAAGGTCTACTGCCTGAACCCGAAAGTGGTAAAGAATTACAAGGAATCCTTTATCGATCTTCCCAAAAATGATGGCATAGATTCCTTTGTGATCGCTGATTATGCTCGCTGCGACCGGATCAAGATCAAACCATGGAAAGGTTCCCAGTACCTTGCCCTGCAGAGGCTTACCCGCCACAGGCTCCATATAACGGAGTGTATTGCACGTGAGAAGGTATATATGCTGAACAATATTTTTCTTAAATTCAGTGAATTCGCCTTTCTCCAGAAAGAAGAGCACCCCTTCTCAAATAAATACAGCGCTACAGCTGAGGCGATCCTGACAGAATTCACTACCACGGAACAGATCGTCAATACACCGATCGAAGAACTCGTTGAACTGATCACAGCCAGAAGCCATGGACGGATCATCAATCCCATGAATACAGCAGAACTGTTGCAGAAGGCTGCAAGAGACTCCTACAGGCTTGACAAATGCCTCTATGAGCCGCTCACAACTTCCATCGCCTGCTCCTTCAATTGCATACGCGCTTTTGAAAAGGAATTGAAGGCACTGGATATAGCCATATCCGAAGCTGTAAAAGGACTTAATCCAACAGAATATCAGATACTTACTTCTGTTCCCGGAATAGGGAAAGTTTACGGCGCCGGGATCCTGGCAGAGATTGGAAGCATCAATTACTTCAAAAACCATAATTCACTTGCAAAGTACAGCGGTATTTTCTGGAACCAGAACCAGTCAGGAGATTTCGATGGTGAAGATACACCAATGAGCAAAGCCGGAGACCGCTACCTCCGGTACTACCTCATAGAAGCAACTGATAGTGTCGTCAGACACTGCCCTGAATATGCCGCTTTCTATGAAAAAAAATATGCTGAGGTTCCTAAGCATCAGCATAAAAGAGCACTCGCGTTGACCTCCCGTAAATTGATCCGTATGCTTTTTGGACTGCTGGACAAAAGCCAACTCTACTCTCCGGGAAAAGAGTAGGGGTAATCTATAGATGACTCCCCAATCTGGAGGTCTCCTGACCTCACAGGTCTGTTAAAGTTACCCTTTTCCAGGAATTCTCTTCAAATCTCCCTCAAATCCTTTCTTGACATATCACCAAATTGCTCGTATTGGCATATGCCATGCAGCTGCCCGGGCAAAATGAACATTATAGCCGGTGCCGTCAGCACCCGCTTCTCAAAATCCACACTCACAATCCCCTTTCCTTCTTTAATTAATATGATCTCCATCTCCTCATGCCAGTGGGGCAGGACCTCTGAGAAGAGATCCGGAATAACACAGGAATAGATACTGAAAGGGTAGCTGTGCTCTCCGTGCGATTTGTTCTCTCTGTAGTTTTCGTAATTGGTTATGATTTTATCATTTTGCATTTTGTTCACCATGTGTGGGCGGGCCAGGGGGTCGGTTCCGGTGGCATCTTTTTCTTTATAATTTGTTTATAAACTGGTCAATTTATTAATTTTTCATTAAAAAAAGTGTGCCACCGGAACCGACCCTCTGGCTCAAATCATGCTAGGATTGTGTGATTTTCTGAGGATATCGTGCAAGATTGCAAGCCTCGTTTATGCTACTTTATTGTATGTAGTGAGGAGGGTTCGGGGAACGCCGGAGCACCGGTGGAACCCTCCTGTAACTTTTGATTATCAAATCCAGGAGGGAACCCATGAACCGTAAAGCAGGCGTTTTAATGCCAATCTTCAGTCTGCCATCCAAGTATGGAATTGGATGTTTTGATCAGGCTGCCTATGATTTTGTTGACTATCTGACTGAGGCCGGCCAGACCTACTGGCAGATTCTGCCACTCAGTCCTACCAGCTTTGGCAAGTCCGACAACTCACCTTATCAGTCCTATTCAGCATTCGCAGGCAACCCATATTTCATCAGTCTGGATGTGCTGGTGGAGGAAGGTGTGCTGACGGCATCTGAGGTGGAAAACGGTGATTTTGGCAAGCGTCCTGGCACCATTCATTATAAAAAATTAAACGACAATCGTTATGCTATCCTTCGCAAGGCTTACCAGAGAAGCCACGTAAATGAAGATCCTGCTTATCAGGAGTTCTTAACCAACAATGGCTGGTGGTTAAATGACTATGCTCTTTTCATGGCGCTTCACGATTTCTTCGAGGGCAAGACCTGGATGGAATGGCCGGAGGATATCCGCATGCACTGGGATTTTGCTGTTGATTATTACAACCGCGAGCTCTACTTTGAAACCGAATTCCAGAAATACATGCAGTTCAAGTTCACGCAGCAGTGGACTAAGCTGAAGGCCTATGCCAACAGCCGCCATATCCAGATCATCGGTGACATCCCGATCTATGTATCTGTCAACAGTACCGATGTATGGGCTCATCCGGAGCTTTTCCAGTTAGATGAGTATCATGTGCCAACAGCAACCGCCGGCTGCCCTCCTGATGCATTCGCTGCAGATGGACAGGTTTGGTGGAACACCCTTTTCAACTGGGATTATCACAGAAGCACCGGCTACGAGTGGTGGTCTTCCCGTCTCTGGTATATGTTTCAGATGTATGATGTGGTTCGTATCGACCATTTCCGTGCATTTGACGAGTACTTCTCCGTACCTTACGGCAGCAATTCTGCAGCAGATGGTCACTGGAAAAAAGGACCTGGCATGGATTTCTTCCGCACCATCGAATGGCGTCTGGGCCGCAAGCAGGTTGTAGCGGAGGATCTTGGTCTCATGACCAACACTGTTCGCCAGCTGGTAAATGAAACCGGTTATCCAAATATGAAGGTTCTGCAGTTTGGCTTTGATAAGGGTGACATCGGATACGGCAATGACTATCTGCCACACAATTACGGCCACAATTGCGTCGTATACACCGGAACCCATGACAACGAGACCATCGTTGGCTGGTACCAGGGCTTAGACGAAGAGATGCACCACCTGGTTCGTAATTATCTGAACGACTTCTACACTCCGGACGATAAGATCTACAAGAGCTTCGTAGCCATGGCACTCCGCTCAACCGCAGACACCTGTGTCATCCCAATCCAGGATTACCTGGGACTGGACAACAAGGCCCGCAACAACGTACCAGGTACCGACAGCGGCAACTGGTGCTGGCGCGTCACCAAGTCCAAACTCACTGAAGAACTGAAGAAGGAGATCCTTGTCAACACCCTTCAGTACGGTCGTCTCAACTGGGACAATTCCGAAATTCTGGAATTCTAGTACAGCGACAAAACAGCATATGACTTTTATTCATACCATGATTGGTGTTCTCCCCTTCCTAAACAGGGGCTGTCGCACTAATCTAAAGCGACAGCCCCTTTTTGCGCTGAAAAGAAAACTGGGAATTGTCCAAAAATTGGTTTTAGGTTATAGTTTGCTTGTTGCGGAAAACGTTTTCCTAAAGGAGAATTATAATGGACAGAAGTGCCATATATCACAGAATGTCAGAACAGTACTGCTATTGTCTAGATAATGACCACCTGATAATCAATATCAAAACAGGATATGATGTCGATAAAGTGTTTATCATATACGGCGACCCCTACGAGGCGGGGATTATGGGCGGAAACGAGCGCTGGAGCGGAAAAAGAGAAGAAATCTGCTTCAAGAAGAGATTAAAGGATCACATATGGTGGACCACAACTTTAGTGCCCCGGTACAAGAGATGCAAGTATTACTTCGAAATTCAGAGCGGCGATGAGTGCATGTACTTCTTTGAGGATGGTTTTTACACAGAAGAGGAGATGAACCAGGAGGGCAAGACTCTTTCATATTTTATAATGCCCTGGATGAACTCGGCGGACGTCTGCAGAACCCCTGCCTGGGTAAATGATACGGTGTGGTATCAGATCTTTCCCGAGAGATTCTGCAACGGGGATCACAGCATAGATCCTGAAGGCGTGATGGGATGGCAGACAGGAGAGGTTGGATTCCATGACTACTACGGCGGAGATATAAGGGGAATAAGAGATAAGATTCCTTATCTTAAGGAACTTGGCATCACCGGAATTTATCTCAATCCCATTTTTGAGGCCCACAGTAACCACAAATACAACACCAGAGATTACAGGAAGGTGGATCCTCACTTTGGCACCAACGAGGACCTTAGGGCCCTGGTAGACGAGGCACATGCAGCCGGAATAAGAGTGATGCTGGATGCGGTCTTCAACCACACAGGAGCAGATCATCCCATGTGGCTCGATATCCGGGAGAAGGGACAGGAATCTGAATATGCAGACTGGTACATGATAAACAAGTGGCCTGTTGAGCACGGCCGCGACACCAGAGACGGCAGATACTATTCTTTTGCCTTTGCTGAGTACATGCCCAAGCTCAACACAAACAACCCTGCGGTCCAGGACTACCTTCTTGATATCATCAGATTCTGGATCGAGACCTTTGACATTGACGGACTTCGCTTTGACGTGGGGAACGAAGTATCCCACTCATTCCTCAAGGCCATCAGATACATGACAAGCCATATGAAGGATGATTTCTATCTTCTGGGCGAGATCTGGCACGACTCCATTTCGTGGCTTCAGGGAGATGAGTATGACTCTGTCATGAACTATCC
>JAXJRI010000243.1:0-8174 GCA_036310685.1 Lachnospiraceae bacterium | reverse complement strand
TTGATCAACTTTATTCAATTGTTTTACAATTTAGATGTTTTGTAGCATTCTTAACTAAATGACATTGGTTCATGCATGATATCTCTCAGTGCTAAATGAGCTATTTTGATATAATGCATGAACAACAACCATGGAATCCACCATAAGGAATTTTCCAAACCAAATGGACAGCTTCCTAGTCAGATGGTAAGATATAGATAAGTAAG
Organism: Lachnospiraceae bacterium; assembly: GCA_036310685.1. GTDB lineage: Bacteria > Bacillota > Clostridia > Lachnospirales > Lachnospiraceae > Anaerobutyricum. The sequence goes on along the minus strand of JAXJRI010000243.1, from coordinate 7,968 downwards.
AAAGCGAGGTAAGAACAATGTTTGACATCAACAAAGGAATCACAGAATACAAGAACGATCCAGGTTCTGTTCTCCTGGATGTGCGTGAGATGGATGAGTTCGCCGCAGGCCATATCCCAGAAGCTATCAACCACCCATTGAGCAAGATTATCATGATCACCGCTGCATTTCCTGACAAAGACAAGATGTACTATGTCTATTGCCGAAGCGGAAACCGCAGCGGAAAAGCTGTCGAGATGATGAAGGATATGGGTTATAAGTATCTGAAAAATATCGGTGGCATCATGGATTATACCGGAACTATCGAGAAATAATTTCTGATAGGAATCGGCAACAAAAAAAGGGCGGTAGCTTTATTACTATCGCCTCATTTATGCTCATCTTTGAGGAGCAGTTGGAGATAAATAATGAATCATTACCCAGCCAGTATGCTCATGGTAGGTAGTCTTCCCCCAGCCGTGCTGGAATTCCTGAATCGTAATCTCCTCATTCTCCGGGATCTTCCCTATCAAGCTGCTGTCTTCCAGTGGCTCCTGTCTTAAGTTCACTGCCTGGGCAGAGCTTAAGGTCTCCACCTTCCACCGGTCGGAAGGATAACTTCCCATATGATACATATTAATATAACAGATCTTACCGTCCTTCTCGGTCTTTCCCCATCCGTTCACGAGCTGGTCAATCTGAAATTCATCTCCGTAAGTGATATTGCGAATGATTTCCCTTGAATCCTGGGAAGGCTTTTCATATCCACTGATGCCCTTCTTTGTGATTGAATTCATAAAGACCGTATCACCTTTTTTAATATATAGATTTCCCTCTGATATCTTTTTCAATTTCCCCTTTGGAATCCATCCATCAATCCCACAATAATTAATATGGACCCATTTTCTGCCTTTCACGTGTGTCATTGCTTTCACTTGAAGGACTTTCCCTTCTGGGACCAAGGAAATGTAAGAACTATCGCCAGGATTCTGGTAGACGGGGACGCCATCCAGGCTATTACTCTTAACTGTGCGGAAAGTGCCTCTTAAAGATGTGATATCTGAAACCCCTTCCTCTTCTCCTATCTGGGGATGCTGATCAATCTGCTGTCTGGTATACTGCCAGCATCCGACAAAAACTAGAATCAGACAGATGCCTCCAAGGAGGGCCGCAATCCCTTGTCCGAAAAGCCTTTTCTTATTCTTAGCATTCTCAGTCCTACTCATCTTCCTGTCTCTCCCACTCCTCATTTGTAATCACGTGTGTCACCTTATAAATCTCAAAGAATGCATTGGTCTTGGTAACCAGCTCATCGCTGATATGACTGGTTACCTGCCTCTTATCCTCTAATCCGAATAAACTGGCAAGATTTTTAGGGCCTTTCGTAACAATATATACATTTGGTCTTGTGTAAAAAGATTCCCCCAGCGTCCTGGTCTCATATTTCCTCAGTTTCTGATAATAGAGAGGGCTGTAAGAGATCCAGCTTCCAGACATAATCCAGTTGCCCTGTCTGGTCTCATCTCCCGGGCGGGAAGTCTTGGTAAAACTTCTGGTATCCAGAATATAAATATTCTTTGGATGTGATCCACAGTATTTTAGAACTTCTTCCTTTTCAGAATCATAATCTCTATTGTAATTCTGAACACCCTTCACATAACCAATCCGCTTTTTTGCATAGGATCTTGCATACGGCATTGCAAACAGGAAGATGATCATCTGAAGGACTATGGATAGCTGGAAGGCATGCACTCGCCCCACCTTAACCTTCTTCCAGCAGGCAAGTAGATGCCCGACAATGACCAGGGCTCCTGACAGCATGAGAAGTCGTATGGCCTCTTCCACTCGCTGCGGAAATCTTTCGTTCATAGCCAGATAGAGAAACTCCAGCCAGATTAAAGCATGATAAAGAATCAGCTCAATCGCACTACAAATGATTGCCGCTACATTTCCTTTGAAACAGAAGACTGCCGTAACAGCCAAAAGCGGGATGGTCAGGAAAGACAGATAAAAGGAGAAATATTTCAATCCTTCGTCTGTCTGATTGCTTTCTTTTAAATAAGTCCTTGCCAGGCTTTGAGAAGCTCTCAGCCTGGCCTTAAGCGGAGCGTCCGCCTGAGTCTCCTTCACATAGTCACTGGTCTGCTCCACCCAATCGGGGTCAAAGTTATCGGAAAATCCATAAGTATAATGAGCCATAAGCTCACGGTCCCCAGGAGTCACTCCGATACTTTTATAGAAATCTTGAGCCTGATCATATTCTGGGAAACCTTTGTAATCCTGGAGATATGCTCTTGCGTGATTGTAAGCCAGATAATGTTTCCAATTTTGCGAACTGTACATATGATTATCAAAACCAATCATCCCGCCAACAAGGACGGCACACAATATGAGTAGGACCCATGGTTTTATTGATTTAAAGAAATGGATGTGATATTTGAGAACTGCCTCCACAAGAACCAAAGGAAGAACCATTAACAGACACTGCTTGCGGAAGTCATATGCAGCAACTAAGAATATGGCAAGCAGAAGAACATTCCAAGGTCTCCAGGCAGTCTCCTTCCGCGAGAACCCTAAAAAGAGCAAGGCCATACACCCCATAAATGCGGCTGCAGTAGAAAATGTCAGACATGAAAATGCAGTGAGCCAGACAGCAAGAAAACCTAAATCAAAGAGGAGACAGATCAAAATCCGATTACAGGCAAAATAGTCGAGCATGCGAAAAAGGACAGCGACTAATGCAATCCCTGTCAAAATCACAATGACACCTACGTACCAGACGACATCATGAAAATCGGTTACAAAAATAGAGAACTTCGGATTAATCTTGTAGAGCTTGGCAATAATAGCAGAAATCGGGTATCTAATAAAAACCGCATGAGCTTCCGGACTTCCAGTATAGGACCCATCCAGGATCTGCATGACAACGGCATCATCATTCGCCTCAAAAGTAAAAGGAATCTGTCGGCAAAGATAAGCAAGCAGAGGGACTGCAGTAAAGACCGAAAGAACCAGATTTATCATACCATTCAGGAGATGGAGATACCATCGATCCTTCATGGCTTCTTTCCAAGTAATGTATCTACTAACCATCTTTCCCATTTGTATCCCCCATAACTTCCTAATATTATGACATTTCCTTCTTCCATGCAGCAGAATTAATTGATCTAGTACTCATCGAAATTATCTGACAAAACGATTCCATATTTAGCAAGATCTACTTTATTATCCTTCACTTCGATGCCATCTGCTTCCAGCCGTCTCTTCTGAATCCCCGCGCCTCCGAAGGCGAAGGCATCCGCCAACTTTCCCTGAGAATTCACAACACGATAGCAGGGTATCCCCTCTGGATCTGGATTCTTATGAAGAGCATTGCCTACCGCCCGGCTCATCCTAGGATTGCCAGCCATCGCTGCCACCTGTCCATAGGTGGCGACTCTTCCCCGGGGTATCTTCCGAACCGCCTCGTAAATCTTAGAGGAAGCACTTCTGGTCAGTGTATAACTTCGCTCCAGAAGATTCTTAAAAGTCACTGGGTCAATCTCATCGATTGAAAGCATGACCCAGTTATCCCGATTCATATGGTAAGCAGGATATACTCCAGGCATCGACTGAAGAAAATCAGCCTCACCTTTCTGACATTTGATATCAACCACATCGACCATCTCTTCAGCATCTCTTCCAACATAGGAACCTTTAATCCTCATCAGCAGAGCAAACCACTTCTGATTATCCTGATGGCGGAAGGCTGCATAATCTGGATATCTCTTCCATGGATAATCTTCCTTAATTCCATATTCATGCTCTATATATTTAGAAAGCTCTTCTCTATTCATACTGCTTCCTTTCTCGTATGTCAATGATAAGCTATTAAGGTCGATTTACCACGATAATACCGAGTGATACCAAAATCAGAGAAGTCAATCCTACCAGGCTGAAGGCCTGATTGGTTTCTCCTAAAAGAAATGCGGAGAGAATGACTCCGACCACCGGATTTACGAATCCAAACACCGCCACACGGCTGACCGGATTGTATTTCAGCAATGCTGACCATAAAGTATAGGCACAGGCTGAGATAAATGCCATATAGCTAAGCAGTGCACATGCTGCCGCAATGTGACTGCCAGCCATGAGGTTTCCCTCCACAGAGTGAATCAGATTCAATCTTCCTCCCGCTATCCTTCCTGCCAGTGCCAGGACGATACCTCCCAGGATAAATTGATACCCTGATAAGATCATCGGGTCTTCCTTCTTACTATACTTCTTAATCAGACTTGCAGAGAATGCAGAAGCCACAGTAGAAAACAAGATACAGCCTTCTCCTAACAGAGTAAAGCCAAATCCACCAGATCCGCTTCCCGGCATAGGCAATTGGATAATGGCTACACCTATAAATCCTAAAATACATCCAATGACCTTTTTGGTCGTCAGCTTCTCCGTGTGGAAGATCAGTACCGCAATCAAAATCGTCAAAAAGGTATTGGTCGCCTCAATTAATGAGGAACTCACACCGCTGGCATGAGCCAGACCAATATAGAAGAAGAAATATTGTCCGATTGTCTGGAACAATGACAAGACGATAACTGGGATAACCCCTTCCTTCCCCGGCAGCACAAAGTGTCCCCTCTGAATACAGGCAACAACGACTACCATAATTCCAGCCAGTGTAAATCGCGATCCTGCAAACAAGATCTGACTCGGTGTATCCTCTGCCCCTATGGAAAGCAGTTTGTATCCTATCTTAATACAAGGAAATGCACTGCCCCACAGGAAGGTGGCAATCAGTGCCATTAATACCAAAATGGGCAGTCTTGCCCAGAAATTCTTTTGCATCCAATATCCTCGATCCTATTTTACTCCTCGCTGGCTCTTCTTCATTGCTGTCGCAATATTACCGCGGACAACATCACAGGAATAATCAAATGCTGCTTTCTCATCAGAGCTCATTGAAAGCTCAATAATCTGTTCAATACCATCCTTACCGATCATACAAGGTACTCCAATCTGAACATCCTTCTGACCATACTCCCCGTCCAGTAAGACAGATGCCGGAAGAATCTTCTTCTCATCACGAATAACTGCCTCCGCAAGTTCTGTTGCGGCACGTCCGATTCCAAACTCAGTGCTTAACTTACCTTTGATGATAATCCAGCCGCCTGCTCTGACTTCTTTTAAGACTTCTTCATCTGATAATCCAAACTCATGGTAATCTCTGCCGCCAATACGAATAACCGAATACGGTATCATAGAAGTCTCACCATGCTCACCCATAGCATAGCCCTGAATCGAAGATCTGGAAACACCAGTCATCTGGCTGAGGACTCGTTTTAATCTGGTGGTATCCAGCATAGTTCCTGTTCCAAAAGCCTTGTTCTTATCCAGATGAAGACCTTTTCTTAAGTAATCTGCGATAACATCACAAGGGTTAGTGATAGAAATCAGTACTCCAGGAATCTTATATGGACTTAAGGAATCAATCAGCTCATCACACATAACAATAGAATCATCTAACATACCAGTTCTATCCTGCCCCGGTTTTCTCGGCATTCCAATGGCAATAACGACAACATCTGAATCCTCTACATCTGCATAATCACCATCATGAACATAAACTGCATGATTCTCAAAACTCATCGCATCAAAGATATCCAGTGCCTGTGCCTCTGCTTTCTTTGGATCTCGGTCTACCAGAACAACCTCATCTGCTACATGTTCTACTGCCAGAGAGAGGGCGACATGAGAACCTACATGTCCCGCTCCGATAACTGTAACTTTCCTTTTTTCCATATCATATTCCCCCTTGTTTCGCACTTTATAAAAAGAGGAGCGATATTGATTCACTCCCCTTGTTGGCATGGTTAATAATCTGCTCTCTTATTAGATCTCATAATCGATGCAGGTTCTTGTCTTTGTATTCGGTCTTACAACACCGTTAGCAACTGCCAGATGCTCTGGGTGAACAGCATAACCCTTTAAAGCTTCTGGGCTTTCTAAAGTAGAATCCAACATAACGTCTGCATTAGAAGAATCTAATTTATCGATCTGAACATGAATCTCCTGTAATCCAGGAACCTTGCCCTTTAATCCCTCTAAACCAGCTTTAATCTTTGCGCTGACATCCTTCTTCTCAGCATCACTCAGCTCATCTTTTAACTGCCATAAGATAATGTGCTTAACCATGATTAATACCTCCTTCTGAAGTGTGTTCTTAATGATTGCTCTAATTATACCACGAAGTGGGATTAGGTAGCAATTTATATTGGTGACATTTCAGGGACATTACTCAAACGATTTCTCATTGACATACTCTCCAAAAAATACTACCTTATAGTATGCAACCTGCAAATGTATACAAGTGAGAGGATACTATGTTAACTAACAAGAATTTTGATATAAATGAAGACGGATACAGTGTCAGATGTCGTCTGCTTACTGTCTCTAAAAACCGAGAATTTGACCGTGTCATCATCTGTACTCATGGCTTCGGCGGAAGCAAGGATAATGCCAGCATTACCAAGTTCGCTGAGAAAGAGTCTGCCAAGCATAAGGACGATGCTGTCATCGCTTTTGACTGGCCTTGCCACGGGCAGGATGCCAGAAAGAAGCTTATCTTGGAGGAATGTTCTCACTACATCACACTGGTCGTCAATTACGCTAAAGATGTACTCAAGGCAAAATACATCTATAATTATTCAGTAAGTCTTGGCGCTTACCTGACTCTGAATTACATTGCAAAAAAGGGTGAGAATCCATTTACTAAGATTGCCCTCCGATCCCCATCGATCAAAATGTATGAGCTCATGTTAAAGAATGTCAACCCTAACGACATGAGCAAGTTGAAAAAAGGTAAGGATGTCATGATTGGCTTTGAGCGAAAAATGAAGGTAGACCAAAAGTTCTTCGATGATTTAAAGGCAGCGGATATCACCAAGCATGAATACTTCGACTGGGCAGATGACATTATCATGCTTCATGGAACCAAGGATTCTACTGTCCCTATTGAGGATTCCCAGGCTTTTGCCGAAAATAACGTCATCGAGTTTATCCCAGTGGAGAATGCGGACCATCCATTTAAAAATCCACAGTACATGGATCTTGCCATCCATACCATCATCGAGTTCTTCGCTCCAGAAGAATAAGATAGATTCTATTAGAAACTGTTCTACACGATTTTTAACAGTAACCACAAAAAAGTCTGAGAAATTACGAACAAGATTATTCGCAATTCTCAGACTTATTTCACTTTGTGAGCCAGAAATATCGAAGTCAATTTCAAATTTTACGCAATCGGCTGTCTGGAAACCTCATCATAAAAAGATGCAATTGCTGCATTCTTATAAGGAATCAGCCAAAGTAATCCTATTCCCAAGGTCAAGACGCAAAGCAGGCCCCAACCAATAAAACTCAAATCCAAGCAGAAGAGGCGCCATTTATTGCCATCCATCATGGTCATCGAAACTTCCATCGCCTGTTTCGGTGTCATCTCTGGATTCTCCGACAAGATAAATCCTGCCATACTATAAGAGTATGCCTTGACAATCCCTGGGATCAACAATAGCAAAGACCATAAGAAGATAAAAATCGTCTCACGAAGTTTCAGCCAAAACGCCTTGCCAAACATGTTTTGGTGGAAGAAATGGAAGAGATCTTCCACTCCTGGATTCTCTCCGTCAAGCAGTCGAAGATTATATCTGGAAAGTCCTAGAGAAATTACTCCCCCGACAATGTACATAATAATGGCATAAATCAGGTACACCGCGATAAGGGTGCCCACGATGCTAAGAATAATGCCAGGTACAAAAGATGGAACCTGCGGACCAGACACAGACCAGCTGCTGCTTCCATTATTCATAGCCTGATTCGATCCATTAATAGCATTTGTCAAGATATTGCCTGCTGGCGCACCGTTATCCATCGTGATTGAGCCGCCGAGAATGTCTGCAAGCAATGTCACCAGAACCGCACCAAACCATTTTCCAGCAAGACTGT
>JAXJRI010000242.1:0-37632 GCA_036310685.1 Lachnospiraceae bacterium | reverse complement strand
TCTGCTCCTTATCTTATTTAGAATCTAGGTAAGGAGCAGCAGGACAATACGGCACAGGTGGAAGTCAGCTATCAAAATAGCTTATTTAACACTGAAAGATATCATGCATGAACAGTAACGTTTCCATTGTTACAATTCACGCAATATATCAATGTAACGGTTTCCTTCTATTTTTCACTGGTTCCTATCTGAGCCTACGCTTTGCCCTGTACTGCCAAACTATTCTGCCTGCTCTAGATATCTTTGAAGCAATTCTTTCATCTGGTCGTAGGTATCCACATGATTGACTGCGTCTCTTAAATGAGAGGCTCCTCTGGCTCCCACCGTGTACCAAGCTGCATGTTTCCTCATTTCCAGGATTCCCATCTTTTCGCCTTTATACTGAATGCTCAGTCTGGCATGATGGAGCAGCATCTCAACAATCTCCTGAGGATCTGGTCTTGATGGAACCTCTTCTCCACCAAGGACTGCCTTGATTTCCCGAAAGAGCCATGGATTGCCTCTAGCTGCTCTGGCTACCATCACTCCGTCACATCCTGTCATCTCTTTCATTTTAAGGACATCTTGGCCGCTAGTGATATCACCGTTACCGATCACTGGAATCTTCACAGCTTCCTTGACCTGTCGGATAATATCCCAGTCTGCCTTCCCTGAGTAATATTGAATTCTCGTTCTTCCATGAACTGCAATCGCGCTTGCCCCATTCGCTTCTAGAACTTTGGCAAATTCTGGCGCGTTGATATGATCAGCATCAAATCCTTTTCGAAACTTGACCGTAACTGGAAGCTTGACCGCATCCGAGACACATCGCACAATCTTTCCAGCAAGTTCTGGATTTAACATCAGTGAAGAACCTTCATGATTGTTCACAATCTTTGGAACAGGACAGCCCATATTGATGTCGATGAAACGGAATCCCATCGGTTCCACCTTAGCTGCCATCTCTCCCATCAGCTCTGGCTCTGAACCGAAGATCTGTAACCCGATTGGCTTCTCTTCTTCCGTAAATGCCATGAGGGGAATCGTCTTCTTGTTTCCATAATAGAGAGCTTTTGCACTCACCATTTCCGTGACAAGAACATCCGCACCCATCTTTTTACAGATGATGCGAAAAGGCTGATCGGTGACCCCTGCCATCGGGGCTAATATCACAGGGAAGTCCGTCCCATATATATCTTTTGTCTGTAACATATCCTCTCCTGCAAGAGAAGACTCCGTCCTTAAGCGGCGGAGTCTTCCTGTCTCTTATCTCTGTTTATCATAAATCAGCTGAAGTCCTTTTAGGGTCAAGGTAGAATCGTAATAGTCGATCGTCTTAGTCTCATCAGCAATCATCTTTCCAAGTCCTCCTGTTGCCACAACATGAACCTTCTCACACTGACTCTCTTCCTTCATCTTGCGGATGATATACTCAGTCTGACCAATATAGCCATAGACAAGTCCTGCCTGCATACTAGTGACAGTATCTTTGGCAAGGATGGTAGCTGGCTTCACAATCTCAATCTCAGGAAGTTTCGCTGCCTGCTGCCAAAGAGCATTGCCAGCGGTACGAAGACCTGGAGAAGTTACTCCACCAATAAAGCTTCCGTCCTCAGTGATAAAGTCGTATGTAGTCGCTGTTCCAAAATCGATAACAATAACTGGGCCTCCATAAATCTCATAAGCTGCCACGGCATCAACGATACGGTCTGCACCAGTCTCTTTTGGATTACTAGTTCGAATCTGAATTCCTGTACGGATTCCAGGACCGACAATGATTGGACGAATTCGCAGATACTTCACTATAGCACTTGTGAAAGAATGCATAATCGCTGGCACTACAGAAGCGATGATAATTGCCTCGACATCCTCTGGGGAATATCCCTTGTAACTGATGATGTCATATAAGAATACTCCGAACTCATCGGAAGTACGATTAACTTTCGTTCTCATTCGGAAATTGTCGAGTAATTTTTTATCCTGAAACAATCCGAATGTGATATCGGTATTGCCTACATCAATTGCGATTAGCATTAGTTATCCTCCTCTATATCTTCTCCCAAAAAGAACACCTTGTAAAACATCTCAAGGCTTCTCAGCAGTTCTTCTTTCTCCTTCTGAATCTGCTTGATCTTGAGGGCTCCCCCAATCTCATCGTACATCAGGTCTCCCTCTTTCGCTTCTGTCTTAAGTAACAGATTTCCGTCCTCATCAAACTCAAGGACAAGCATCCCCCCAACTTCCTCTGTGTAAAGCACGCAGAGAACCTTCAGTTCATCCTTAATCTGCTGTGGCAGACTGTCAAACTCAGGGTTTAGATAATATTTCCTAGTGTACTTGCTTGAACCGCACAGTACAGTATTATCATTGAACATATTCGTCTCCTACACGTACCCGTACAAGCCTCTGACAGAAACTTCTCCTGAGAATACACTCTCGCGGTGTCCATCATCATCCTCGACAAGCAGGTTGCCCCTCTGGTCAATTCCGATTGCCGTACGGACTAATTCTTCATCTCTCTTAATAATTTTTACCTTACGGCCAACATTGATCAGATACTGATTATATTCGTCCATGAGAAGGGACAAATCCTGTGTCTGCAGGAATTTCTCATATCGCTCTCGAAAAGCGACTAGAACATCTGCAAGGAAATGTGATCTCTCAACGCGGTGTCCTGTCTCTAAGAAGACACTTGAGGCAAATTCCTTAATCTCATCGCTGAACTGATGTCGGTTAAGGTTTACTCCAATTCCAATCACCAGATAATCGATATCCGTCATCTCCATCGACATTTCTGTCAGGATGCCGCACATCTTCTTGCCATGAAGAATGATGTCATTCGGCCACTTAATCTGACACTGCTCACCCGCATAGGCTGACATGGCTTCTCTCACAGCAAGTGCTGACACCAGGGTGACCATAGATATATTCTGCGGAAGAATATCAGGTCTTAAGAGCAGGGTGAAGAAGACATCTTCTCCCTTTGGAGAAGCCCAGCTTCTGCCCCTCCGCCCCTTGCCTGCAGTCTGGTTATCACTGAAATACAGGCTGCCATCGGGAGCTCCCTTTGCGGCACAGCGTTTCGCCTCTTCATTGGTCGAGTCGATCGAGTCGTAGTAATGAATCTCCCCTGGAAGAACTCCTTCCGGAAGATATCTCATCAGCATCCCCTTAGAAAGAACGTCCGGCTTCCTCACCAGACGATATCCTCTCCTGGTGGAAGACTCAATCTCATAGCCTTCTTCTCTCAGTATATTGATATTCTTCCAAACAGCTGTCCTGGACACATGGAGGTCCTCACTGATCTTCTGTCCGGACACGTAATTATTGCTGTTCTCAAGGTACTGTATGATCTTCTCTTTCATCTTACTTATCTTCCAAGTGTTGCTACCATAACTGCTTTGATGGAGTGCATACGGTTCTCAGCCTCATCAAATACAACCGAATTTTCAGAGCGGAATACCTCGTCCTCCACTTCGCGGATATCAAGTCCAAGACGGTCCCTCATATCAACTGCGACATGAGTCTTAAAGTCATGATAAGCTGGGAGACAATGCATGAAGAGACATTTATCATTGCCCGTATCTTTCATCATCTTGGTGGTTACTTTATATGGGCTTAAAGCCTTCACACGAACTGGGTAGAGATCCTCAGACTCTCCCATACTTACCCAGATATCTGTGTAAATTACGTCAGATCCTTTGACATCCTCAGGATCATGAGAGATTGTGATAGTAGCACCACTCTCCTTAGCTCTCTTCTCGGCAGCTTCTAAGACAGCTGGGTCAGTTACAGTTGACTCTGGTCCTACTGCCTTAAAGTCCATTCCCATGATGGCACATCCATACATAAGAGCATACATAACATTATCGGAAAGGTCTCCGACAAAAGTAAGCTTCATATCCTCTAATGGCTTGTCGATATGCTCTTCCATTGTGATGAAATCTGCCAGAACCTGTGTTGGATGATCTGTGTCTGTCAGACCGTTCCATACAGGAACTCCAGAATACTTAGCAAGATCCTCCACGATATCCTGACCGAATCCACGATACTCAATCGCATCGAACATTCTTCCGAATACCTTAGCGGAATCCTCTAAGGATTCTTTCTTATTCATATGAGAATTCTGAAGATAGGTGACATGAGCGCCCTCATCCTTGGCTCCCACCTCAAAAGAACATCTGGTTCTTGTGGAAGACTTATCGAAAAGAAGCAGGATATTCTTACCCTTCATCTCTTCCCCGAGGATACCTTTCTTCTTCTTTGCCTTCAGTTCATGGGCAAGGTCTAACATATAGCGAATCTCTTCTTTGTTGAAATCAAGCAGTGTAAGGAAACTTCTTCCCTTCAGATTAACTGTACTCATATCCTACCTCCTGTATAATAAACGTGAAATCCTATGCGTAGAATCTTCGCATAGGATCCCGTAATATAGCTTAATCTTTGTTTTAACAAACATTTCCTAATGTGTCAAGGGTTTAATGGTTTGTATAATTGGCAATTAGATTATTGTCTAGCACTTTTTTGGAGAGATCTATCAGGGTCTGTGCTCTGTTTGAGTAGTCAGTGCAGAGTTTTGTGTCCATGATTTTAGTCTCGCCATTGGTCAGATCGAGAACTCTTCCATTTTCGACTGTTCCATCTCTTCCAATTTTGAAGAGGGTGTTGCCATCGTTTGTGATGAAGGACCCTTCGCCGACGTAGGAAATCTGGGCTACGAACCCTTCCTTAGCATTGAGGAGATCATGGCCGAAGACGTATGGCTGTGGAATGTCTAGCCCCATCAAGTTAGCTACGGTAGGCATGATATCTATTTCTCCTCCCACGGTATCTATCTGACGGGCTTCCTTCAGACCTGGCACGTGGATGACACATGGGATGTTGAGCTCCTGATCATAATCGTACGGTCTTCCTAGATAGTTGCTCATAGAGTAGTTGACTTCTGGTGTCTCCAGATTCATACCTTGATGGTCTCCGTAGATGACGATCATCGTGTCATCATACATTCCAGCATCTTTTAATTCCTGAATCAGCTCCCCGAAAGCCTCATCCGTATAATGGACGGTCTCCAGGTAATTGCCGAACGTCGTACCCTCATCCTGACTCTTCAGTTTGAGACTGACATACTTCTGGTCAATCTCGTAAGGGATATGATTAGTGAGGGTAATCATAAATCCAAAGAATGGCTGTCTCTTCTTCAAAATAGATACTGCCTGCTTAAATAAAGCTTTATCCATCAGTCCATATCCAAGATCACCAGCAAATGCTGTCTTCTGGTTCATCTTTAGCTCTTCCTGAGAATAGTAATGTTCGAATCCCTGATTCTTATATGCCTCATTACGATTCCAGAAGGTCTTCTTATAACCATGGAAGGCATAAGCCCCATACCCTTCTTTTCGCAGCAGCCACGGAAGTCCATTGTAGGTGTTGTCTACATACATGCGGTAGCACTCCCTGATATCATTGGGATATAAACTGTTGAGAACACTGAATTCTGCATCGCAGGTATTTCCCACTCCGGTAGTGGAGTAGAAATGATTAAAATAGAAACTCTGGTCAGCAATCAGACGATTAAGGTTCGGGGTGATCTCCTGACCATTGTATTTGGCTCCAACCACAAAGTTATTCAGAGATTCTGTCTGGACAATGATAAGATTCTTGCCCTTGGCAATGCCCCGGTACTGTGTTCCTTCCGACTTTGGAACGACAGCAGCAAGTTCTTTCTGCAGTTCATTCTCATCAACATGACCTCTCTGAATTCTTCCCACAACATTGACTACGACATCATTGGTATGATAGGTGAAAAATTCAATGTGATTGATCTGCTGAATCTCTCTCAGATTCTGTGGATTGAATCCATAGTAGATCCAGGCACAGATTGCCCCGGCATACATGAGGACATGGACTGCCAGAATGAGGAGAGTCTTCTTATTCATCTGCTCAAGCAATCCCTTCTGACCCTTGTTTCGCTGGTGATACCAGTAGAGCACAAAAGGATAATCCACCAGACATAACAGACTCAATGGACTCACGGAAGCCCCGATCACATTTCCATCCTTCGCAATGGATAAAAGACTTGAGATCTGAAGAATCTGATTGACTGATGTATATTTGCCAAAGTAACTGGCATAGCAGGCATCCGCTAACATCACCAGAGTAATCATTGTATAGACTACAACAAATGTGATTTTCCTTGCCCTGCTATCCTTAAAAGAACAGGCTTCAAAGATGACAATCAGAAAACTGACCGTAAGAATCGGTGCCTCGTAGACGGCCATCATATCGAGCATGCCTGTCCTCCAATAGAAGATTATCATCTTTAGGACGAACATCGGATAGACCCACCAGAAGCAGGAAAATATTCTTTTCAAAGTTTGCATCGTTACTACTTCCCTATTTTCTCTGACAAGCTGAAGTGCCACTGGCACTTGGCTTGCATGCTTAGCAATAAAAGGACGAGGGACAGAACATATATCCCTCGCCGCTTGGATTATTATAATCCTTTATGACAGTTATGTCTATTTGTTAACTCCATTGATGTCATCACTCTCAATATCCCTCTGGATTGCCGCAGAAGCGATTGCCGCATCAATGGTACCTTTGCCTGATTCTGGATTGATACAAGCATCAGGTTTCACTGGCTGTGCTGGCTTTGGTGTCTTATCAACTGGAGTAGCATCTCCGATTCCCAGAGACTCTCCCACCAATCCAAGAGAAGATACTGCGCTGGCGATATCGGATGGCATGTAAATCTTGGTTGCACGTCCATCAGCGACATCCTTTAATGCCTCAATACCTTTCAATTTCAGTACATTCTCACTAAAACCAGCTTCTGTTAATTTCTGAAGTCCTGCTGCCTCTGCCTCATAAACTAACTGGATAGACTTAGCACGACCTTCTGCCAATGCGACCTGAGCATCTCTCTCAGCCTGGGCTGCAAGGATCTTAGCCTGCTTATCACCCTCTGCACGGCTGACAACGGCTTCCTTATGAGCCTGTGCCTCAAGAACGGTCTGACGTCTCTCACGCTCCGCTCTCATCTGCTTTGTCATAACCTCCTCAATCTCCTTTGGAGGCTGGATGTTACGAAGCTCTACTCTAGATACTCGAATTCCCCAGTTATCTGTTGCAACATCTAAGGTGCTTCTCATGTTTGTGTTGATGATTTCTCTGGAAGTTAAGGTTCCATCCAGGTCAAGATCACCGATAATGTTACGAAGTGTTGTTGTTGTTAAGTTCTCAATCGCCATGATTGGATTCTCAACACCATAGCAGTATAACTTCGGATCTGTGATCTGATAATAAACGATGGTATCAATCAGCATGGTGACATTATCCTTGGTAATTACCGGCTGTGGAGGGAAATCCACTACCTGCTCTTTTAGATTCACCTTCTTGGCGATACGGTCGATGAACGGCACTTTGATGTGGAGTCCAACGGACCAAGTTCCTGTGTAAGCTCCTAATCTCTCAATAACATAGGCATGAGCCTGCGGCACGATACGAATGTTAGTGGCAATCAGCCATATGATGATTGCAAAAACAATAATAAAAATAATTAGTCCTGCCATAATGTCTCCTCCTTATTATGGACTGTCTCGTCACTGGGACTCTTTCTCGGCAATCGGACGAATCACTATCTTAGCCCCTGTGATTCTAACAATGATAGCCTTCCTGCCTTCCGGAATGACTTCACAGCCAGGAACTCCTCTCGCTGTCCAAATCTGACCATTCACATTGGCTTCTCCTTTTCCAGTCAGATTATCAACCGACTTCGTTACAATACATTCCTGGCCAATAAGACTGTCTGCATTCGTCCTGATTGCTCTTCTGTTCACATACTTCACCGCAAGCGGCCTGGTTAAGAACAGCAGAATCAAAGATACCACAACAAATGCGGCAATCTGACTCCATAGTGGTACGCCGAAAAAGGCTAATAACGCCCCGATAAGGGCTCCGCCAGAAAACCAGATCGTCGTAAGTCCAAAAGTGATCATCTCAATCACAAAGAAGGCAAGGGCAATGACGAGCCAGTACATGACTACTTTTTCAGGCATATTTATCTCCTCCTCTCAACTGACGTCTTTATGCTTCTTAAAGCTGATGGCAGATCTCGAGGTAGATAAGCAATTCGTCTGGATTATCGAACATAGTATACAGCTTACTGCTGTGTTCTTTGATGAAACCCTGTTCTACTCCATGATCGAAAAGTTCTTTTAACTTATCATAATATCCATTAATGTTATAAACTACCAGCGGCTTATCCTGGAAGCCAAAAAGCTTGAGCACGATGGTCTCAAAGAATTCATCATAGGTTCCTATTCCTCCTGGGAGAACAATAAAAGCATCACAGTGGTCCTCCAGCTGCTGCTTGCGCTCTCTCATCGTGTCTGTCCAGATTACCTGATCAGCCTGGTCATACAGAGCGCCGTCTCCTCTCTTGTCATCAAAGAACTTCGGAATGACACTTAAGATCTTACCACCGCCTCTCTTGAATCCACGAGCTGCCGCTCCCATCATACCGGTTGCTCCTCCGCCAAAAATGAGAGCATGACCTCTCTTGCCGAGTGCCTCCCCCAACTCCTCTGCTTTTTTAATATATACTTCATCAATGCTGTCAGAACCAGCACCAAATACACAGATATTCATAATTCCTCCTTACTGATGCCTCACAAATAGAGCCTCACCATCTAGCCTCAGTATAAGTGATTCTCATGGTTACGTCAATGCAGACTTTGAGCAATCAAAAAGACCGCCCGGACAGGAACCGATATCCTGCACAGGCAGTCTTACATCTCTGAAAAACACTTTATATAGAGCTTGGATTACTCGTTCTCAACCTCTCCATTCTTTAACCAGTTGGCAACATCTAATGCATGGTATGTGATAATCATCTGAGCGCCGGCACGCTTCATAGCGATCATGTTCTCCATAACGATCTTCTTCTCATCAATCCAGCCATTCTGAGCTGCAGCCTTAACCATGGAGTACTCTCCGCTGACATTATAAGCAGCCAGTGGCATATCTGTGTACTCAGATGCCATCTTTAAGATATCAAGGAAAGCAAGGGCTGGCTTGATAATACAAATATCGCATCCCTCATCGATATCATCCTGAAGATCTCTCATAGCCTCTCTTGGGTTATGCCAATCCATCTGGTAAGTCTTACGATCACCGAATCCTGGTGCAGAATGAGCTGCATCACGGAATGGACCATAGTATCCAGATGCCATCTTAGCACTGTATGCCATGATTGGTGTCGTCTGATATCCTGCCTCATCTAAAGCCTCACGAAGAGCTGCGACATTGCCGTCCATCATGTTAGATGGAGCAACCATATCAGCCCCTGCCTCTGCACATGTTACTGCAACCTGTCCGAGAAGTGGAAGAGTCTCATCATTTAAGATCTCCCCATTCTTAATCAGTCCACAGTGACCATGAGATGTGTACTCACATAAGCAGACATCCGCGATAACAACAAGTTCCGGATATTTCGCTTTGATATGTCTGATAGCTTCCTGGATGATACCGTGCTCATTATAAGCCTCTGTACCTTCCTCATCTTTATGTGCCGGAATACCGAAAAGGAGGACTCCTCTTACTCCGGCTTCCTTAATTCTATCAAGCTCCTCGTCTGCACGGTCGATACTATACTGGTAGATACCTGGCATAGATGGAATCTCATTCTTGATGTTCTCCCCCTCAATAAAGAACATCGGATAGATTAGGTCATTTACACTAATCTCTGTCTCGCGAACTAATGCTCGCATTCCTGCAGATGAACGTAATCTTCTTCTTCTGATCATAGTAACATTTCCTCCTACTTATTCATTGTTCTTAATATTATAGCACACTGAGTACATTTAGAAACTAATATTTCTCTCCTCAAATTTTAAGATACTGGATCATTCCTGGACCTAATTGATCCGTCGGTCTGGCAATAAAACCATGCTTCTTGTAAAATGACTCTCTGCCCTTGGCACACATGAGATCGAACATCATCTCCGTGCCCTGAAATCCCAGATTAATCACAAAGGTCTTTAAGGTCTCAAGAATCAGGCCTCCGACCCCCTGGCCCTGCACTTCTGGGCGGATGATGAGATCCTGCACATAACAGATTACAGCCCCATCTCCGACAATTCGACCCATTCCGACCGCCTTGCCGTCCTTGAATGCTGTCAAAATATATAAACTGTTATCTAGAGCTCTCTTGGCCTGATCTCTGGAAAGTGGCTTAAAATCAACTGCCTTCCTCAAGGTCAGATATGTGTCGATATCCCTAAGATCTTCGACTAACTCTATCGTGTCCTTCTCAACCATCTGTCTGTCCTCTTATCTTTCTTTGGCTCTGCGATTACTGCTGGAACGTATCTTTACTCTCTTCCATCAGCTGTTCCTGCTCTTCTTCTGTAAGGAAATGCTTAAAAGCAAAACTTCTTTTGGCTGCTTCTTTTAATAAATATCTCCTGAGAGCTGGATTAGGGACAGTCTGCTTGATCTTCTGGCGGTAATGACCAATACCGTCAAGAATCTCTTCATAGTAATCAGGGATCATCTGCTCAATATCCTTCCGGATCTGAGAGGCAACTGCTGGACTTTTGGCCGCTGTGTTGATTCCGATGCTGATATCGCCCTTCTTAACCACTGCAGGAAAAATAAAACTGCACTCCTGCGGGGCGTCGATCACATTGACTGGAATCCTATGCTGATTACAATATTTCGCAACTTGGTGGTTTACCTCCCGGCTGCCTGTCGCCGCAATGACAATTGTCGCATCATCTAGTATTTCGCTGCCAACTGCACCTTCTCCTGATGCATCCCCCTGATACTGGCGATAATGGAGATGCTGCTCATCCAGCAGCATCTCCACGTCTTTGCTAATCTCTTTTGAATATACATGGACATCGGCTCCGTAACGAAGTAGGGTGGACACTTTGCGTCTGGCCACCTTGCCTCCCCCAACTACAACAGCTTTCCTTCCCGCAATGTCCATAAATAATGGAAAATAAGCCATCTTATTTCTCGATTCCTACTCTGGCACTGATGCCCTTGTCGAATGGATGCTTTCTCTTGACAATCTCTGAGACATAATCCGCACAGTCCATAAGTTTTTCGGATGGATTGCGTCCTGTCATGACTACCTCAAGCTTCTTCGGCTTATTCTTCAGATGAGCAATCAGTTTATCCTCGGATAAGAGCTTCTTATCTACGGCATAGATGCACTCGTCCATAGCAAGCATATCATAGTTCTCACGGTCTGCTGTCTCAAACAGCTGGTCAAGCATGGCATCATTGTCCTCCCTGACTGCCTGCAGTTCTTCCTCGTTCATCTGGAAAGTGAACTTGGTCTGCTTCTTACCAGGAACGACCGTAATCTGAGGAATCTTCTCTAAGATACTTCTCTCACTGGAATTGTTATCCTTCAAGAACTGATGGTAGAGAACACTCATGCCGCTGCCCGCCGCACGAACACAAAGTCCGGTTGCACAGGTGGTCTTGCCCTTGCCGTCACCACAGTAGATGTGTACACATCCGATGCCAGAATCGTCATCCTTCATTCCACCGCAGCCAATGCTGTCTTCTGGCTTCTCACGCTGAAAGAGGGTGTCATAAATCTGATTCATATCTAAACTGCTGCGAATTAGATCCGCCAGCTTATCATACTGCTGCTCTTTGTATTCTGCAATACTTAAATGATTATCTTCCGGGTCAATGCCTTTTTCTCTCATAATCTCATCGACCAGTCCAAAGACAAGCTGTTCATTATCAAAGATTCCATGAAGATAGCTTCCCCAGATTCGACCGTCCTTCGTCATATAACCGTCGGTCGTACCGTCCTCCAGTTTAATTACCGGAACAGCCTCTCCAAGATTCTCTGTCTTGCCCATATGAATCTCATAACCTTCGATGTCGAGATCCTTTAAGTGATAGAGATTATGCTCAGGGCTGATCTTACCATGAATTCTGGTTCTTCTCTTATCTCCCTGGAAAGTCGTGCTGGTATCAAGAAGTCCGAGACCTCTCATATCTCCGCCATGCTCCACACCGTCTGGATCATGAAGCTCTTTACCCAGAAGCTGGAAGCCTCCGCAGATTCCAATGACTCTGGTGGTGGCTGCTTTTCTGATAATAGCACCCTCCAGTCCACTCTCAATCAGCCATTCCATATCTCCCATAGTATTTTTGCTTCCTGGAAGAAGGATTAAGTCTGGATCTCCTAATTCTTTCTTATCGGTAACATAGCGGAGAGATACTCCGTCGATCAGCTCAAAGACGCTGAAATCAGTAAAGTTAGATATGTGGGGAAGTCGGATGACTGCCACATCGATACCTTCCTGAACAGTACGCTGATTCAGTCTCTCAGAAAGAGAATCCTCGTCATCGACATCAATCTTTGCCATCGGAATCACACCCAGCACTGGCTTGTCTGTCAGATCTTCCAGCATCTTGAGACCTGGCTTTAAGATATCGACATTTCCTCGGAACTTATTGATAACGATTCCGCAGAAGCGGTCTTGTTCATCCTTTGGAAGAAGCTTGATGGTTCCGTAAGCAGAAGCGAATACTCCGCCTCGGTCGATGTCCGCTACCAGAATAACTGGTGCATTCGCTATCTTCGCCATACCCATGTTGACGATATCATTTTCTGCTAAGTTAATCTCTGCAGGAGATCCCGCTCCCTCAATGACAATGATGTCATTCTCCGCTGCCAGATGATCAAATGCTTTCTTGACATCCGGTGCAAGATTATCTTTCATCTCATAGTAAGCCTCTGCGCTTAAGTTGTCATAGACTTCTCCGTTCACGATAACCTGAGATCCCATATCAGAAGTTGGTTTTAAAAGAATCGGATTCATCCAATGCGTTGGCTCAATTTTTGCAGCCTCTGCCTGCATCGCCTGTGCCCGTCCAATCTCGAGCCCTTCCTTGGTGATGTAGGAGTTTAATGCCATATTCTGTGATTTAAATGGTGCTACTTTATATCCATCCTGTTTAAAAACACGGCACAATCCGGCAACGACGAAAGTCTTTCCGGAATTGGACATTGTGCCCTGTACCATTATTGCTTTTGCCATGTATTCTCCTCCTTGTCATAAATAAGATTATCTGATTCGAAAAGTCTGATCAGTCAAGCACTTCGTGCAGTGCTTTGATGAGACGTACATTCTCCTCATGAGCCTTGACTGCCACTCTCCAGTAATCATTGCCGAGATTGACATAATTACTGCAATTACGAATCATGATCCCTTTTTCAAGCAGACGCTCGTCGAGGTCTGTCACTCCTGGTGCCTGAAAGAATATATAATTCGCAGCCCCGTCATAAGAATGGAGTGGTAACTTATCTAACTCTTCTTTCATGAATTTAAGTTCCTTCTCCACAGTGTAGATCACGGTCTCCTTGTAAACCTCGTGTCCTAACGCTGCCACTCCCGCGCACTGGGCGATATGGCTGACGCTCCATGCCTGACCGGCACGGTTGACACTGGCAATCACCTCTGGATTGCCGCTCAGGAGATACCCGAGACGCACTCCCGGTATCGCATACATCTTAGTAAATGATTTGAGAATCATAAGATGTTTGAAAACATCAAGATAAGGTTTCACTGTGTAATCTTTCTCGCAGCGGCAGATCTCCAGGAAACATTCATCCACCAGGACATAAGTCCCTGTTCTCTCTGCTTTCTCCAAGATCTGAAGAATAAGGTCCCTCGGAGTTAGAATTCCTGTCGGATTGTTTGGATTGCACAAGATCAGCAGATCGGTATCATCCGTGATCTCATCTAAGATGTCCTGACGAATCGTGAAATCCGTGTCCATCTTATAGTACTTCATTTTGGCACCAGCTGTGCCGAAAGCTTCCTCATATTCCACAAAAGATGGGACTGGAAGCAGGACCTTCTGAAATTTCATGCCGAATGCCAGACGGTAGAGCAGATCTGCTCCTCCGTTGCCACAGGCGATAAAATCTGTTCTGGTTTCGTCATTGTTTGCAATGGCTTCCCGAAGTGCTGTGCATTCCGGATCCGGATAATTGATCGTTCCCTCAATGGATTCGATCATAGCCTTTCTGATGTAATCCGGAAGTCCCAAAGGACTGATATTCGCCGAGAAATCTAAAATCTGATTCTCCGCAAGTCCCAGCTTCCTCGCTGCTTTATAGATATTTCCACCGTGTGCCTTATTCATACTTCTTGTTTCCTCTCCATTATTCTATCTTAAACCACATAAATCAGGTAAGTAATCAGGCATCCAACAATCAGGGTCAGAAATGCACTGACATACAGTAGCTGGTTGGTCCTCTTGATATCCTCATATTCCACTGGTCTGGTATCATCTCCGATGGTAGGTTTTACCACTGGTTTTCCAAAATAAGTGTGCGTTCCTCCCAGCATAATTCCCAGTGCTCCTGCTGCCACAGCTTCTGTCTGCGCACTGTTAGGACTTAAGTGGTTATAACGGTCTCTGACAAAGATTCTTGCTGCGCCCTTAACGTCAAACCGTAAGATTGCAGAGGCAATAATCATCATAACCGCTGCCAGTCTTGCCGGGATAAAGTTACAGATATCATCCAGCTTAGCAGAGGCATGCCCGATATGAATAAGCTCATCATTGCGATAGGCTACCATAGAATCCAAAGTATTGGCTGCCTTATAAGCAAATCCCAGCGGAGCCCCTCCTAACGCGATAAAGAATAGAGGGGCAATAATTCCGTCTGCCGTATTCTCCGCGATGGTCTCGACGTCCGCTCTTGCAATCTCACTCTCACTTAGCTGATCGGTATCACGGCCGCAAAGATAGCCAATCTCAATTCTCGCTCCCGCAAGATCTCCTTTTTTTAGCTTGCGATAAACCTTCATAGACTCTGTCTTTAAACTCTTTGTCGCCATAATCTGATAGATGAAGAAGGTCTCAAGAACAAACCGCAGCATCGGATGAATCCTTCCTGCCAGAGATAGAATTCCGTAAACCACCAGGAAAGTGCCAATCACGATCACTGCTGTGAGAAGATATCCCGCCAGCAGCTCCGCCGTCGCTTTTCTGGGAAGTCCCTTCTTCTGTGCTTCCTCAAACGAGCAGCCATAGATCATGTGCTGCAGCCCATTCTTTATCTTACTGATGAACCATCCGATAATCTGAACTGGATGAATCAGTCCATGAGGATCGCCAAAAATCAAATCAATGGCAAACCCCAGGACCATCGCATATATAAGTTTCATATTGCCTTGTCCTTCTATTGTTGTTGGTGATCCGCACTGAGATTTACAAATTTCTGAGCCACATCAATGCAATTGTGGAAGTAGAAATGCGGATAGCCAGAGAGGATATTACCCTTGACATATAAGCCCTCCCAGCTTCTGCCATTATTCTTAGTGATTGTGCAGCTGTCTCCCCTCTGTTCTGCCTTAGAATAGTGGAATTCGTGAACTCGGATCCTCTCTCCCTTGTGGAAGTAGGCGGTGTCCTTCTGAGCTTCCATCGTAACATAGCCAAACTGCATATTAAGCCGCTTGGTCATGATACAGTCTGTCGGAATCAGTCCCAGCATCGGTTTGGAGCTGCCGTCTGTCTCCACCAGATTTTCACAGCAGTACATAAAGCCGCCGCACTCTGCAAAGATTGGTTTGCCTTCTTTTGCTGCATTTCGAATCTCTTCTTTCATAGAGAGATTTTCAGAGAGTTTTGTCCGATAGGTTTCCGGATATCCTCCGCCCAGATAGATTCCTCCGATATTTTCTGGAAGTTTCACATCATTTACTGGACTAAATGCTACCAGCTCTGCCCCCAAATCCTCTAAGATTTCTAAATTCTGTCTGTAATAGAAACAGAAAGCCTTATCCCAGGCCACGGCGATCCTGGTCTTTTTTGACATAGCGGCTGGTCTCTTGGCTTCCGGAAGAGCTTCTGCCTGCCTTCCAATCTCCAAGAGAAGATCTAAATCAATCCCCTCCTCGGCTGTCTGGCCTAAGAGAGCAACTACCTCATCAAGATTCTGAATCTCAGCGGCTGTCATCAGTCCCAGATGTCTGCTTCCGATTGACATACCTTCCCTCTGAGGAAAATATCCCACCACTTTGATTCCTAATCTCTCCTCAATCTCTGGTTTCATCAGGGCATAAAGTCCCTTAGTACACCGATTTAAAATCACACCGACCACTGGATTCTCTTGATACTCAATCATCCCCTTCATCAGGGGGATCATAGTGTGGCTCATGCCTTTCACATTAAAGATCAGGATCGTCGGTGTCTTTGTCTCTTTTGAGACGGTGTAGGTACTCTTCTCGCAGGAGACTCCCAGTCCGTCATAATAACCCATGACTCCCTCTGCCACGGTGAAGTCCACATCCTGGCTGTCCTTTGCCATCAGATATCTGAGATCTTCTCCTGTGGAAAAGAAGGGATCTAAATTTCTGCAGTCTCTTCCTGTGATATGACTGTGGAGCATCGGGTCAATGTAGTCTGGACCGCACTTATAAGGCTGAACGGTAAGTCCACGATCACAAAGCGCCTTCAAGATACCACAGGTAATGCTGGTCTTTCCGCAGCCACTGTTAGCTCCCGCAATCAGCACCCTCGGTATATTACACATTTTCTTCATAGGCTCCTCCTGTCTAAGCTTCCGTCGGTCTTCCAATCAGAATCATCGGGATTCCCGCCTTCTTGCAGGCCTCCACCTTGATATCCACACCGCCAGTCTTTCCACTGTCTTTGGATACCATCACCTGAGCCTTCGTCTCCCTGATGGCTCTCAAGTTGTCAAAAAGATTGTAAGGCGGCATCTCATAAATCACATGGCTGTCATCATATCCTGCCTTGCGACAAGCCTGATGAGAAGCCTCAGTATTGAGAACTCGCACATATACTCTTTCTGCCGCATCCTTAACTCCCTGATAATAAGCTCCTGCTGTATTGGCACCTGTCGTCAGAAGAACAGGACCTTCTAAGGTGTTGAGAGCCTGGATTGCCTCGTCGGTATCTGCCACCAGATGAATCTGATCATAGTCATAATGGATCTCCGGTCTTTTTAACCTCTCATAAGTAATTCCCAGTGCGGAGGCTGCTTTCTTGACAGTATCCGTCACAATCTTCGCAAACGGATGAGAGGCATCGATAATCTTCTTACATGGATACTGTTTTAAAAAGTTTAGAAATCCCTCATAATCCAATCTTCCCACGTGGATATCGATCCCATACTCTTCTAGCATCTCCGCTCCCAAGTCAGTCGCGACAGAAGCTAGGACTGTGTGTCCCTCTTCTAATTCCTTCTCAATCACCCTGCGGGACTCTGTCGTACCCGCAATGACGATTGTATCATGATCTTTCCTCATGGCTCAGCGGACCAACTCCTCTCCATCTTTTGCATGGGCAACATACATCTTTGCTGCCTCATCAATCTCTCCCAATCCCCGAATCATCGGTACGGGATCAATGCCTGCAGCCTTTAAGAGATTCTTCCAGGAATTCTCTCCATCGCCTGCCATATCTACGGCAGCATGATCTCCCGCGGAAACCATGAATGGCATCAGATAAGCCTTCTTAATTCCACGTTCTGTAAGCTTTGGAAGAATGGTCCCAAAACCTGGCTCTCCATCAAGAGTTGCCAGATAAGTCTGATCATAGCCAAGCTTTTGGAAGACCTCCTGTACTTTAACATAAATTGTGTTCGGAGCTTTCTTAGATCCATGTCCCATCAGAATGAAAGCCTGATCCTTGTCAAGTTTCTCTGGGAGCTGACGCATGATAATTCCTGCAATCTCTTCTAAATCTTCCTCTGTCGAGAGAAGAGGTTTGCCAATCTTAAAAGATTTGAAATAACGACTCTTCTGGCTGAAATCTTCCGCAATTTTTGTATACTCTTCTCCCTGATTGATATAAGTTGGCTGAACCACAAGCTCCTCATATCCATTGTCTCGAAGATAAGTAAATGCTGCTTCTACATTCATGATCTCCTTGCCCTGATCCCTAGCCAGTCTCTTGATGATATAGTCTGAGGTGAAGACCCGGAAGAAATCATAATCCGGAAAGCCTTCCCTCACGTGCTTCTCAATATTCTCAATCGCTTTCAGGGCACTCTCATACCGAGTACCGAATCCAACGACCAATACTGCTTTTTTACTCATAATTTCCCCTTTATCGCTCCCTGACAGACGTGCTGAAATATCTGTCAGGGAGCATGAATAATTTTAAATCTCTGCCGTAAACAGCATAACTGGATTATTGGTATCCATGATGTGGTAATGTCCAATCTTTCTTCCTCTTCCGATTGTCGCCTGGATGACGTCATAGTCCGGGTCATATTTGACTAGAGCTCGCTCGACGTCCGCGATGGTCTCGAGAGTTACTGCGGATACCACAACCCTGACTTTCCCAGGAAATGCTGCGATGGTCTTTAGAACTTCTTCCATCTTTCCTCCCGTACCACCGATAAATACTTTATCCGGTCTCGGAAGTGTCTTCACTACATCCGCTGCATTGCCTGCGTGAATGGTCAGATGATCGATTCCGAACTTCTCTTTATTCTTCTCAATCAGAGACAGCGCCAGCTCATTCTTCTCCACACTGTGGACCTGACCGAATGGAGCCTGACGGCCACACTCGATGGAGATTGATCCAGTTCCCGCTCCGACATCCCAGACCACATCGTCCGCTGCAATCTTCATCCTGTGAAGAATGAGCACGCGGATCTCTTCCTTGGTCATCGGAGTCTTATCTCTCTCAAAATCCTCGTCTGATAAGAAACATGGACGAACGACTTTTCTGGGATTTGGATTCTTAATCATAGCCACACAGAGCGATGGGAATTCCTTCTCCACCATCTCCTCTGGAGATCCAGATACCAAGAGCTGATCTTCATAAG
The DNA here is from genome assembly GCA_036310685.1 of Lachnospiraceae bacterium. GTDB lineage: Bacteria > Bacillota > Clostridia > Lachnospirales > Lachnospiraceae > Anaerobutyricum. Next base: position 18,797 of record JAXJRI010000242.1, on the reverse strand, counting down.
AAAGGTTAGCTCCCGCTGTCACCGTCACATCATCTAGATGATAATTCAGCATAATCTGGCTTAAGAACGCAGGTCCCTGATCCTTACTGCAGAGGAAGAATACCTTTGGATTCTCTGTGACTGTGAGCGCTATGGTTCCTGCTTTCAGGGTTCGTCCGTGAACACTTAAGATCACGGCATCCTCCATGGTCTCTCCCGCAGCCGCTCCCAGCATCTGCAATGATCCGATTCCAGGAACCACTTCTATCTTCCAATCTCTGCTGATCTCATTATTCTGGATGGTCTTATATAAACTGTACATCAGCGGATCTCCACTGACTGTCATCACAACATCATGTCCCTGCCCTAAGAGCATATTGATCTGATCTAAGGTATCAGCAATCTTTCCCATCGGGGCAAAGACCGTATCCGTCTGTCCGCACTGCTCCTGTAACATGGGCAGAATTCTTCTCGCAGCAATCACCGTGTGGGCCTGCTGCATTCTCTCTCTGGCAATCGGCATAAAATATCCCTTGCTTCCAGGTCCGATGCCAACTATTGTAAGTAGACTCAATGTGCTAAGCCTCCGTATTCTTATCCTGTCTGCTTACGACCACATGATTAAGAACATCTCTGGCATTCTTGCTCATGGCAATCACCTGATTGTTCGGGTCCAGCAGCACAATTCCAACATGAACCTCCTGATGGGCGGTGCGCTGACACCAGTCTGATGCTTTCTCAGCAATATCTGCCCAGATATCATTCAGACCTTCCCGATCAATAATCTCCACAGCCGCCTTTGTTGTCCGGCACTCATAGAGTTCTAAAATCACCTCTCTAGAAGCTCCGTGAAGAGCCGCATGAGTACAGATGGTCTCAATACGGCCTCCGGAAACATGGCTGTGGGTGTTCGTCGTACCATTTGCCAGCTTGACAAGCTTACCTAAACCACCGCCGATTAATACATACTTAAAATCACGGTCGGCTGCAGCTTCTAAGAAATATCCGACATAGTTGCTGACCTGGAAGGTGCACTCAAACTGACCGAAGAGATCCTTCATAGCCTGCTCTCCTGTCGCACCTAAGACAAAAAGGATGTCCTTCTTGCCTTGATTCTGGTACATATCAAGTTCGGCCATCAGACTGTCTTTCAACGCCTGCTCACTCATCGGACGTACAATTCCTGTCGTACCTAAAATGGAGATTCCTCCAACGATTCCCAGTCTGGGATTGAAGGTACGGTTGGCAAGCTTCTTTCCGTTTGGAATGCTGGCTGTCACCACTGCCTTCCGATTGCCGATAACCTTCCTAAGGGCTTCCCTGCACATCTTACGTGGGACCGGATTGATGGCTGACTCCCCAACTGGAAGCTTACAGCCCTCCTGGGTGATGGTTCCGACACCTTCACCGCCGACAAAGCTGATCTCTCCATCTTCATCAAAAAGATCCACCTTGGCGATAATCTCACTCTTATCGGTGACGTCTGGATCATCCCCGGCATCCTTGATAACACCGCAGACGCCATATTCATGTGGAATAATATCAAGATATAATGTTTTTCCAATCGGTGCATCCACCCGAACCACGGCCGGACACTCCCCTGTCGTCTGCCAGATTGCAGACGCAGTGGCGGCACCCGTCATGCAGGACCCTGTGGATACTCCCTCTCTCAACTTCTTCACTGCCATAGAAGATCACTTCTTTTCCATTCCAGGATACATTCTGTCTCCAGGAAGCTGATATAACATGGCATTGCAGATACATGCCGCGATATTACTTCCGCCTTTTCTTCCCTTGGCAACGATATACGGAACGTCAAGCTCCATAATCAGGTTCTTAGACTCCACTACATTGACAAAACCGACCGGAACGCCAATGATTAGGGCTGGCTTGCACTCCCCTGCTTTTATCATCTCATAAAGACGAATCAGAGCAGTCGGAGCATTGCCTACTGCATAGATAACTGGCTTATCAAGCTTGGCACCCTTCTCCATGCACACGGAGGATCTGGTGACTCCTCTTTCTCTGGCAGCTTTTGCCACATCCTCATCGGACATAAAGCAGTGAGCCTCTCCGCCGAATAGTTTTAATTTATTCTTATTAATTCCAGACCAGGCCATGCGGGTATCTGTTACAATATCAGCCCCGTTCTTGATAGCCTCCATTCCAATTTTTACCGCATCCTTAGAAAATGCGAGATTATCCGCATAGTCAAAATCTGCGGAAGTGTGGATACATCGTTTGATTACAGAGAACTCTGGCTCTGGCCAGGTACGGCCGCCGAGCTCACTGGTGATGATCTCCATACTCCGCTTCTCAATATCCATCGGTTTTACGATCTCAATCTCTTTTAAACTCATATCCTACCCCTTTATCTAAGTGACGACAGGAATCGCGGCATTGGCCGCGAACCTGTCGACTCCATTGTCTTATTTACCTTCTGCCTTATAATCCTCGTAAGTTCCGAACTTGGTCTCCTCAAAAGACGGAAGTTCCCAATATGCCTTAAAGGCGTAATCTGCGATTGTGAATCCCATGACTGCTCCAGTTCCCTCTCCTAAACACATGTTAGCCAGAATATACGGCTGCATATCCATCGCCTCAAGAACCATCATTCCAGCTGGCTCATTTGAACAGTGGGATGGGAAGAGATATGGTCTGCAGGCAGGTGCAAACTTCGTCGCTAACAGAGCTGCCACGGAGGAGATAAATCCATCTAAGAAGATTGGCATTCCAAGTGATGCTGCCCCAAGATAACATCCGACAAGACCTGCGATATCCAGCCCACCGATCTTGTGAAGGACATCCATCGGATCATTCTTATCGACATGATTGATGGCGATTGACTGCTTGATGACTTCAATCTTACGGTCCAGCCCCTCATTGGTAAGACCAGCACCCTTACCAGTCACCTTCTCGACACTCTGGTCCAGAAGAACCGCGCAGATTGCACTGCTGGTAGAGGTATTGCCGATTCCCATCTCTCCTGTCGCAAAAAGGTTATAGCCCTTCTTGGCAAGATCACGTACAACCTCAATTCCTACTTCGATAGCCTTGGTTGCCTCCTCTACAGTCATAGCGGGTCCCTTCATCATGTCTCTGGTACCGTGCATCACTTTTCTGTTAAGAACCTTCGGATTCACATCGTCTGCATTGATTCCAACATCCACAGGGAACACGTCCGCACCACTCATTCCAGACATAATACAGATGGTCGCATTATGCTTGGTCATGTTCTCCGTCACAGTCTTTGTAACTTCCTGACCCGTCTGAGTGACACCCTCAGCAACCACACCATTATCGCCAGCCATAACCACGACCGCCTTCTTCCCGATGTGCGGAGCCTTATCATGATATATTCCCGCAAACTGAATTACCATCTCCTCCAGTCTTCCCAGACTGTAAAGTGGTTTACCTAGCGTATTCCATCTGGCACGGACAAACTTCATCGCGTCCTCATCTAGCGGCTGAATCTTCTGTATCGTCTCTTCTAATAAAGACATGTTTCCCCTCCTTCAAGTCAACTTAACATCTGAATCAGATCTATAATGTTTGGCATTACGGTATAATTATTAATAACCAGTGTGACTAGCAGTAACATCATCTCGGCGATTTCACTGCCAGCTCCCTGAACATCTCCTGTAATTCCGCCAATCTTTCCGGTAATGTATACACGGAAGAGATAGGCTACAAAGAATAATATCGCAAATATTAACAGTCCCCAGTAAGTGAATGCTGCGAACATCATGATGATTCCTAAAATCATCGTTCCGATAGTAGTTCCCAGACTTACATTCCCTACATAGATTCCGATTCCCTTCTTTCTTGGATAGATTGCCTTGTAAACTAAGGCTCCCTGAACCATCTTGCCGGCGATTGGCATCATGAGAATCATCAGTGCCTTATTGTCACTGTACATAAGGCCCCCGAACTTAATGATAAGATCAAAGCACATAGCCAAAGCACCGTTGGTACCGATACGACTGTCCTTCATGATCTCAAGCATACGCTCACGCTTTCTGGCGGAGTAGATACCGTCCGCCGTATCACAGAAACCATCCAGATGGAAAGCCCCCGTCACACAAAAGTTTGCAAGAAGAGCGAATGTGATTCCGAAAAATTCTGGAAGAATCAGTGTGATCAGCTGATAGACTGCAAAGTCAATCAGACCGATGATCAGACCGATCACTGGATAGTACAGGAATCCCTTGTACATATCATTCTCATCTACATCACCCAGGTTTACATTGACCGGAATCCTTGTCATAAATCCCAAAGTCAGAAAGAATCTTTTTAACTGTGTCTTCATCGATTACTTCTCCTTCGCCGCATCCTGGATCATGACATCCACCATGCCCTGTGCTGTGTAGGAGACCGCCTGAGCACCAATCGTATAACCCAATTTGGCAGCCGTCTTCGATGTCACTGGTCCGATGCTGATGTACTTACCGTGCACCTCTGTCGTATCCTCCAACATAGAGTGGTAAGCCTTGATTGCGCTGCTGCTTGCGAATGTGATGTAATCGCAGGACGGCACGATACGATTTAACTCATCAGCCTTTCTGTCATCATAGACCGTGTGGTAAAGTGAGATACACTTATGAGCGATTCCTGCTTTCTCTAAAGCTTCTGGAAGCACTGCATTGGCCTCTTTTGCACGGAGAAGAAGAACCTTCTCCCCTTCCTTCACTGCTGGAATAAGTGCCTCTGCCATATCTTTCGAGGAGAATGCCTTCGGCATAAAGTCACAGTAGACTCCATGATTCTCTAAAGCCTTCCTTGTTCCCTCTCCAATGACGGCGAACTTAACGGATGCGAAAGTACGAATGTCCCTTCTCATCTCAGATAATTTATCGAAGAAAATGTCAACTCCATTTGCGCTGGTGAATACAATCCACTGATAATCGCTGGCGTTAAGAATCGCCTGATGCAATTCTTTACTGTCTAACTTCTCCGTTCTGACTAGGCTGAAGGAGATAGCCTCTGCTCCCTCTTTCTTCAAAATCGGAGAAAGCTTCTCTGACATAGACTTTGTACCTGTGACCAGAACCCTCTTGCCAGATAATGGCTTACCTCCGTACCAATTCAGGACATCATGAAGACTCACAACATTACCTACAACCGTGATGGCAGGTGTCCTAATTCCCTCTTTTTTCACAACATCAACGATTGTTTCCAGTGTTCCTGTTGCAACCTTCTGCTTGGCTGTGGTTCCCTCCTGAAGAACGCCGACCGGTGTCTCAGGGTCTTTGCCATTAGCCATCAGCTCTCTTACGATGTTTGGAAGATTTGCCAGACCCATAAGGAAGATTAAGGTTCCCTCTTCCTTAGCCAGAGTCGCATAGTCAAGGACATACTTGCCATGTTTGTGGCTGCCCTCATGTCCTGTGATGACATGGAAAGAAGATGCATAGTCACGATGTGTGACTGGAATACCACAGTAGGACGGTACGGAATAGGAAGATGAGATGCCAGGAATTACTTCGAAATCTACTCCTGCCTCCCTAAGTTCCTGTCCCTCTTCCCCTCCGCGGCCGAAAATGTAAGGGTCTCCGCCTTTTAAACGTGCTACGATTTTTCCGTCTTTTGCTAATTTGATTAAGAGCTCGTTGGTCTCATACTGTTTGAGATAATGATGGGAAGATCTCTTGCCTGCATAGACAAGCTCGCAGTCATCCTTGACCTCATTTAAGAGAGAGTCGGATGCCAGACTGTCATATACCACGACATCTGCAGTGCGCAGAATACCCAGTGCTTTTCTCGTGATCAGATCCTCATCTCCAGGGCCTCCGCCAATCAGATAAACCTTACCTTGGTTAACTTCTCTGGCGATTGCGATTCCCAGCTCCCTAGCGGCTTCAACACGATCTCTGCCATCTAAGTCTAAGGACTTAACTGCCATCTGCATGTTCTCACCATCTTTGGCAAACTTAGCACGCATCTCAAGCCTGTCGCCCTTCTGCTCAAAATAACCTGCAGCTGGCGCATTACAGCTGCCGCCGATGGTCTTTAAGAAGGCTCTCTCTGCGGTGAGGGCTACTCTTCCATCATAATCATCAATTGCTGCAAGCATCTTAGCAGTCTCAGAATCCTGAAGACGGCTCTCTACCGCCATGATTCCCTGTCCAGCTGCTGGAAGGAATACTTTCGGGTCCATGTACTGATAATAGAATCCCTCTTCCTTCTCTAATCCAAGTCTCTCTACGCCCGCCGCTGCTAAGATAATACCATCATACTGACCTTCCATCAGCTTCCGAAGTCTTGTCTGAACATTACCTCTTAACAGCTTGATCGTTACCGTAGGATTGATCTCCTTAATCTGAAGTTCTCTTCGAAGAGAACTGGTTCCTACGATGCTTCCTTTCGGAAGGTCTTCTAACTTGCGGCCATCTGTGGTGACAAAAATATCTCTCATATCAGCACGCTTACAAGCTGCACCAATGCCAAGTCCCTCTGGAAATTCCATAGGCATATCTTTGGCGCTGTGTACTGCGATATCGATATCACCCGATAATAACTGTGCCTCAAGCTCAGCGGTAAAGACACCCTTGCCTCCGAAGGAAGTCAGAGACTGGTCTAGAATCTTGTCTCCCTTGGTGTCAATCTTCACGATCTCGAAGTCCACATCAGGATATGCTTCTTTCAGCTGATCGCGCACCATGGTTGTCTGAACCATGGCAAGCTTGCTCTTTCTCGTTCCGATTCTAATCGTTTTACTCATGCTTCATGGCCCCCGAATCAGTCTTCTATCTGGAAGTTTGCGAAGCCATATTTATCCTGATATCCACGAGGAGTAATCATCAAACCATCTTTTACATAGGTATTGGAATTTCCGATGATGACGATAGAGAACATATCGATCGGTGCATCCTTTAACTCTCCAAGAGAAGTGATGTAATGGGATTCATCCTCACGGCCCGCATTGCGGACAACACCAACTGGTGTGGACTCATCACGATACCTCATCAGAATGTCTGCTGCCTTCTCCACATAATCGATACGCTTCTTGCTCTTTGGATTGTAGAGACATACGATAAAATCTCCCTGTCCAGCGCAGTCGACACGTTTCATGATCAGATTGTATGGTGTCATCAGATCACTTAGGCTGATGATCGTGAAGTCATGCATTAATGGAGCTCCTAATACAGAAGCTGCTGCAGAGGCTGCTGTCACTCCCGGGACAGTCTCAATCTCTACATCTGCCTTCATCTCATTGCGAATCTCTAAAAGAATTCCTGCCATGCCGTAAATTCCACTGTCTCCGGAACTTACCATAGCAACTGTCTTGCCTTCCTCAGCAAGTTCAACTGCCATACGGCATCTGTCCATCTCTTTTTTCATCGGAGTTGATTTGTATTCTTTATCTGGGAAGATGTCCTTTAACATCTCCACATAGGTAGTGTAACCAGTCACAATATCTGCGTTCTTGATTACATTCACTGCCTTAACTGTCATATGATCATGGCCGCCAGGTCCAAAACCTACGGCATATACTTTACCTTTTGCCATTGTATATTCTCCTTTACTTGATCACCTGATGAATCTCGTGGTCGAGACACTCAAAGAACTTCTCCAAGTTTCTCGGCATGTTGTTATCTCTCGTCCACCAGAAGAGATGATTGATCGCATTCTCCGTACCTTTGATTCTTGCTCTCTTCATCATCGCTTCCTTGACTGCCTTCATCACTCCCAGATTCTCCTGGAAGATCATCCACTGCTCAAATTTCAGTTCATATTCTTCGATGATATTCGATGCTTGAAGGACAGAATTATGTTTCTTCGCGTTCTTCTCTTTGGCAAGATGATTGAAATCATCAATATTAGAATAATAAGTCTGCGGCATCTCTTTCACTCTGGCCTCGATATCGATAGGGACTGCCAGGTCAATAAATGCACGAGGTTTCTCCGTGTGGATGCTCTTCTTGATCTTACTGTAAGTGAGAGTGTAATGCGGACTTGAGGTCGCTGAGATAACCACATCTGCCTCGTCGATAAAGTCATAACGATCCATGTAATCTACTGTTGTGTAATTATTCCTTCCGTGCTTAGTTGGAATAATCTTATTAGTTCTGGTGGTACATTTGATATCAATGCCATCAAATGACTGCAGATTCATAAGTACAATCGATCCAATCTCTCCGGTCGCACCAATCAGAAGTACTTTCTTATTCTTTAAAGATCCTAAAGCTTCCTCCGCAGCGCGGACCGCCAGAGTTGCTGTCGAAGTTCCGCTCTTGGAAAGATCCGTATCTGTCTTAACTTTTTTTGCCGCTGTGACGGCATCTCTGAACAATGTGTTGAGATAAGTACCGACTGTTCCTGTCTCTCTCGCCTGTCTGTGGGCATCTTTCACCTGACCTAAAATCTGATCTTCTCCAATCAGCATAGAGTCAAGTCCTGCCGTGACATTGAACAAATGTCGGATTGCTTTTCTCGTCGGAAAGAACATCAGGAAATCACTGACTTTATCGTCATCTCTCGCATCAGCTTCTCTTAAGAGGATATCCTCCATCTCGCTGAACACATTGCCCGAACTCTCATCGGATGCTTTCACATAAACTTCCGTACGATTACAGGTGGAGATGATGCAGCTCTCGTCGATTCCCTCGACTTCTTTGAGCTTTCTCATAATCTCCTCCTGCTGCTCTTTGGTAAAAGAGAACTTCTCTCTGATATCGAGCGGTGTATTTTTATGTGTAATACTGATTGCCTGAATATTCATTCTCTACTGTTCCTTTGCTTTTCTATATCCCGTCGTGAATGTACTGTCATAAAGTTTTGACAGGTCGTACTCATTTCCAAGGAAATCTCCGACAACCGTGAGGGCTGTCTTGGTGATTCCTGCTTCCTTAACTTTCTGTGCTATGTTCGTAAGGTTTCCGGTTACAATCTTCTGATCTGGCCAGGAAGCCTTGTATACAACAGCGACTGGGGTATCATCACGATACTCTTTTCTCAAAGTCTCGGTCAGTTCGTCCATGAAGCCGACACTCAAGAAAATGATCATCGTAGCGTTGTGCTTTGCGAGATCCTGAAGCTTCTCCTTCGGAGGCATTGGGGTTCTTCCTTCCATTCTGGTAAGGATTACTGTCTGACTTACTCCTGGAAGAGTGTATTCCTTCTCAAGAGCTGCTGCAGTTGCAAGGAAAGAACTTACTCCAGGGATAACCTCATGCTTGATACCAAGCTGGTCGAGCCTGTCCATCTGCTCTCTGTGAGCTCCATAAATTGCTGGGTCTCCAGTGTGAACACGAGCAACGTCAAGGCCCTTATCATCTGCATCTTTCATGACATCGATTACCTCATCTAATGTCATCTTGGCAGAGTTATAAATCTTGGCACCCTCCTTGTGATCCTCTAATACCTTAGGATTAACCAGGGATCCTGCATAGATAATTACATCTGCATTGTCAATAAGTCTCTTACCCTTGAGCGTTAATAATTCTGGATCTCCAGGGCCTGCTCCAATAAAATGTACCATAGTATTTCTCCTTGTATATAATAATAACTGTCGGGCTGCTGAGACCCGATTTAATATTTTTTGATGTGATGTCGGGATTTTGATAATCAGCCTAAAAGTGCCTTGACTGTGTTGTCGATATCCTCATCTGTATGAGCACCAGAGACAAACATTGCCTCGAACTGAGAAGGGGCAACATAGATTCCTTTCTCAAGAAGCTCATTGAAGTACTTAGCGTATGCTTTTGTGTCTGAGGTTGTTGCAGTTGCATAATCTACAACCTTCTGATCAGTGAAGAAAGCACTCATCAGGGAACCAATCTGGTTGACACAGATCGGGATTCCAGTCTTCTTAGAGTACTGACGGTATGCATCTGCAAGTCTCTTAGTCTTAGCTTCAATCTGGCTGTAAAGTTCTGGATGATCCATCAGAAGTTCGATTGTCTTAATTCCCGCGGTTGTTGCGATAGGATTTCCGGACAGAGTTCCTGCCTGATATACCTTTCCAAGTGGAGATACATTCTTCATGATCTTCCTCTTACCGCCGTAAACTGCCATTGGCATTCCGCCTCCAACAATCTTACCTAAACATGTCATATCTGGATCAATGTGGAAATATTCCTGAGCACCACCGATTCCCAGACGGAATCCTGTGATGACCTCATCAAAGATGAGAACGGTACCGTTCTCTGCTGTGATATCTCTTAAGAACTGCATGAATCCTTCCTTTGGAGGAACCACACCCATGTTAGCTGCCACTGGCTCTACGATTAAGGCAGCAATCTGATCTTTATTATTCTCAAAAAGCTCGCGCACAGAGTCCTCATCATTGTAAAGGGCAACCAATGTCTGCTCTGCATAAGATGCTGGAACTCCTGCACTGTCTGGAACAGACTGTGTGAGTGCGGCGGATCCTGCCTGCACTAAAAGTCCATCAGAATGTCCATGATAGCATCCCTTAAACTTGATAATCTTATCTCTTCCTGTATATCCACGAGCTGCACGAATCGCACTCATTGTTGCCTCTGTTCCAGAGTTGACGCAGCGCATCATCTCGATGGAAGGGACGCATTCCTTGACAAGCTCAGCGAGCTGATTCTCCTTGCCTGTCGGAGCTCCAAATGTCAGTCCGTCAAAGCATGCCTTAACGACGGCCTCAATCACTTCTGGGTGCGCGTGTCCTAAAATCCCAGGGCCCCAGGAACATACATAATCAATAAACTCATTGCCGTCGACATCAAAAATATGTCCACCTTTTCCATGGTCGATAAAAAGTGGATTCCTTCCCACGGAACCGAATGCACGAACTGGAGAATTAACTCCACCTGGCATCAGCTCCTTCGCAACTTCATAAAGTGCGTCTGATTTTGAAGTATTCATCTGATATCCCCCTTGTATTTCTGCAGGCTGTCCAAGTGCTAGATGAAAACCTGCCGATTTTTCATGAAATGTTACAATAATACCAGTTTAGTATACCACGTTTGTCACAAGGTCTAAAGATAATTTTTGACAAATACGTGCGATTGTTTCTGTACTGTCTGTACTATAAATTATCCGAAGAGAATGTGGAGAAGAGATACATTTTCTTGCTCTTTTCAACCTCCATAATTCTTTCCCTTCTAGGGGATAGGTGGTAAAATATAGATAAGTTTATGGGATACATTCGAACGACAGGAGGGGATTTGTATGAAGGAATTAGCGTATTTTTATCTGACGGGAGAAGGGGAACAATTAGCCAGAAAGCTTTGTGCTGCTAGACCGGGAGACCTCTATGGAAAAGACCAGTTTAAAGAGAACCTGACAAAAGCATTTGGCCAGTATGACAATCTCGTCTGTATTATGGCAACGGGAATTGTGGTACGGACGATTGCTCCGCTGCTTGTTCATAAGACTGTGGACCCTGCTGTCGTTGTCATGGACCAGCACGGTTCCTTTGCAATCAGCCTCCTGTCTGGTCATCTGGGCGGAGCCAATGACCTGGCAAGACAGATGGCAGAGATCTCAGGAGGAGAAGCGGTCATCACTACCGCAACCGATGTGGCAGGCAGATTATCCTTCGATACTTTTGCCAAACGCCATGACATGGCTATCGAGAACATTGGTCAACTTAAGTTTATCAGTTCTGAACTCTTAGAGGACGGAGTTGTCAATGTCTTTACCAACAAGAGCGCGGGCAGCTACCCTGAATTTCACCGAGAGATTTCCGCTGGCAGAATTCGTGTCTATCCTCTGACTTACATTAATGACAAGGAAGAAGATATGAATGCCTTCCGTGCTTATGTCAAGCGAGACAAGGGCACTGGCAGAAAGACACCTGCTGTCGTCATCGACGAAGGCTTCCGCTTCAAGGTAGCCCCTGATTTTCCAGTTCTCTACCTAAGACCGAGAACCATCTATGCGGGAATTGGATGTACCAGAGGAAGAGAAGCCGGTCCGATAGAGGATGCTCTCCTGACGGTTCTCAAGGATGCGGGCATCTCCAAGCTTGCCCTCAAGGCCATTGCCACTATCCCACTGAAAGCGGATGAGCCAGGAATTCAGGAGACCGCCAAACATCTTGGAGTGCCAGTCATCATCGTACCGAAAGAAGAGATTGAGGCGCTTGACATCGAGGATCTTGGAATTGCAACATCGGACTTCGTGAAAAAGAACACTGGTCTCTTATCCGTATCCACCGCAAGCAGCTATATTGCTTCCGGCAAGGGCAGAATCCTCCGTGACAAGGTCAAATTTGAAAAGATTACCATCGCCCTCAGCAAGAGTGTCGACCAGTAACCATCCATCATCAAGTCATGAGACAGCTAATTAAGGGGACTGATTCCTAACCAGAATCAGTCCCCTATCAATTATCAAGCTCTCATTATTTTTTTAAGAATTCCAGTACCCGTTCGAACTCCATAGATCCTCCGAAAAGATCTAAGGCAGATCCGATTGTCACATCAACCTGGTCCCTTCCGTAAGCCTTCAAAGTTTTTAAATCATCGAAAGATCCCACTCCTCCAGCATAAGTCACTGGGTTGCTTCCCTGGTCCTTTCGATACTCACCAAGAACACCCGCTATCTCCGGGTCGATACCGTTGGCTTTGCCCTCAACATCGACAGCATGTACCAGAAACTCATCGCAATACTTACTTAATTCCTCCAGTGTCTTCTGATTGAACGGAACCTCCGTAAATTTCTGCCAACGGTCTGTCACAATATAATACTGACTGTCCCGTTTTCTGCAGCTTAAGTCCAGGACTAGATGGTCTCTTCCTGTGACCGCAAAAATCTTATTCAGGTTATCATAATTGACCTGTCCGTCCTTGAATACATAGGAGGTCACAATAATATGGGATGCCCCCTGGTCGAGGAAATATCCCGCATTGTCAGCGTTCATTCCCCCTCCGATCTGAAATCCTCCCGGATATTCCTGAAGAGCACTCACCGCCTGTCTGACATCCTCCTTATAATATTCACTGCTAGAGGGATTTAAAAGAATGATATGTCCCCCATGAAGTCCCGCCCTTCGGTAAAGGTCCGCATAATAATCTCCATTCTTTTCCGAAACATAATTATCCTTGGCGTAGTCTCCCTGGTCCATCAGACTTCCGCCGACAATCTGTTTTACTTTTCCGTTGTGAATGTCAATGCATGGTCGAAATCTCACAGCTTTATCACCTCCCTGTCATATGGGACATAAATCTTTCCCTTAAAATATCGTCTCGCCTCTTTCTTGTAGAGAGACTTCCGTCTTCTGATGTTTTTATCTTCTGTATGCCAGATCAGCAGATTCTTTACATGAAGTTCCTGGGCCATCTGGGCACAGTCCTTCACGGTTGAGTGAGAGATCTCATAAGGTTTAAAAATATCCCTCTCCTCGTAAAGGCAGAAAGCTTCATGAAGAAGCCAGTCTGCGTCCTGCGCCATAGCCCTGCAGTGATCTTTTAGAGGCTCATCTCCACAGAACATCAGCTTCTTGCCATTATTCAATCTTGTCACAAAGCCAAACTGTTTCGCCTTATGAGACTGGATATCAAAGTAATGTATCTGGTAATCATGGATAGTTACCACCTGACCGTCCTCCACTACGTGGATAAGGATCCGCTTCCCGATCATATCTACAATCTTATCACTCAGAGTCATCCGGCAGAAGGTCATAATAATATCCACAAGCTCCTCATGACAATAGATATGGAAATCCCCCTCGTAGTTACCTCTTCCCATCATCATCTGGGCAATCGTTCGAATCATCCAGATTACCCCGAAAAGATGATCTGTGTGTTTGTGGGTGAGAAACAGGTGATGAATCTCGGCAGGAGAAATCTTCAGTTTCTCCAGCTGAGTCAGGACCCCGTTGCCTCCCCCGGCATCTATCATAAAGTATCTTCCCTGCTCGTCCTGCAGGATCCAGCATGTATTATAACATCTCGTCACCGATGCATTGCCGGTGCCAAGCACAATCATTTTCTCTTCCATCTCAAAACCTCACTCCCTAGTCTGCATCTTTAAGACAGTCCTTGGCTGCCTTGCGGTAGGCTTCAAAAGCCGCCGGAATCGCGTAACTCTTCGCCATCTCTTCCTGATTAGCCAGTACCCATCCGCGATTCTCAAGCATTTCCTTAGAGATACCCTCAAGTCTCACATGATATCCTCGCATCTCCCACTCTACATGGGAGAAAATGTGGCGGTTATCCACAATTCTCTCTATCTGATAATCTTTTATCCCCAATCTCTGCACTGTTTTCTCCACCGTCTCTTCTGTGGAATCTTTGGAGGTCAGTTCCATATTTGGAAACTCCCAGAGATTCGGAAGCAAGCCCTTTTTCGGTCGTCTATGGAGGACAAATCGATTCCCCACCTGAATGAGAAGAACTCCAAGCTGGCAGGTCCTCCGCTTCTTTTTCGCAGGTTTATTAGGATAAGCCAGTTCCTTCCCTTCTTTATGTGCCTGACAAATTGGCTCTAGCGGGCACTGGCTGCAGAGCGGAACTCCATTCGGCAGACAGATTGTCGCTCCGATATCCATGATTGCCTGATTATAATCTCCCGGTCTGTCCGGCATGACTCTCATTACTTCTTTATGGATATCCTTCTTGACTGCAGCCTTCGTGACATCTCTGTTGTCTCCAAGAACTCTGGTAAAAACACGGTAGACATTTCCATCAATGGCTGGCACTCTCTCCCCGCAGGCAATGGAGGCAATGGCACCCGCAGTGTATTCGCCAATTCCTTTTAACTTTTGCAGATCTTCAAAATGAGAAGGAATCTCTCCGCCATAGTCCTCCATCACCTGAGTGGCCGCTGCCCTAAGATTTCGCACTCTGTTATAGTATCCAAGCCCCTCCCACAATTTTAAGAGCTGTCCCTCTGGTGCCTGGGCAAGACTCCCAACATCTGGCAATTCCTGCATCCAGCGGTGATAGTACTCCTTCACCGCCTCCACCCGAGTCTGCTGAAGCATAATCTCAGAAATCCAGACATGGTACGGGGTTGGGTCACTCCTCCATGGCAGAATCCGATGATGAGCATCATACCATTCCACAATCCTCTCCCCCATAGAAGCGGGAGCGCAGCCCAGAGGAAGAAGGATTCTATTCCACTCTCCAAGGAGCTTATCCAAGGTCCAGGAAGCGTTGGCCGGACTGGTGGAAGGAAGTTTAATCGCCTTTCTTCCAGTTACCTTCTCCTGATATTTATGGTAGTACTGATACGACTTGGCTCCGTTACAGTAGACCTGTCTAATCTGTCCCGTCTCAAGAATCCCCGAGAGGTCTGTCGGAACCACATTTCTTATGGTGGAATCGGAAGATCCGATAATATCACAGGATGCGATCGTATCCCAGAGAGCAATATGATTTTCATGAAGCATCTTCTTCTTTTCCTCCACCGTCATCGGAAGCGGAACCGACAGCAGGGTAGAAATCACCCTCCAGAAACGATTCTGAGCAAATGCATAGAAGAACTCTTCCTCTCTGGATTTGACGGAAGGGAAACTCCCTAAAATAAGAATCCGCGATTCCTTATCATACAGAGGTGGAAATGGATGTTCCACTCTGACTCTCTTTGACTCATCTAACTTCATCGCATCCTCCTAGTTAGTTCGCTAAGGCAACAAAACCGGCAGAGAGAACCCTGCCGGATCTAATACATGAACTTATCATCAGAATATCTCACTCTTTAGAATATCTCGTACTCTGCGCCATGGTGATCAAGCCATGCCTTACACTCCTTGTACTCTGGCATTACTGTCTCAATCTCATTCCAGAATGCCTTAGAGTGACTCATCTTCTTCAGATGGGTCAATTCATGAACAATAATATAATCAACCACCTCAATCGGAAGCATGATAAGTTTCCAGTCAAACTTCAGATTTCTCTTGCGGTTGCAGCTTCCCCACAGAGTCTTCTGATTCTTTATCTCAATATTTCGATAATTGAGTCTTGGATGAAGAAGCGGCGACTTAACCATCTGCTCCGTAATCCTAACATGGTTATACTTGAGCTGAAGCTTCTGTCCATACTCCTTCACCTTATGAGTAATAATCTGTGCTGCACATTTCTTATAATACCGCATAATGCAGTAGCGGATAAAATTCTGATCGTCACTGTTCGTCCTGATTGTCAGAATTCTTCCTCCGTTCGACGGGTCTCTGCTCACATACATCTGAGTCTCATCACTGTCCGCCACATACTTTACTCTCAAGGTCATGTTCATCTGACCAAGGAAGGGAAGCCGCAAACCACTCCGATAGATAATTCTTCCCTCGTCCATATCGAGAAGGCCAGGAAGCGACTGGTGATTACGCATCTTCTTCTTATCATACTCCCGGAAGATCTCCTCCTGGTGGACCATCACGTAACGACGAATCATCGTCCAACTCATACCTGCAGGAACCCTCAGTTCTACTGAAAGATCATTATCTACTTTGAAATCTACAAACCTGGCATTCATAACAACCACGTTGATGGTAATCTCTTCTTCATGATTATGAATGGTAATCTGTGCCACAAAAATACGCCTCCCTTCTGCCTATAATTGTCTATTATTCGTTGTAAAAGCCTGTTATTTTAAATTATAACCGTTTTTTACACGTAGTCAACTCTATTTTCAGAAGAAAGACGAATCTAAAGTGGTTGCTGCTCTAATCTAAATGTCCTGTTCGTAAGATCACATTGGCATGAGGAGTTGCTTCTCCAGTGCGGATAGCAAATCTACAATGCTTTCCAAGCTTTCTTAAATCATCGAAAGGCACGAATTTGTCTTCTGCCTCTGGAAGTTTTTCCTCCATATGAGCCTCAATCTCAGGATTGTATTCCTTCACCTCATGAGCCATGCAATATCCATCAACCTCTACCTCATCGAGCACTGCATCTAACACCTGCTCAAAAGTTGGCACTCCCTTAGTGAGTGCGAGATCAACTACCTCTACCTTAGGAGGAAATGTCATCTCGGCATCGCCAATCATAAACAAATCTTTTCGGCCAAGTGTTGCTATCAGATAAGAGAGTTTCGCGTTTAAAATTCCCCTTTTTTTCATTTGAACCTCCAAATATGAAAAGTATATGTAACAAAATACTTGTCTTATATCCCGACAAATCAACGGGATAGTATTACTATACCACAATCAGGTATATCTATGCGATCCTTATCTTCTTTTCCAGAAAAATCCTTTCCACGTAGGCGGATAAAAGAGAAGAAGCATCGGGAATAATTCCAGACGTCCCGCAAGCATATCAAAGATCAGAATAAGCTTGCTGAAGATAGTAAATGAACTAAAGTTTCCCGTCGGTCCCACAATATTCAGTCCAGGACCAATGTTATTAATAGTCGCTGCCACAGAAGTAAATGTTGTCACTAGATCTTTTCCCTCAAATGAGATTAAAAGTACCGACAGAGAAAACAGGATCAAAAATGTCACAAAGAATACGTTAATACCACGGATCACTTCATGATCGACTGGCTTTCCATCCATCTTGACCTTCTTCACACTCTTTGGATAAATATAAGTACCTAATTCCTTAAAGATTGTCTTAAAAGCAACCGCAAATCTAGATACCTTGATACCTCCGCCAGTACTTCCCGCACAGGCTCCGATAAACATAATCGAGACAATGACCACTTTAGCCGCTGTGGACCATTTATCAAAATCCAAAGTCGCATATCCTGTGGTTGTGATGATAGATCCAACCGTGAAGGATACATGTCTTAAGAGGGTAAGGAATGGCATCTTACCATCATAGGTCTTAGCCATGATAATTACGATTGCTCCAAGAATTACAAGGAAGTAATCTCTTACCTCCTCTATCTTGAAAGCATCCTTCGCCTTCTTGAAAACCAGCAGACAGTAAAAATTAAAATTAACTCCGAAAAGGATCATAAAAATCGTGATAATCCATTGCTGATAAGCGGTGTAATCGAGACATCCTGTATTCTTTATCGCAAATCCTCCAGTACCTGCAGAACCAAAGGATAAGGTTAGTGCATCAAAAAGCGGCATATTGCCAAGCAGAAGCAAGACAATTTCAATGATAGTCATCACCATATAGATTACATAGAGCAATCTTGCTGTTGACATCGCTTTCGGAACGAATTTTCCAACAGAAGGTCCTGGACTCTCTGCTCTCATCAGGTTCATATCAGAACCTCCGGAAGTCTTAATGACTGCCATAAGGAATACCAGAACTCCCATGCCTCCAATCCAGTGGGTAAAACTTCTCCAGAATAACATACCCTTAGGCAACGCTTCTACATCTGTTAAGATACTAGATCCCGTCGTCGTAAATCCTGACACGGTCTCAAAGAGGGCATCAATATAGTGTGGGATGCTTCCACTCAAATAGAAGGGCAGAGCTCCAACCAGACTGATCAGAATCCAACTTAATGCAGTCGCTACGCAGCCTTCCCTGAAATAGAAGACTCTGTTCTCCGGTTTCTTTCTTGTAATCGCGAATCCAAGTGCAATGCTGGCAAACATTATCCATAAAAACCAGATTCCCGAACTCTCCTTGTAGATAATAGCGCAAATGAGCGGCAGTGACATCAGCACTCCCTCAATCACCAGAACCCATCCAAGGATATATATAACCATTGACCGATTCAAAGTAACACCTCCATCATCTCAAGATATCTTCGATATCTGTCAGGCCTCTTATCGTCGTCACAATGATGACGGAGTCTCCTGCTTTCATCTCATCATTACCACCTGGGATGATAACCTGTCCATTACGATTGATACAAGCAATCAGAAGATTTTCCTTCAGTGTGAGATCCTTAATCGGAACTCCAACCACCCTAGCCTTCTCGCCAATCACAAACTCGACCGCTTCTGCTCTGTCGTCCTTCAGATGTGCTAAAGTCTCAATGTTACTGTTCATGGA
>JAXJRI010000241.1:0-5624 GCA_036310685.1 Lachnospiraceae bacterium | reverse complement strand
TTTCCGCTCCTCACCGCTGAAGGTCATATGCCAGAAAAGCCCGTTAATCAAGCACTTTTTCGCGCCTTACTTCTGAACTCGTGACATCAATACTACCGTCTCCACGTGTGTCGTGTGTGGAAACTGATCTACTGGAGTCACCTTTTGAATCTCATACTCCTTCTCGCAGAGAATCTTACAGTCTCTCGCCAGAGTTCCAGGATCGCAGCTGACATAGACGACCCTCTTCGGAGTCATATTGAGTATCGTCTCTAACAGAGTCTTGTCGCAGCCCTTTCTTGGAGGGTCAACGACAATGACATCGGGATGAGTTCCTGTCTTTTCAAAGACATCTGGAACAACTTCCTCTGCTTTTCCGACATAGAATTCTGCATTGGTGATGCCGTTAATCTTGGCATTATTTCTGGCATCGTCAATCGCTTCTGGGATGATCTCCACACCATGAACCTGCTTAGCTTTCTGGGCTAAGAAGAGGGAGATGGTACCGATTCCACAGTAGAGGTCCCAGACATCCTCGTCTCCAGTAAGCCCTGCATACTCTAATGCCTTCTCATAAAGTACCTTCGTCTGCATTGGATTGACCTGGAAGAAAGAGAGCGGCCCAATCTGATATTTCACATTGCCTATATAGTCTTCAATCGTATCGCTTCCCCAGAGGGTCTCACACGTTCTTCCTAAGATACGGTTTGTCTTGTCTGTATTGGTATTGACAATAATGCTGGTCACACCCTGAACCTCTGTCAGTGATTGCACCAGCTGGTCATAATTCTTCAGCTGCTTCTTAGTCCCGTTTAAGACCAGACAGACCATAATCTGTCCGGTAGTAAAGCCTACACGTGTCAGCAAATGTCTGACCAGTCCCTTATGGCTCTTCTCATCGTAAGGTTTTATGCCATTCTCTTTCATATAGGCAAGGACCCTCTCAAGCAGGTCCTTGGTAACCTCAGCCTGAATATAACACTCTGTATTGGGAATGATGGCATGGGTTCTTCCAGCATAGAATCCTGCAACGAGGTTGCCCTCTCTATCTTTTCCGATTGGGAACTGTGCCTTATTGCGATAATGCCAAGGGTCCTCCATGGCAAGAATCGGTGACATCTTATCTTCGATATCACAAAAACCACCAATCCGCTGCAGACTGTTCTTTACCAGGTCTGTCTTGAACTTCTTCTGAGCCTGGTAATTAAGCTGCTGGATCTTACAGCCGCCGCACTGTCTTGCGACAGGACATCTCGGTGTCACTCTATCCTCGGATGGTTTGAGGATCTCAAGCAGTCTGGCATAACCGTAATTCTTCTTCGTCTTCGTAACGGCAGCGCGCACCTCATCTCCAATCACAGTATCCTTGACAAAAAGAGGGAATCCCTGATACTTACCAAGGCCTTCCCCCTCTCTCGTAAAGTCTGTGATCTGAAGGGTGAGCTCCTGATTCTTCTCAAGCTTCATGATCATACTCCGTTCTTATTCTTATTTCTCTCCCAGATGACTTGTTGCTCGGATATTAGTCTCAAAGAGCTTATTGTATCCTCTCCATTCTCCGGAATTTCTATTCTCCTCTTTTAATGCCTCAATAAATGTCTCCATCTTGGCATCTGTGTTATCCGCAAAATTTAAAGCCATCGCTTCAATCAGGGATGGTTTCTTAGGAGATCCATACTCAAGCTCTCCATGATGAGCTAAGATACAGTGCTTTAACTCATTGGCAAGCTTAACTGGGAATCCCTGAATCTTCTGAATCTTCTGATCTACCATCATGGTTCCCATAACGATATGTCCGATAAGCTGTCCCTCATCTGTGTAATCATTCTCTGGGAAATCAGAAAGCTCGTCAAGCTTTCCGATATCGTGACAGAGAGCAGCAGTAATCAAGAGATCTCTGTTCAAAACTGGATACTGTGTGCAGTAGAAGTCACAGAGTTTAGCTACACTTAAAGTGTGCTCTAAGAGACCTCCCATGAAACCATGGTGAACTCTCTTCGCTGCAGAATGCCCCTTGAACTTCTTCTCAAATTCTTTATCTCCAAAGAATGCGATTAAGAGCTGACGAAGATAAGTATTCTTCATCGTGTTGACATACTGGCAGATCTCACGGTACATCTTGTCGATGTCCTTCTCGGAACATGGGATATAATCCTCTGGAAGGTACTCTCCTTCCTTTGCCACACGGAGTCTGCGGATATTCAGCTGAAGACTTCCCTGGAAACTGGTGACATTTCCTTCTATCTTACAGTAATCCAGCTGCTCGAAATTATTGATCCCGTTATTGAGATCCCAGATCTTGGTGTCAATCACACCAGTCTTATCCTGCATGATCAGATTATAGTAGGTCTTACCTGCCTTCGTCTTAGCAATCGTCTTATGTTTACATAGATATACCTCAGAGACATTGTCGCCCTCTCTGAGTTCATTGATATAACGCATAGCGCTTCCTTTCTAAACCAGGATTCTTCCCGGCATATCTCATCCTTTTGACAAACCTTTTTTGTCAATCTCCTAGATTATACATGATAACGCATTCGATGACAATATGATAGCTGACTTCCCATCGGAGCCGTACTCTTGCTATTTAAAGGTTACAATCGTCACGCCGGCATCGCCCTCGCCGTATTCTGCGAGTTTGTAGGATTTGATAAATTTCTGTCTTCTCAAGTACTCGTGGATTCCCTTTCGGAGGGCTCCGGTTCCCTTTCCATGAACGATACGGACGGAGGAGAGTCCTGCGATCATGGCATCATCTAAGTACTTATCCAGTTTGGCGCAGGCTTCATCGACATTGCAGCCAAGAAGGTTGATCTCGGATTTGACAGTCGCGGATTTGTTGACACTGTAGTGGTCACCGTTTCGCTTACCTGCCTTATGGTTTCCACCTCCGTTGCGGAATCCGTGGCGAGAATCTTCCTTTGGCTCTTCTGGCGGTGCATCTCGAAGCTCTAGGTTCTTATAATTGACAGAGGAACTTAAGAATCCCATCTGGATAATCAGATCTCCGCTCTTGTTGGCTGGCTCTTTGACCACACCATTTAAGTTCAGTGTTGTGACGAAAACATTGTCTCCAGGCTTAAAGTCCTCTGGGCTGCGGATCACGCGGGCCTGCTTGGTCTTATAGGCAAGGCCTTTCTCCAGTTTGGACAGACGCTTTCCGACATCGCTTCGCCTTTTCTCCATCTTCTTAGTGTTATCCTGGCTGGTATGTTTGCTCCAGGCGTTGAATTTACGGATGGTCTCATCTGCGACATCCTTGGCCTCCGCCAGGATATCATGCGCTTCCTCTCTGGCATCGCGAAGCATCTTCTCGCGCTTCTCCTTGATGTCGTCCTGGCGATCTTTCAGGCTGTTCTTCAAGTCCGCAATCTCCTGCTTAGTGGAGATCAGCTCTGCCTGCTCTCTCTCAATTTCAGCTTTATCATTCTGCAGCTTCTGCAGCATGTTCTCAAAGTCAATCTGGTTTGCATCCACCTGACTTTCCGCCTGCTCGATGATGTAATCTGGAAGTCCTAATCGCTTGGAAATAGCAAATGCA
The DNA here is from genome assembly GCA_036310685.1 of Lachnospiraceae bacterium. Taxonomy (GTDB): domain Bacteria; phylum Bacillota; class Clostridia; order Lachnospirales; family Lachnospiraceae; genus Anaerobutyricum. Next base: position 2,104 of record JAXJRI010000241.1, on the reverse strand, counting down.
TTACTCTTTCCAGGAATTCCGATCAGCAGTCGGTAGGTTGGAGAGAGGGTGTCTATATCGAACTCACAGCATCCATTCTCAACTCCAACTGTGTTCATCGCATACATCTTGAGCTCTGCGTAATGGGTGGTTGCGATGGTGCGGATCTTGCCTGTGTGAAGGTCATCTAAGATCGCAATCGCCAGTGCAGCACCTTCTGTAGGGTCTGTTCCGCTGCAAAGCTCATCTAAGAGAACCAGGGAATCTGGCGTCGCCTCTTTTAATATCTCAATGATATTGGTCATATGGGAAGAGAATGTACTTAAGTTCATCTCGATGCTCTGCTCGTCTCCGATGTCTGCAAAGATATTAGAGAAGAGGGCGAGCTTAGATCCCTCAAATGCAGGAATGTGAAGTCCCGCCTGCCCCATCAGCTGTAATAATCCAACTGTCTTCAAAGATACCGTCTTACCACCAGTATTCGGTCCAGTAAGAAGGAGCATGTCGAAATCTTTTCCGATATAGATATGAATCGGGACAACCTTCTTCGGGTCAAGAAGTGGATGACGAGCCTGCTTGATATCAACAATACCATCTGTATTGAAAATCGGCTCAGATCCCTGATAATCTTTGGCATACTTAGCCTTGGCGAACACGAAATCCAGATGATTCAGAATCTTCTGATCTTCCTCTAAATCGATAGCGCTGGTTCCACATTGAGCAGAGAGAGTCTCTAGGATAATCTCAATCTCCTGCTGTTCTTTAATATCTAACTCTTTTAATCTGTTATTGAGCTGGACAACTGCCATTGGCTCAATGAAGAGGGTAGCACCTGTCGAACTCTGATCGTGGATCATGCCCTGGAAGGCGCTTCGATACTCTGCCTTAACTGGAACACAGTAACGTCCATTACGGACTGTGATCAGGGCATCCTGCAGCTTACTTCTGGTATTAGGACTATTGATAATCGAAGAAAGCTTATTGTGGATTGCCACATTGGTCTGCTTAATCTCCTGACGAATCTTCTTTAAGGCATGAGATGCATCATCCGCAATCTCATCCTCAGAAAGAACGCAGGAGGTGATGCGCTGATGTAAAAACTCCAGCAGTTCAATCATATCGAAATATTCATTTAAAGAATCGAAAGACATGTCCTCGTCTTCTGTATCACCGTACTCTTTGACTGTAGCGGCAACCGAAAGAAGTCTTGCAATCTGTAAAAGTTCTTTGGTGCTGAGAGCCTTATTAATCTCTAACAAACGAAGATGGGGCGTGATGTCTGCAAGCCCCTGGAATGAGAGGGAACCGTTCTTATAGATACGGACTAGTGCGTCCCTGGTCTCAGCTTGATTCTTAAGAATATCCTCAAGGTCCGTCATCGGGAGGAGCTCTCTGCAGTACTTCTTTCCAATCTCAGAAGAAGCATAGCCCTCCAGACGTTCAATGATCTTGTCATATTCCAAAGTCTTCAGTACTTTTGAATTCATGTATGTTAAATTCTCCTATTCTAATTAAGAATACCTATTATTCATAATGACGGATTCGGAAGGCATCCTCAGCATCTGCGCGAAGCGGTGGAATCTCAGCAACATCAAGCTGTCTGATCTTAATAAAACGATTGCCTTTGCGCAGCTTCTCTGTAAAACCGTCAACGCGGTGCTCCGGTCCTTGTACCTCAATCTCCACAGAACCGTCATAACAGTTCCTAACCCAGCCAGTCAGATGGTATTCATTGGCGATGGAAGAACAGACATATCGGAAACCGACACCCTGAACTCGCCCTCTGGCGATCAAATGCTTACGAACCATAATAACCTTCCTTTCCTCAATCATCATCTAAAAATCGATGCCATATGCCCAGGAACAAAGTCTCCTGGGATATGAGCGTATCATCCTAAACTGCAATTATAGCAGATATCTCCCTTTTCGTGAAGACTTAGCCTTTTTACGATGGGACCTTTACGATGGGACGTTACAGCTCATGCATGATATCTCTCAGTGCTAAATAAGCTATTTTGATAGCTGACCTTCCACCTGAGCCGTATTGTCCTGCTGCTCCTTACCTAGATTCTAAATAAGATAAGGAGCAGATAGGACAGGGCGGAGCGTAGGCTCAGATGGAAGT
>JAXJRI010000240.1:0-11954 GCA_036310685.1 Lachnospiraceae bacterium | reverse complement strand
GACTTTTCTACGAACACGAAGTTCAAGGAGGTGTCCGTCCAAACCAATGCCACTTCATTCTAACAGCTTAAGCAACAAGATGACCATACCCCCAGCTGGCTGTTGGGGAGTATAATCACTACACTTTTATATTAGGAGGAGATATAATCTATGGCTATAAAAGCATTACATAAAAATAAGTCTGACACTACAACAGACCTTACCAGGGGCCCCATCCTGTCGAAGTTATTACTATTTGCAATCCCCCTTCTTGGAACTAGCCTAATCCAGCAGCTTTATAACACGGTCGATATTATGTTTGTCGGAAACATTCTAGGTAAGGATGCTTCTGCAGCAGTCGGTACCTGTGGCTGGCCGATCAACTGCCTGGTCGGTTTCTTTACCGGTATGGGAGTCGGCGTTGGAATCCTAGTCTCCCAGTCTTTCGGTGCAGATGATCTTAAGGATGTGCGGCGTGTGATTCATAATGCCATGGGACTTGTTGCTTCCGGATCCATCTTCCTGATGATTCTCGGTATGATCTTCACCCCGCTGATCTTAAGGCTGATGAACACACCGGAGGAGATTCTGGGAATGGCAGTTACCTATTCCAGGATATACTTCTTGAGTATGTTCTCTATCCTCGGCTACAACTTTTCCTCCGGCATATTAAGGGCATTAGGAGATTCCAAATCCCCTATGATCTATCAGCTGTTAGGCGGAATCGCTAACATATTTGGCAACACTCTTTTTATCTATATCTTAAAACTAGGAGTAGCAGGTGCGGCTCTATCCACCTTCCTTTCTATGACGGTAGCGGCATTGCTTACGATCCGTCATCTGATGAAACTTCCAACAGAATACCGCTATCATATAAAAGATACCACCCTGGAGCTTTCTGTAATCACAAGAATCATCAAAATCGGCGTGCCAATGGGTGTACAGACTACCCTTATATCTGTCTCCCTCCTGCTTTTACAGTCAGGAATTAATACGATGGGTGTCGCAAGTATGGCTGCTTATACTTCTTATGGAAAGTTGGAGTCTATGATCTACTTCCCGATGTGGGCTGTCGCGCAGGCTGTCACCACTTTTGTCGGACAGAATCTGGGAAGTGGGCAAATGGACAGAGTAAAGAAAGGTACCTTGATCGGTCTTATCATTGCCATCACCATCACTTTATTCATTGGATTTTCCATCACTGCCTTCTCAAGACAGTTTATCCGCCTCTTTAGTAACGATAAAGAAGTCATCGAATTAGGAAGTCATATCGTAAGAAATCTCTTCCCACTTTATTTTATCTACGCTATCGTAGAAGTGATGAGTGCCACTATGAGAGGAGCGGGTAAATCTGGACAGGTTATGGTAGTTACAACCCTCAATATGTTCGGAGTTCGAATCGTAGCTCTTTATGTCGCCATGAAATTATTTACAACAGTCTACGACGTCTGCCTGATCTTCCCATTTACCTGGATTACGACAACTACTTCGATATTGATCCTCTACTTTACCGGAGGCTGGAAAAAAGGCTGGGAAAATGGCGAAAAGGTATCTTAATGACAGGACGTGCGCCCGCTGGGCGCACTGAACAAGCGGAAGTGCCACCGGCACTTCACTTGCATGCTTTTAAAAAAAAGCCCGCAGAAAAATCTGCGGGCTTTTCATATATTTGAAATAAATCTGATTTTCTTACCTAGCCTCTATCTTAGTAATGTCCATTGAACTGCTGTTCCTGAACAGCTCCTGTGGACTGTGCTCCATTATCAGTTGGGATAATTCCTGTTGTTGCAATAAATGTGATTGCAAGTACTACGATAACGCCTGCGAAAAATGTTGCTACTGTATTCTTTAAAGAATCTGATTTTGTACTTCTTGCTCTTGTTCCAACCAGTGTCATGATTCATGTCCTCCTTGAAAATCAAATAAATTTAATATACTTTGTTTGGGAAACTCTCATTTCCTTTTGACAGCTCACATTATAGTGCGTGATAATGCACAAGTCAACTGGGAATTTTTAGCTATTTTTTTGAATGCGACAGGTGATTCTGTGCGTTTTGCTCAAATTTTCTTATAAAATCTTAGTAGATTCCGAAAATTATTACGCAAAAATTTTTGCACTTCTTTTTACATTTTTTATTGTCCCTAATATGGAAGGACCAATTTAGCAAAAATTCATGGATACAATCTATTCCGTCGGTTTCTGATAGAATCTTCCGCCTCTAAGCTGTTCTGTCCTAATAGAATTTATAAAAGCATCTGGATCTGCTTTTAAGATGGCAGAGATAACTCGCCCTCTCTCCCCTCGGGAGATAATGGAATAAATAACATTCATCTGTCCATGTTCATAGGAACCTTCTCCCCATAGGATGGTTGCTCCATGGAAACTAGTCTGATAGATGGCATCACTTACCTCCTTGGTCTTCTGTGTGACGATAAAAAGAGTCTGCTTCTGATATCTCTGGTAAAGCATATTGATAAGCTGTGTAAAAGCGTATTGGAAGATAATAGAGTATAGAGCCTTATCCCATCCAAACATCATTCCTGCGATTGCAAGAAGGATACAGTTAAAGCCAAACATGATATTCCAGGCATCAATCCCCTTTCTGACAGAAAGAGCCACAGAGATAAAGTCTGTACCTCCAGCAGTAGCATCAACCCAGAGACAGAGAACGGTGGCAAACCCTCCAAGGAGTCCTCCGAAAATACTGATCAGCAGGATATCATAGGTAAGAACGTAGGACGGGATAATATCGGTAAATACAGAAGCAAGTACGATAGTAAAACAGGAATATGCCGTATATTTTTTCCCGATATATTTAAAACCGACATATATAGGTCCTGCGTTTAATAGCAGATTGACCGGTGCATAAGCAAGGGTAATACCACAATATTTCTTAAGACCTCTGATCAAAAGAAGGGTGAGACCTCCCACTCCCCCAGGATAAAGACCACCAGTATTAATAAAGGTCTTGGTATCGACCGCCATCAGAATGGCAGATGCAGTAAGAGCAATTAACTTGATCACTATTTTTTTCATCTTAACCTGATCCATTATTTTTTCCTCCATTAAGACATGCTCACCTCAGATTCATCCATTATATCTTGAAGATGGATGGGCAGCATTCCCTTTCTCAGCCAAACTATACCACAAATCGGCAGGATAGAAATTCATATTTTCATTTGTCCATTGCTGTGATATTTTATTATCAGACAAGAATATTACACTATAGAAAGGAGCACTTTTATGAGCGATTCTTTACGTCAAAATATAGAACAGGTCTTAGATCTGACCATACGCCCACAGCTAAAGTTACATAATGGAGATGTAGCTATCTCAGATATCTCAGATGATATGGTCCTTTCCATCAAACTGTACGGAGAATGTACTCGCTGTGCTGCGGCAAGCTCTACCTTAGATGACTTTATCAAAGTAGAGATCATGAATCAGGTCCCAGGAATTAAAGATGTTGTTCTTGATGATTCCGTCCCTCAGGATATGCTCGATATGGCAAAGAAGATTCTGTCCCATAAGATATAAAAGACCGATAAACATGCTGAACTGCCATTGGCAGTTCACTTGCATGTTAGGCATCTATAAGACAACCAATCGGTTGTCTCTATTACTTAGGCAAAGAAAAAGCCTGTCGACTTATCTAGTCAGCAGGCATTTTCTTTTCCTCTATTATCTAAAATTTCCTTCTCTATTTCTTAAAATAGTTGCTTGGTCCGTAAACCTTCTCTGCATTATAACCGATTCCAAGCTCTTTCCACATATATTCGCAAGACTCTCTTAAGCCTTTCAGCTCAAGCTCTCTGCCTTCCTCGATAGAATATCCAGATAATGGGAGCTCGATCTCAAGGTCGATGGTATCAAGTCCTTCCGGAGCTTCCTCACGGAGGATCTCGATGATCTTCATACAATCAACATTACCCTGTCCAATGGCAGTACCAAGAGAATGTGTACCATCTGGATCAGCAAATACTCTGTTATCACAGAAATGTACGCAATAGCAATATGGAGCCATCTTACGAACACATTCCTCGATACCTTCCATCAGCATAAGAGAGTTGATTGTATCACAGCAGGCACCGATCTGTGGATGATGTAATTTCTCAACCAGCCAGATAACCTCATCAGCAAAGAGGTCACAGTGGTTCTCAATCGCAACCTTAAGACCATATTTCTCGATCAGTGGGATATTCTCCTCAAACTTATTGTAAAGATCAACTAACTGTGTCATTACAGAAGGGCACAGGCAGGAATGAGAAGATTTCTCTGGATGCTCAACATCTGTGGAGTATTTAACTAACTTACATCCAAGCTTATGAGCGATATGGAGAGACTCAGTCAGGTCACAGTTTACACGTGGATCAGATGGAGCATTGAAGGAAATGTTAAGCTCAAGCTCAATACCATGATCCTCTGCATATTTTCTGCACTCAGCGATATGCTCATCGGATGTATCATTCTGAATATCTACTAATGTGATATGAAGTACATCAAGACCTACCTTAACTGCCTCATCAACAAGATCTTTGAATGTAGCAACCTGCTCAAATGCATGATGCTCACCATACTCCTGGAATCCCCAGCTTTCACCAAAGCCAGAAAGATGTAATGTGTAAGAGTGCATTCCTAATTTAAATCTTCTATCATGATTTTTAATAATTGGCATAGGTTCTATCCTCCATATAAAAACGCAGCTGCCAAGCATTCTCAGCATTATTCTTTTCAGATCTAATAATAAACCTACTACAGGAAACAAATGGTAAATTCATGCTCGAGACTGGGACTTGACAGCTACGGAATTATTATTCTTGTAATTATTAATTATTTGTTGTAAACACCATCTTTGATGTAAGCCTTGAGCTCTGCATCGTCCATGTCACCGATTCCGATGTAGTCAAGTGTGAACTTGCTCTCTTTCCACAGGTCTCTCTTAAGCATTGTGCTTGCAAGTAATGCCATGGAATCTACGATTGGTGTCTTAACTCCATACTTCTCTCCTAACTGATGGATAAAGAAGCATCCTACAGGTACGTCCTCTGTGATATATCTGTTCTCAAGATCGAATGGTCCATCACCGAAGAAATTCTCATATTTCTCTGTGAATGGTACTGCGAAGTCTGGTCCCATGTACTCTTTTCCATACATTGTTGTACGTGAGAAGAAGTCCTCATAGTTTACTGTGCAAAGGCCAACGTTCATTGCCTTAGCTAATGCTTTCTCCTCCTCCCAGAATACAGACTGTACTTCTGCGATTGCTGGGCAGAGTGCGAATCCATACAGAGAGTAGTTCTTCTTCTCCTGACCAAGTACGGTATCGAAGTTCTGCATTGTAGATACACCAAGGACTGTTCCTGGTACATGGATTACTGGGTTTACGTTACCAAGGTTAACATCGATAACGTCTGTTCCTGTTACAAATCCGTCACCTGTGCGGATCGCATCAAATGCTGGGATGTAGTTAGCTGCCTCGATGAACTTCTCGGAATCCTTAGCTGGAAGGGCTGCTCCACGGATTGTTGTGATACGGTCCTCAACCTTGCACTCGTTGGTTGTTACTCCACCACGTCTTACGATTCTTACTCCGTAAGGTGCTGTGTACCATGCTCCTACGATGACATCCTTTGTGCAGTTCATCTCTCTCATGATCTTGCGGAGCTCGAATGTTCCTAAGTTATCCGGGATGATGTTAACTACCTGGCCGTCCTCTAACAGTGGAACGAGCTCACGGAATACGGTCTCATGTGCGATAGCGATTGTTGTTACGATGATGATTCCAGCACCCTTAACTGCCTCAGCCATATCTGTTGTAGCCATGTTAAGATGTCCTGTTCCTCTTCTCTCGAATCCATAATAAGAGAACTGGTTACCGGTAAGTTTGATACCTGTTCTCATGATGTTTGTTAAGTTCTTCTCGAATGCTGGCTGCTCCCAAAGGTTAACCTTTGCTCCTGCGAGAGCACAGTCACCAGCCATTGTTTTACCAACTCCGCCGGCACCAAGAATAGCGATTGGTTTGTCTTTTAAATAACTCATATCCATTGTACAATACCTCCTAAAATACATTTTGGATAAATAATAATATTCAAAAAAAACAACATCATTTTTGACTTTGATGATCTTTTGTTGTTTCCCTTGTTTGTGCCTTTACTATATTCTTTTTGAGGCAATCTATCTTAGCATTTCTTCGTAATTTCTTATCAGTTTTTCACCTCACAAAAATTATGACTACAGTGTCACTAACTCACATCCCCACTTGTAAACAAACTTACGTAGGATGATGAGTTTTGACACTGCAGTCACATATATTGTCTGGAAAAAAACACAAAAAATCCGCATCACCGATGGTCTCCCACCGGCTCTGCGGATTATCTGTCGTTCAATCAAAACACTATTCAGCTTTCTTTTTATCAGCCTCGATCCGATCTTTATTGATATCCATCCAGACGTCAACATTTTTAATTCCGACCTTGTCTGGATTGAAATATGGTTTCTCTACCCCAGCTTTCCGCTGATCCATATAATCCCAATATACTTTCTTAACTACAGGAATTAAGAATGCTAATGCGATTAAGTTGAACCATGCCATCAGTGCAAACATGATCTCACTGATTGCCCACGCAGTGGAAGCAGTAACCAAAGTCCAAATGAAGAACATGATAGGCATGATAATTCTAACGCCCCAGATAACACCTTTACGTTTTTCCTGAGGAACATTTCTGAGCAGGTAAGCAATTCCTGACTCACCTTCATAATAATAAGCTACACATGTTGAATATGCAAAACATACTAATGCGATAGCGATTAAAGCACCACCGATTACTGGCATTGCTGTATTTGCAGCTTCCTGTACCCATACAACACCAGCTGTATTAGTAGCAGCCTGCTCAGCCATGAGCTTAGAACCTTGTCCGATATGCATGAATGTCTTACCATCTGGTCCAAGAACATTGAAGCAGTCTGTAATCTCTGCCATAATACCGGAACAGAAACAGACGGCTACATCGATATATACAGAAAATGCATTAACAAGACCCTGTGTTGCAGGATGCTCTGTCTCAGCTGCTGCAGCTGATGGAGGGGTCTCACCGAAACCAGATCCTGATGAGTTAACGGCACGCTTAACACCATAGGAGAAAGCGCCGCCCATCATACCACCGAATACTGCATGTTTGTTAAATGCACTACCAACCATCATTACAATCGTATCACCGAGTACATTAGCGTGAGTCACAATAACGATAATTGTGACAATTAAGTAACCAATTGTCATAAATGGTACGATAATCGTTGAGAAAGTAGCAATTCGACGAATACCACCAGCAATGACAAGGAAAAGTAAGATTGCGATGATAGCTCCAGTGATCATAGGTTTGATATGGAAACTGTTCTCGAATGCCATTGCAATATTGTTAGCGGATGGACCTGTTACGAGGAACGGAACACCGATAGAAGCAAATAAAGAAAAACAGACTGCCATAAACTTACCAAGAGGTTTGATCGGGATACCTCTTTCCATGTAGTAGTAAGGACCGCCTCGATACTGACCGTCCTGACGGACTTTATAAATCTGTCCAAGACTGTTCTCAGCGTAAGCGATAGCAGAAGTTACTAAAGCAGTAATGATCATCCAGAATACAGCTCCTGGTCCACCATACATAATAGCAACCATAACACCTCCGATGTTACCTACGGCAACTCGGTAAGCAGCTACAGTTGAGAATGTCTCAAATGCGGAAAGACCTTCTTCTGAACCATCACCATGTGTCAGCAGATGCCACTGTAATTTTGGCTTTGTCACATTGTGGAAATGCATTACGAAACAATATACGACAGCAAGACCAAATGTGAGAGCGATTAACGGGGTTGCCCAGAGAGTATTATCAATGGACATAATAATGTCTGCAAAATTCATGTCTGATATCTCCTTTCTTTCTATTCATTTTTCACGGAACGACAAGAACTTTGATGCAAGACTCATAACTAATCTCTCAGCAATGAACTTAACATCTCTCTTTCAGATGTATGTAGTTTATCAAACCAGGAAAGTATCTTTGTGCAGAGAATCGTGCCAAAATGACAAATATTCAGAACTATTGTTTAATTGCACAATAGTTAACAATTTCAAGGTTTATTTTTTTATGTATTATGCATAAATTTATTTCAATAATTTAATTATATTAACTGATAAACTCGATAGTTTACTATATTTTTACTCTAGAGTGATGGTTATTTCTTCTTTATACAACCTTTACCAAATATTTTTCAAGAGCACCAGAAAAAGAGCCTGCCTGACGGCAGACTCTCTCTGTTAAAGTAACGTAGGATTTTTATAACTGCAAATTTATTCTGGCGAACTATTATAAGGACTGACGTATTATAAGGACTGACGATAAATCTCAGATGCGATCTCTCTGGTAAGTTTCAGGAAGTTACCATGGTTCGGTGCTCCATTGAACATATCATCAACCATAGCTGGGATATCTTCCTCCTTACCACCAAGCTCTGTAATAGTGGTACGAAGTCCAAGGAACTTGATCCATTCTTCATACTTCTCAATACCTGTGAGAGCAGTCTCCTCTGGGTTCTCAAAGTTCATCTGAACGCCCCATACACGGTTAGCAAACTGAGCAAACTTCATAACATCGATGTTTAATGCATAGCGCATCCAGTGTGGGAAGAGAATTCCAAGTCCCTCACCATGAGAGCATCCATAGAATGTAGATAACTGGTTCTCAAGATGATGTGTTCCCCAATCCTGAGCACGTCCGATACCTGTGCTGTTGTTATGAGCGATGGTTGCACACCACATAATGTTAGCACGTGCCTCGTAGTTGTTAGGGTCCTGCATAACTCTTCTGGACTCTTTAACTAATGTGATCATAATAGCCTCAAGGAGCCGATCTGTGATCTCAACTTCTTTTGTCTTGGAGAAGTAACGTTCCATACAATGAGCCATAATATCTGTGATACCACTTGCTGTCTGATATACAGGAAGTGTCTCAGTAAGCTCTGGATTCATGATAGAGAATACTGGACGAAGGATATCTCCCTCTGCACATCTCTTTAAGTTACCCTCTTCGCTTGTTACTACGGAGTCTGTAGAAGCTTCAGATCCTGTAGCTGCGTTTGTAAGTACAACACCAACTGGAAGAGCTTTCTCTACGATTGGATGTGTTCCATCATAGAAATCCCAGAAATCTCCATCATAGATAGTTCCAAGTGCGATACCCTTAGCAGAGTCGATTGCAGATCCACCACCAACTGCAAGTAAGAAGTCTACTCCTTCTTTTCTAGCAAGCTCGATACCTTCGTAAACAAGGCCACTCTTTGGATTGGACTGTGCGCCACCAAGCTCTACATATGGGATATTCTCTGCATCAAGAGAAGCTTTTACACGGTCTAACAGACCAGATCTCTTAACAGAACCACCACCATAGTGGATGAGAACTTTCTTTCCACCATATTTTTTAACCATCTTACCGGTCTCAGCCTCTGTACCCTTACCAAATACGAAGTATGTTGGGCTGTAAAATGTAAAATTATCCATAATATAAATCCTCCTTGATAATATATTAGTTTCTTACGATTCTTAATTCTGATATTATTATAGAGGACCATTGATATTTACATTGTGCCTTTTTTCCGTATTACTTTGCACTTATTCGTGCTCTTCTTTTGTACTCTCTTTGATTGCCTTTACGTCAATATGGTATCGTTTGATCCGATATTGTAGATTCTGCCTGCTCATCTCCATCACCTTGGCGGATTTTGAGATATTACCTTTGTTATTCTTTAGTATCCGTATAATGGTATCTTTCTCCACATCTTCTAATCTGTGGATCAGCTGGTCTCTCTTATCTGAAGGATCTGCTTCTTCTTCTTTTGCCGGCTCCACTTTATCAAAATCATCATCGGACAGGAGATGCTGTGGGATATATTCTGGTGTGATCTCCATGACATTTTCTGGAAGGACGATCACAGCATGTTCTACCGCATGCTGAAGCTCTCTGACATTTCCCGGCCAGTCATATGTCTCAAATATACCTAAGGTCATCTTATCGATACTCTGAACAGATTTCAGATATTTTCTCCGATAGACATGAATAAAATGTTCCACAAGGATCGGGATATCACCTTTTCTCTCTCGAAGTGGAGGAATATTGATATTGACGACTCCCAGGCGGTAAAAGAGATCCTGTCTGAGTTTTCCTTCCTTGATTGCTTGATAAGGAGACATATTCGTATTGGAGATTATGCGGACATCGACTTGAATCGTCTTATCTCCTCCCACTCTTCGAATCTTTCCATCCTGCAGTACTCTTAAGAGTTTGGCCTGCAGATTAATATCCATGGAATTGATCTCATCTAATAACAGCGTTCCATGATTGGCCTGCTCAAAGAGACCTGCTCGGGTTTCTGCCCCAGTATAGGCTCCTTTGACCGATCCAAAAAGAATGGACTCCAGCAGATTTTCCGGAAGTGCCGCACAATTGATAGCTAAGAAAGGGCCGTCCTTTCGATTGCTGGCATTATGAATACTTTGTGCAAATAATTCCTTACCTGTTCCAGTCTCTCCATAGAACATGATCGCAGAATCTGTTTTGGCAACCTGTCTGCACTGGTCAATCACACTCTTCATAGAATCACTCTGACAGATGATATCTTCAAAAGTATATTTTGCAGTAAAAGGGCTCTTACTATCATTATGGCCGGATGACATATTGAGAAGCTCTGCCCTTAACTCTGCAATCTGCTCGTGAAGATCTGTGATAGTCGTATAATCCTCCACAATATTAAATGCAGCAAGAAGCTGTCCATTTTTAATAACAGGATAGGCGTTAGAGACGACATCCTTATTCTTGCCACTTTTCGTTGAAATATAACGCTGACGGAGATTCAGAACAGGCTTCCTGGTCTTCACAATCTCTGGCAAGATCATCTCTTTCCCGTCTTCCATTGTGTATACCTGGCTCACCAAAAGGCCTCGGACATTTTCTTCTACGACAGAATCCATCTTACAGCCGGAATCATTATAATAGTTAAGCCTGCCCTCACTGTCACAGACAACCAGACCCTCACTCATCTTATTGATGACAGTCTCCAGGACATCAAACATATAATCACGGTTAGCAGACCGAAATCCAATCCATCTGGTATAGGCAGGAAGGTCATCTGGGACAGGGACTGGTTGACGGACTAGATACTCTCCAAAGGCCACCTTGGCATACTGAGAGTAATCCTGATCTTTAGCCAGCACCCTGGCCCATTTCGGCAGATCTCTCCCGACAAGATGTCCATTTCCATGCAGCAGCTCTTCTGCTTTCTCGTTCAGATCCACGATAATATTATCTTCCGATAAGACCAGGACCCCAATCTCACATTCTGACAATGCACGAAATAATTCTTTGTATCTCATGTTTCTCCTCAAATTCATTAACGATAAATTTTTCGATACATTTACATTATTTGATAATATATATATTGATGCAATTCATTATAGCATAAAGGCTGCCTGGTGCACAGACAGCCTTCTACATTATTACCAAAATCAAAGTATATAGATATGAACTACATGATGTAAAGATAACTACATGATGTGGTTGTCAAAAGTGACTACGGATTGTACCGTCGCTTTGCGACTCCCTTTGGTCCTGTAATCACTTCACTATTTTCCAGAAAGTTTTGCATCGATGGCAGCGGCTGCCTTTTTACCTGCTCCCATAGCAAGGATAACGGTTGCTGCTCCGGTTACGGTATCTCCACCTGCGTATACATTCTCCTTGCTGGTCTCGCCAGTCTCTTCATTGACGATGATTCCGCCCCACTTCTGGGTCTCAAGTCCTGGTGTGGTCTTGCGGATCAATGGGTTAGGGCTCTGACCAATGGCGATGACAACTGTGTCTACTGGGATAACATAGTTAGATCCCTCGATAGGCACTGGTCTTCTTCTTCCGGAAGCATCTGG
>JAXJRI010000239.1:0-5303 GCA_036310685.1 Lachnospiraceae bacterium | reverse complement strand
TCAGATGGAAGTCAGTGAAAAATAGTTTGAACTACCTGTATTAATATCATGCATGAACAGTAACCCTTTACACGTTTTATATACGTGACATTAGTCCATTAAGAACCTGTTCCGTCAAAAAGAGAGCTCCCTGGATTCCGAAGTGGGTCTTTTTGACTAAGTCCACATAACCCATACCCGGATTGCTGATCTCAATTCCTGAGAAGACTTTCTTTTTAGTTTTTAAGATTGCGATAACATTGGCGTCTGCAAGAACGAGTTCTGCATCTGTATCATAGATGTCCTGGGTCAAGGCATCTTCATAGCCATGCTCATGCAGCAGCTGATAGAGTCCTTTCTCGGATTCTGACTTCCATGTCTGATCACTGAGAGTTAAAGAAGTAAGATCTTCCCCCTGGCTCAAAATCCTTCCATTCTGGTCATCTCTCACCAGTGAGAGTGCATCCGGAATCATACCCAGATATTCGATGAAGAACTTCGCATATGCATAAACTGCTGAGGAACTTCCCTGGATTGCAAAGGATACTCCCTTGGGTCTGCCAGTCGTCTGATAGATATCATTGATTTTAGACCAGGCACGGGCACGAGCTCTCTCTTCTTCTTCTCGGAAGACTGCCATTCCTTCCCTGAGTGCTGGGATATCTGCCGGCTGAGATTTTTCAGTCTCTGCTTCCAATATTGTAAAAGGATTCTTATCCTGTACAACCTTTTTAGCCCCCTCCTTCTTCCCTATCTTCCTGCCCTTTTTCACGGCTGCCTGACGCATCTTCTGCTCAAATTTTTGTTCTTTTTTCTCTGAGATATCTACCGACTTACCGCCTTTTATCACCTTTAATTCCTGACAGATACTCTCAAGCATCTGTCTACTGGCTTGATATCCAACCGGCGGACAATCTAAAAGTACATACGGCATACCGAGCGCTTCTTCTAAGAACTGAGCACTCTCTAAGCCGGTCTCAGGATAAAGCACCAGATTAAGATCCGCCTCTGGAATCTGCCGAATCTGATCCATGCTGCAATCAGTACAGCAGAAGCAGTTCACTTTGATATGGAACAAATCTAATAGCCTCTCCAATTCTTCCCGGTCACCCTCCTGATAACGATCAAAGATAGACATGCCAAGGACATTAATCCAGAAGGTTTCTGACTTTGTATGCTCAGATTCTAAGTGGGATAATGCTCCCGGCTCATAGAGAGAACCTTTCAAAATCCTACTAAGCAGTGCAGTGGAAGCTGCAGAATAACCTTCCTGAAAGGATCTGGAATATCCTGGGCTCTCAATCAGGAGACAAGGAACCTCTTCCCCCAAGACCTCCTTCACTGCTCCCTCAAGCTGATCTCCAATGAGGGCAGCGCCAGGAGAATTAATCACAGCGACAAAATCAAATCTGATATTCTCTTTTAAAAACTGTAAACCCTCTCGCACCTTCTCCTTGCTTCCATAGATATAATCATACCCATCTAAATAAGTACAGGGTACTTGCTGCTGACGAAAGAACCAGTCATTTAAATAATTATAATCTACTGGTACCGGCTGACCGCCCTCGTCTCCTGGAAGCTTCATGGTCGGTCTCATCATAAGATATTGTGAGGTCGTACTGTGGTAGAATTTACATCCCATGGGACCGTTTAGGAGGACGATCGCGTTTTTAATGCCATCCATGGCAAAAATCATACCTGTTATACTATCTGGGAGAATTGCTCCCTCATATCGTCTATTCATCGCTTCCCCCTCCTATCGGTAATACTTTTCAAAAAGTGCCCGGTCCTGAATCCACGAACCTTCTTTCTGATCAAGCAGCTCTGCCCACCGTCTTAAGAGATGTACCCCAGAGTGAAATCCCGTCACCTGTGTCATTGCCATGGAATCCACCAGATAATCCCCCTCATTGACTGCAGAAGTATAGTTAGAAAGAACAATATCTGGCTCAGTCTCCTGAATCCTCCGGTTTACTTTCTCCCAGGAGAAACTCTCCTCGATCATAGGATAATCTTCCTTATGATGTGTAACCACAAGATCCTGATGGAGATAATTCAGCACTCCAACCCAGACAATCTCCATGCCAACTTCTCTGACAGCACTGAGAAGCCAATCCATATCCGTATTGATTGTCGTCATCAAAATCTTCTTTCCAGCAAGCTTACTCCTAAGAGCATCAATGCTGTCATGATAAACTTTCTCCTCTTCCTCAATGATCGTCTCTGCCTGTTCTTGACATTCAAAGAAATCTCCAATCTTTCTCAGCCACTGAGCGGTCTTATGGAATCCGATTGGAACTGCCTCTTCCATAAAACGGCAGCCGAATACTTCTGTCAGCCAGGCCTGCATTTTCCGTCCATCCTGACTGTCTACTGCAAGAATGTTCAAAGGTGCCTCCAAAAAATGTCTCATCTCTTCTGCCGTTGCATCCCCTAGAAAACGACAGGAGATCTCAATATTCATACGCTCCAGAAGCCTCTTTAATCGCAGATAATTGAGTTCACTGTTATTAGAGATTGATGTCTCTGCAATGAGATTAACCTTCCGGACAGCTGGACTGAAATTCTGATAATCTCTGATAAAAAGGCGTTTTGCCAAGCTCTTCATACATAGTTCAATTCCCGACATGTAATCTCCAGAAATATCACCGTCTGCTTCAATTGCAATGACAGGAACCTCAGCGGTAGAGTATTTTTCCATTTGCCTGATATCATCCCCAATAATTCCGCTTACGCAAGAGCTGACGATGATTACCGCACCCGGTTTTCTAGCTACCGCTTTCTTGACTTTCTCCTCTAAAGAATCCATACCCCCGAATACTGCCTGGGCATTGTCAATCTCTGTACTCTCGAAATTTGGACTGATAGCTGATGGCATCAGGATTCCTCTGTGGAACAGATTTTTTCTTCCCGCAGAGCTGATGTTCTGCCAAGTGAAATAAGCACAGGACTTTGGAGAATGGGCAATCACGATGGCATCTCTCAGATGAACTGCACTTGTTGCAGCACCGCTGAAGGCACAGCCATAAAGAGGCGGTCTCTTAAGATTCGAACGTCCTGGCCTTTGCTGTCTTCTTTCCGAAGTCTGACTTTCCCTCTCCTCCGTGTATAAAGGCGCATCTAATGAAAGCTGAGCATCCTCCGACATGGTATGATTAAGCCTGCTTTCTTCTTGTTCTTTCTTCTTCCCTTTTTCTCCTCCACCAAAGACAATAGCCTCTAAGGCCTCATCTGACAGTGGATCAGCCTCATAGAGTGGCAGGTCAGATGATATTTTTTTCGAAAGACTTAGGAAAACCTCCACCAGTTCTTTCTCTGCTCTTGCTTCCTGCCTTCTTTCTGCGGCGGAAACTCCTCTTCGATTCTTCTTATACTTCTTCTTATGTTTCTTCTCTTTCTTTGTCTTTGGATTCTCTGACCCTGCTTCCTCTAAGATGGTTTCTGTTTTAGATTCCTCGCTTCCCTGCTTAGCGGCAATCCACTTATTGGCCTCCTCCTCATTTCTTTCCAGAATCGTAAGATTCGCCTTCTCCGAGACAGCAAATGCATCACTTCTCGGAATTTTCGCTAAGATTGGAAGCCCCACCGCCTTAGCAAATCGAGAGATTCTGCCATCTTCATCGTCAACTTTGCGCTCATTATAAATAATACCTGCGACTCGATGACCTTCCTGACCGTCAATATTGCGAATGCCACGAAGAATATTGTTGGCAGCATATATGGACATAAACTCCCCACTGGTCACAAGTAAGACTGCATCCGCGTACTCTCTTCTCACTGGTACGGCAAATCCACCGCAAACAACATCTCCCAGGACATCATAGACCACCAGATCGTAAGGATCTTTGATCCTGTGTCTTTTGATAAAGTCGAAAGAAGAGATAATACCCCTTCCCGCACAGCCAACTCCTGGCTCAGGTCCTCCAGCTTCCATACAGCCGACTCCAAACGCTCCCTCTCCCATTACCTGAGCTGTGTCCTCCTCTTCTTTTCTGACTCCTCTCAGATAGGATAGAACAGTGGGAAGAGCCTCTCCATGCATGAGAAGTCTGGTCGAATCATGTTTCGGATCGCATCCTATCTGCAGCACTTTCTCACCAAGCAGTGCCAGTGCAGCGGACAGATTTGCACTGATGGTAGACTTTCCAATTCCGCCTTTCCCATATACTGCGATCTCAAATCTGTCATCTCTCTGCTTCATTGTATTCTCCTCCAGTTTCTCCAGATCATCCAAACAATTATTTTCTCTATTCTACCACATTTCCCAGATAGCGATGAAAGGATATCGGTTCTTATAGACTGACTACGATTCGCCACAATTAACTTTTTTACAGTAGAGGTCTATTCATGCATGATTTTCCCATATATGTGGCTCTCTTGTTTGTATTTCTTTTGTTTTTATGATATATTTTGTATGATAAATAAATCAGGAGGAATCTGCCATGAAGTCCAAGAGTAATGAATCTGTTGAGATGTATCTCGAATCGATCCTCACACTCGGTGAGAAGCTTCCTGTAGTCCGTTCTGTTGATGTCGCCAATGACCTCGGATTCAAAAAGTCCAGTGTCAGTGTCGCCATGAAGAATCTTGAGGAGAAGAATTATATCATCAGGTCCGAACAAGGCTACATCAATTTGACCACCGATGGTAAGGCCTATGCAGATAAAATTTACGATCGCCACAAGACTCTCACTGCAGTATTAGAGAAACTAGGAGTAGATCCAGAAACTGCAGAAGCAGATGCGTGCAAGATGGAACATATCATCAGCGAAGAGACATTTCAGGCGATCAAACGACAAAGTGAGAGATCAGACTCATAGTCATCTAACGATTTACAGGAGAAGAAACATTTCTTCTCCTGTTTTCTCATGTACATTTCTTATCTTAGATATGGCTTCTTAGATATGTGTGACAATAGTGGCTAAGGATTGTTCTGTCGCCTTGCGACTCCCTTGGTCCTGTCCTTCTTATTATCTCAAAGCATGATAGGTGGTCCACTTACCGCTTCGGTAGCGGAAGAGATAGATTACTGCACGAAGTCCCCAGTCGCAGTACATAGCATACCAGGTTCCCATCATTCCCAGGTTGAAACCATATGCGAACACATATGCCAGTACGATTCTACATAAAAGCATGGAGATGATATTAACAGCCATCGGGAAGTTGGCATCTCCTGCTCCTCGAAAGACTACTGGAAAAGCCCAAGAAGTCCAGCGGTAATATGTCAAGACTTGATTGAGTAAAAAATCGCATATTTTTCGGCTCATTTCAGGAAAGCGCAAAACACCCACCTAAGCCCCGTCGATCTGCTTTTTTTCGAAATA
>JAXJRI010000238.1:0-3300 GCA_036310685.1 Lachnospiraceae bacterium | reverse complement strand
GAAGCTTCTTGCAGCAGCATAGAAAAGGATGCCACTGAAAGCAACATCCTTAGAATCTTTAAATATTTTTACTGTCCACTTGACGGGTAGCACACCATTATGAAAGTCTTTTCCTGTTTTTTACACTCCTTCTTTAAATTTCTCTTGTGCATTTGCTGTTGTAATTATATACTTTAATAAAATCGAAGGAAGGGAGGCTGTGGCTTTTTGCCACGCTATTATGAATAATTTATTAGAACGTTTTTTCAAATATATCTCTTTTGAGACTACATCCGATGAAGATAGCCCGGAGACTCCGTCAAATCCCAAGGAATTTGAATTAGCCAAATATCTGAAAGAAGAATTGGAGACGATCGGTCTTTCTGATATCATACTCACCGACAACTGCTATCTCTATGCTATGCTTCCTGCCTCTCGTGGAATGGAAGACAAGTCTGCTATCGGTTTTATCTCTCATATGGATACCTCACCTGATGCAAGTGGACATGATGTGAAACCACAGATAATCGAGGATTACCAGGGCAATGACATCATATTAAAAGGAAGTGGTGAGACACTTTCTATGATTGATTTTCCTGATCTTAAGTATGCCATTCATAAGACTTTAATTACTACAGACGGAACTACTCTTTTGGGTGCTGACGATAAAGCTGGTATCGCTGAAATTATGACAGCCTTAGATGAGATTGTCAGCAAGAAGATTCCTCACGGAAAGATCTATATTGGCTTTACACCTGATGAGGAAATTGGTAATGGTGCTTCTCTCTTTGACCTCAGCATCTTTAAGGCAGAATATGCCTACACAGTGGATGGAGATTATGAGGGCGAGGTCGCCTATGAAAACTTCAATGCAGCGAGCGCAGAATTTTTTATCAAGGGTGTCAGCGTTCACCCTGGAGAAGCGAAAGATATTATGGTCAATGCAGGATTAATTGCAACGGAAATCGCTTCTTCACTTCCTCCAGAAAAAACTCCTGCCAACACTTCCGGACGTCAGGGCTTCTTCCACCTGACTGGGCTTCGCGGAGATGTCGCAAAAGCCCAGCTAAATTATATTATCCGCGACCATGACCAGAAGAAGTTTAAGGAGAAGCTTCAGGATTTAAAGGATTTAGAACAGGAATTCAATTATAAATACGGAGAAGGAACGGTCACTCTGACAATCACTCAGTCCTATAAGAATATGTTCCCTATCATCACCAATCATATGGAAATTATCGATCGGGCCTATGCTGCAATCAGGGCATGCGGACTAAACCCAATCTCTCGTCCTGTCCGCGGCGGCACAGACGGTGCTATGCTTTCCTATATGGGACTGCCTTGTCCTAACCTTGGAACCGGCGGATATGGATATCACGGACCTTTCGAGCATATCACTTTAGAAGGCATGGAGTCTATGGTTGAGATCATCAAAACACTGATGAGCTGGACCGAATAGTCAATTACAAACCCGAAGTAACATCGAGGTTTAATATAATACTTCGGCATACTCAAAAAGGAGCCTTGCGAATCATTTTTGCATGGCTCCTATCTCTTTTTTCTGAGTGTACTCAGAATATTTAAAAATTTTAGAAAAATCTTTACTCAATTGGATGATCTTCTCGATATAAATCTAAGACCTGATTGACAAATGCTGTCGCTGAAATTCCAAGACGCTTTGCCTCACTGAATACATATTCGTGATTGTCATCTGACATCGCCATGGTCATCCTCTTAAGCTTCATACCCTTACGACCCTGAGTAGATCCGATCTCTTTCTTTACATTCCTTCCAGGGATTGATTTGACCGGGGCAGTCTGCACCGGTTCTTCTCCGATGAAGTCAAATCCATCCGCTGCGTTAAATCTGCTGTCCTTATTCCTTGCCATCTGTTCTCCCTACTTTCAACTATTGTGCGTTTTATCAAGATACCTCTGTCACATAAACATTAAAAAGATGCTATCTCCTATATTTGCATAAGAAGTATGCATTAATCTAATGCACAAGAACTCCGCACCTTATTTCTGCATAGTAGTATAGCATACCTTGGTGATGATATCTACTCTTCTACTGCCCTTTCTCATTCGCTCTCTTCTACTACTCTTTCTCATTCGCAAGCAATTCTTCTGTAAAGGCAATATAATCTATCGCTGTCGTACTCTTTGGTGCATAGTCAATCAGGGTCTGTCTCATAGCCTGTGCCTCACGACATTTTACAGATTCACGGATAGTTGTCTCGAATAACTGAGTATTCATCTGCTTGGCGATATCAACTAGATTGTCCTTTACTTCTCTTCCTAATAAGGTGCGGTTATTGTAGCGAATCAAGAGAAGTCCAGCTACTTTAAGCTTTGGATTCTGACGTCTCTGAATCGTTGCTATTGTATGATTCAACTCTGCCAGTCCCTGAATACCATAACGGTCTGCCGTGATTGGAATGATAACCTCATCCGCTGCAATCAGGCAATTATGAAGAATAGAGTTTACAGCCGGCGCTGTATCGATGATAACGTAATCATATCCCTCAAGTTTATCGAGTGCATCCTGCAAACGATATACCCCTTCAAGATCCTGATGAAGTATCTCATCAGCTCTTCTTAAGAGTGGGTCGGAGGCCACAATATCTCCCTTTTCCGTATGCTGAATCGCATCAGTAAGAGGGATCCTGTCCTCATCAAGAAGTACATCATAAAGAGTTGCCTCTCCTTCGATCTTTGCCTCATAGGTATCTGTACTGTTACCCTGTACATCAGAATCAATCAGCAAAGTCTTATAACCTTTCTTTCTTAAAATAGATGCTAAGGCTGTTGCTGTGGTTGTCTTACCAATTCCACCTTTCTGGTTTGCTACTACGTAAGTCTTCATACCAATCTGTCTCCTATCTATATCTCTTCATATCTTCTATCTTACAATATTATATCAACTTCATATGCTTATCTATTATGTAACATATGAAGTTACTGCGGATATCGTATGTATCAAAACTAGGCATATTATAGTACAACGTTTAAGACCTGTCAACGAAAATGCATCAACATCTTATGCATAATATAACATATTTTTTATTTATGCATATGATGTTTGCATTTTATTGTAAAATAACATCGCATTTTTTTATAAAATGACATGGGTGCCAAAAGTGACTACGGATTGTCGCGTCGCTTTGCGACTCCCACATTCCTGCCCTTCATTCGCATTTTCGTGGTGC
The DNA here is from genome assembly GCA_036310685.1 of Lachnospiraceae bacterium. Taxonomy (GTDB): domain Bacteria; phylum Bacillota; class Clostridia; order Lachnospirales; family Lachnospiraceae; genus Anaerobutyricum. Next base: position 113 of record JAXJRI010000238.1, on the reverse strand, counting down.
TAATCACCACTTCATGCTCATGAAGGGGCGTGTCTACAGGAGAACAGCCACTGGCGGTTCTCCTGCATGCTTGGCAAATAACTCACATCCCCACTTGTAAGCAAGCTTACGTG
>JAXJRI010000237.1:0-4626 GCA_036310685.1 Lachnospiraceae bacterium | reverse complement strand
TCATAGTAAGTTCTATTCTCCTGATAATTCATCACCCCCGAATAGAGATTATTATAACACATTCGGGACATTTTCATTTTTGCTTTACCAGGACATTATCATTTTTGGCTTATACAGTCGACAGCCGTCAATAAAAAAAGCTTGACAAAAATTTATAGATTCGATATAATCTGAAAATGTGCGTTACAAGAGACATTATCTTTATGACAGGTGATATCTTGCAAAGCACAGTAACGAGAAACTTTTTAGCAACCACAACAGAAAAATATGTATGGAGGTGAAATCAGAATGCCAACTTTTAACCAGTTAGTTAGAAAAGGAAGACAGTCTGTATCAAAGAAATCAACAGCGCCTGCACTTCAGAGAGGATTTAACTCCTTAAAGAAGAGAGCAACAGCAACAAGCTCACCACAGAAGAGAGGTGTGTGTACTGCTGTAAAAACCGCTACACCTAAGAAGCCTAACTCAGCTCTTCGTAAGATCGCCAGAGTTCGTCTTAGTAACGGTATTGAGGTAACAAGTTATATTCCTGGAGAGGGTCATAACCTTCAGGAGCATAGTGTGGTTCTTATCCGTGGTGGACGTGTTAAGGATTTACCTGGTACAAGATACCATATCGTCAGAGGTACTCTTGATACTGCAGGAGTCGCAGATAGACGTCAGGCTCGTTCCAAATACGGTGCTAAGAGACCTAAGAAATAAAGACATTTGTTAATAATGCCGGAATTGCTTATTTTTCTCTGTTGGTTGCAGTGAATAGATTATGCGTCCGAGCATGTACACATAGGTTTTAACCTTGTGAGTACCGATGATTTAATGTCTGATTATTCAGTAAAATATAATTAAGGAGGGAAGAACCGTGCCACGTAAAGGACATATCGCAAAAAGGGATGTATTACCAGATCCTATTTACAATAATAAAGTAGTAACAAAGCTTATCAATAACATCATGTTAGATGGTAAGAAGGGTGTTGCTCAGAAGATCGTCTACGGTGCATTTGAGCGTGTTGCAGAGACAACAGGCAAGGATGCTATGGAAGTCTTTGAGGAGGCTATGAACAACATCATGCCTGCACTCGAGGTTAAGTCAAGACGTATCGGTGGTGCTACATATCAGGTACCTATCGACGTTAGACCAGAGAGACGTCAGACATTAGCACTTCGCTGGATGACAGAGTTCTCACGTAAGAGATCTGAGAGAACTCAGGAAGAGCGTCTTGCTAACGAGATTATGGATGCTGCTAACAATAGTGGAGCATCTGTAAAGAGAAAAGAAGAGATGCACAGAATGGCAGAGGCCAACAAGGCATTTGCTCATTACAGATTCTAATCGAATCTTCGCATCATATTACAGTGAAAAACCGTTCCGCATTGCCTGTCTAATATGGCAGTCTGGGACGGTTATCATAAATTGCGGATAATCCGCGTACTATTTATAGGAGGAAAATACCTTGGCTGGAAGAGAATATCCACTTGAGAGAACCAGAAATATTGGTATTATGGCTCATATCGATGCTGGTAAGACAACATTAACAGAGCGTATCCTTTATTATACTGGTGTTAACTACAAGATTGGTGAGACTTACGAAGGTACTGCTACCATGGACTGGATGGAGCAGGAGCAGGAGCGTGGTATCACAATCACATCAGCTGCTACAACATGCCATTGGACACTCCAGGAGAACAATAAACCAAAGCCTGGCGCTTTAGAGCATCGTATCAACATCATCGATACACCAGGTCATGTTGACTTTACTGTAGAGGTAGAGCGTTCCCTGCGTGTACTTGATGGTTCTATCGGCGTATTCGATGCAAAGGGTGGTGTAGAGCCACAGTCCGAGAACGTTTGGAGACAGGCTGATACATACAATGTACCTAGAATTGCATTCGTTAATAAGATGGATATTATGGGTGCGGATTTCTTCAACACAGTTGATGAGATCGGAACTAAGCTTGGTAAGAACGCTGTTGTAATTCAGCTTCCTATTGGTAAGGAAGATGATTTCGCAGGAATTATCGATCTCTTTGAGATGAAAGCTTACATTTATAATGATAAAAAGGGAGAGGACATCTCCATCTTAGATATCCCAGATGATTACAAAGATCAGGCTGAGGAGTATCACAACAAGTTAGTTGAGCAGATCTGTGATTTTGATGACGAGCTGATGATGCAGTACCTTGAGGGTGAGGAGCCTTCAATCGAAGACTTAAAGAAAGCTCTTCGTAAGGCTACAATCTCCAACGAGGCTGTTCCAGTTTGTTGTGGATCCGCTCATATGAACAAAGGTATCCAGAAACTGTTAGATGCTGTTATCGAGTATATGCCAGCTCCAACAGATGTAGAGGATATCAAGGGTACAGACCTTGATGGAAATGATGTTTCCGTTGAGTCTACAGATGATGGTCCTTTCGCAGCATTAGCATTCAAGATCATGACAGATCCATTCGTTGGTCGTCTTGCATTCATCCGTGTATATCGTGGAACATGTAAGTCCGGATCTTATGTATTAAATGCTACAAAGGGTAAAAAAGAGCGTGTTGGACGTATCCTTCAGATGCATGCTAACAAGCGTTCTGAGTTAGATGAGGTATATTCTGGAGATATCGCTGCTGCTGTTGGATTCAAGCAGACATCTACAGGTGACACAATCTGTGATGAGCAGCATCCAGTAATTCTTGAGTCTATGGAGTTCCCAGATCCTGTAATCGAGCTCGCTATCGAGCCTAAGACAAAAGCAGGTCAGGGCAAGTTAGGTGAGGCTCTTGCAAAACTTGCAGAAGAGGATCCTACATTCCGTGCTCATACTGATCAGGAGACAGGTCAGACAATCATCGCTGGTATGGGTGAGCTTCACCTTGAGATCATCGTTGACCGTCTTCTCCGTGAGTTCCGTGTAGAGGCTAACGTTGGTGCTCCACAGGTAGCTTACAAAGAGGCCCTTACAAAGGCTGTTGATATTGATTCTAAGTATGCTAAGCAGTCTGGTGGACGTGGACAGTACGGACATTGTAAAGTTCGTTTCGAGCCACTGGATGCTAACGCAGACGAGACATACAAGTTTGATAACGAGGTTGTCGGTGGATCTATTCCTAAGGAGTACATCCCTGCAGTTGATGATGGTATCCAGGAAGCATGCGGCGCTGGTCTCTTAGGAGGATTCCCAGTTGTTGGTGTACATGCTACTGTATATGATGGATCTTACCATGAAGTCGATTCCTCTGAGATGGCATTCCATGTAGCTGGTTCTATGGCTATGAAACAGGCTATGGAGAAAGCAGGAGAAGATCTTCTTGAGCCGATCATGAAGGTTGATGTAACAATGCCTGAGGAGTACATGGGAGATGTCATCGGAGATATCAACTCCCGTCGTGGTCGTATCGAGGGTATGGAAGATGTAGGTAACGGACGTATCGTACATGGTATGGTTCCACTGTCAGAGATGTTCGGATATTCTACAGACCTTCGTTCTAGAACACAGGGACGTGGTAACTACTCCATGTTCTTCGATCATTATGAGAAAGTTCCTAAGAACGTACAGGAGAAGATCCTCAAAGATCATAATGCATAATCGTTAGGATATTTAAGGATATTTGTTAAGATAAGTCTTGCAAATGCACAAGAAATGAAATATAATCATAGCAGGTGTGACCTATTAAGGCCACCGCTTGCCTATGACCAGAAGATGCTTGGTCACTAGAGGCTAAGCAGAAATAATCATATATCATTAAGCGTTAAAAGCGTAAATTAGGAGGAAATTAAAATGGCAAAAGAAAAGTTTGAGAGAACCAAACCACATTGTAATATTGGTACCATCGGACACGTTGACCATGGTAAAACTACTTTAACAGCTGCTATCACAAAGACTCTTCATGACAGACTTGGTCTTGGAGATGCTGTAGCATTCGATAACATCGATAAGGCTCCAGAGGAAAGAGAGCGTGGAATCACAATTTCTACAGCTCACGTTGAGTATGAGACAGAGAAGCGTCATTACGCTCATGTAGACTGTCCAGGCCATGCCGATTATGTAAAGAACATGATCACTGGTGCTGCTCAGATGGATGGTGCTATCCTTGTAGTAGCTGCTACTGATGGTGTTATGGCTCAGACAAAGGAACATATCCTTCTTTCCCGTCAGGTAGGTGTACCTTACATCGTTGTATTCATGAACAAGTGTGATATGGTTGACGATGAAGAGTTACTTGAGTTAGTAGACATGGAGATCCGTGAGTTACTTAACGAGTATGACTTCCCAGGAGATGACACACCAATCATCCGTGGTTCTGCTCTTAAGGCTCTTGAGGATCCAAGTGGTGAGTGGGGAGACAAGATCCTTGAGCTCATGGATGCTGTTGATACATGGATCCCAGATCCACAGCGTGATACAGATAAGCCATTCCTTATGCCTGTAGAGGATATCTTCACAATCACAGGTCGTGGAACTGTTGCAACTGGTAGAGTAGAGCGTGGAACACTTCACCTCAACGATGAGCTTGAGATCCTTGGTGTTAAGGATGAGGTTCAGAAGACTGTTGTAACTGGTATCGAGATGTTCAGAAAACAGCTTGATGAGGCTCTTGCTGGAGATAACATTGGAGCACTTCTTCGTGGTATCAACCGTGACC
>JAXJRI010000236.1:0-5107 GCA_036310685.1 Lachnospiraceae bacterium | reverse complement strand
TTTCTATCCTTTACAGAGTGCTGACAAAGACTTCTAACTTTCCGCTGATCTTTGTCTGCTTCTGATCAGAGCATACGATATAATGGTCTCCCTTTTTGGCGGGTCTTCCCTCGATGCTTCCACTTCCCTCCATCACTCCTAAAAGCTGGAATGGAGATTTATTATCAAGCACCATCTCTCCCTCCACGTCGTACTTCTTTACGGTAAAGAAAGCATTGGCTGTGTAGGTGGTCTCTGTGGCTCCTGAGACCTTGCGAGAAGGGTATGCCTGATCTGCCTTGGCGTCTCCTGGGACGTTGATGACCTCCAGGGACTGTTTGACGTGGAGCTGTCTCTCCTTGCCGTCTGCGCCCTTCCTGTGGTAGTCGTAGACGCGGTAAGTGATATCACTGGACTGCTGAATCTCATAAATCAGCGAGCCCGATCCGATGGCGTGTAAGGTGCCGGAGGGAATTAGAAAGAAGTCTCCCTTCTTGATTGGAACCATGTTCATCAGATGATCGTAATCATCTTCCTTCACCATACGGACAAGCTCTTCCCTTGTCTTAGCATGATGTCCCATAACCAGGTGGGTATCCTCACGAGCTCCCAGCACATACCAACACTCTGTCTTGCCTAAGGAATCCTCATGCTCCTTGGCATAGGCATCATCTGGATGAACCTGAACGGAAAGGTCTCGGTTTGCATCGATAATCTTTATAAGAAGTGGGAATTGATCATTGGCTATGCTGCCAAAGAGGTCTCTGTGGTCTCGGTAAAGGTCTGACAGCTTCCATCCATCGTACTCTCCCCCGACGACTCTTCCCTGACCATTCGGGTGCGCACTTAAGACCCAGGCCTCTCCGGTATGGTCGCTTGGAATGTCAAAGCCATACTCACTGTGCAGTCTAGTTCCACCCCAAATCGTCTCCTTAAATATCGATGCGATTTGCAATATATGTCCCATGTATGTTTGCCTCCTAAGTTCAGTCTAATCTGTCTAGTGCTTCCTGTCGGATACTATCTGCCCTGCAGCTTCCTGTCGGATACTATCTGTTCTGTAACTTCCTAACCGATACTATCTGTCCTGCAGCTTCCTGACGGATACTATTGCCCCTGGTATCCGGTCAGGACAAGTTTATCATTTCTTATTCTTGTGGGTGAGAACCTGGATATTTCTCTTCACCACATCTGGAAGGGTGAGGGATCTTCGCATCCGGTCTCTCGGAACATACTTAGAGATCGCTTTCAGCATCTTCTTAGGCTCCTTGCATGCGAAGGAGAAGTTTCCGCTATTCTTAGTAAGAAATGCGAATCTAGGGATATATTTGCCCCCAAACATGACGGAAGCAGCGACATAATCTACCTCAGTCCAAGGAATCTGGATGTAGTCATTCACATTTTTCTCATTATAATATTCGAACGCCTTATCTCCAACCATGATCTTTCCATAGGAATTAAAACCAGTGAAGCTGGTTCCTTCCATCACGAGATCAACTTTTGTATTCAGCGACTGTGCCATAAATCATCTCTCCTAACTATCTTCTGTATGATAACCTAACCATCTTCTGTATGGTAACACGACTATCTTCATTATGGTAACCTGACTATCTTCATTATGGTAACCTGACTATCTTTATTATGGTAACGTGGAGGTTCTTCCACTTTTAACCTGTAATCAAGATTCTTCTTACTATAACATATCTCCCAAAAAAGGGACAGAATAATTTCAAAGCACTACATATGTGCCGTCTATGGCAACTTACTTAAGCAAGCCTGACAAACAAAATGAACAGCCACTGGCGGTTCATTTTGCATGCTAAGGCAACAAGCTGGACTGCCAATGGCAGTCCACTAGCATGCTTGGCAACAAAAAACTCGGAAACCGAGGTTTCGATTTCCGAGTCTAAATTCAACCGATCAATCTGGTCTTGCGCTAGATTACAGTAATCCGATCACATGTCCAAGGATACCAACAACGAATAATCCGAGGATGATAACGATAGGAGATACTTTCTTCTTCAGTAACCACATGCAAAGGAATGTGAGTAACAGTGGAACTAATCCAGGAACAAGAGAGTCTAAGTTGTCCTGTAATGTTGTGACCTTAGTATCACTTAAGGACAGACCGCTTGCCTGCTGCTCTAATGCTGCTCTGATACCTTTTGCTCCGTTAGGAAGCTTATCCCACTCGATGTAAGCACCCTTGCTCAGTTTAACTGAGGATACGGTTGGTGTAAACTTAATGTTAACCCATCGCTCTACCAGAGCACCAAGGATGAACATACCTAAGATGGATGCACCCTTTGTAACCTTCTGGAGAAGTCCACCAGAAACGTCCTCTGTGATCTTTGTACCAGCTTTGTAACCAAACTCCTGTGTATACCATAAGAATCCCATACGGATGACATTCCAAAGTACGAAGAAGAGGATTGGTCCAAGGATGTTACCTGTCATAGCCAGGGAAGCACCTAAAGCTCCTAAGATTGGACGTACTGTGAACCAGAATACTGGGTCACCGACACCAGCTAAAGGTCCCATCATACCGACCTTAACACCCTGGATAGTCTGGTCCTCGACTGGAGCACCGTTAGCACGCTCTTCCTCGAGAGCAAGTGTAACACCAAGTACTGGAGCTGCAACATATGGATGTGTGTTGAAGAACTCCAGATGTCTCTTAAGAGCAGCGCTCTGCTCTTCTTTTGTTGTATATAACTTCTTCAGTGCTGGGATCATAGCATAAACCCAACCACCGTTCTGCATACGCTCGTAGTTCCAGGAACCCTGAAGGAATTGTGAACGCCACCATACTTTTCTACGGTCCTGTTTCGTTAATGTAACTTTTTCAGCCATATTATTACCTCCTTCAGAAACCCTTATTCATAATCGTCTAAGATGTCTCCGAGAGGGTCACCAACGTTAGCTGCGCCAGCGCTTGCTCCGCCGTTCTCAGAAAGTCTTAAGTAGATGAGTGCCATAGATACAGCGATAGCACCAAGTGCGATCAGTGTAAGGTCAGATACTGCTGCAAGGCAGAATCCAATGATAAAGAATGGCCATACTTCTGCAGTTGCCATCATGTTGATTACCATAGCATAACCTACTGCAACGACCATACCACCACCGATTGCCATACCATCTGTTAACCATGCAGGCATAGATGATAAGAAGGCCTGTACTGTCTTTGCAGGGATGAAGAGAAGTGCTGCTGCAGGGATTGCAATACGAAGTCCCTGGAGACAAATAGCAATGATCTGCCACATGTCGATAGCACGGAAGTTTGCATTCTCAGCAGCTCTGTCCATCTGATGAACGATAGCTACGGAAAGTGTACGAACAACCATTGTAAGGAAAAGTCCTGCTACTGCCAGAGGGATAGCTACAGCGATAGCTGTGGAAACGCCCTTCTGTCCCTGTCCACCAACGACAAGGATAATAGCAGATGCTACAGATGCAAGAGCTGCATCAGGAGCAACGGCTGCACCAATGTTAGCCCAGCCTAAAGCGATCATCTGGAGAGATCCACCAAGAATAATACATGGCAGTAACTGTCCAGTAACAAGTCCGATCAGTGTGCATGCTACTAATGGCTGATGGAACTGGAACTCATCGAGGATACCTTCCATACCTGCCAGGAATGCAACAAAGACGACTAAAATAATCTGGATAAAATTAAGATCCATGATATGTCCTCCTATCTTAAACTACATACCTAATTCTGCACGTGCCTTATCAACAATAGCGTCCATGTTATCTTTGGAATCGCTAGGCACTTTACGAACATCAAACTTGATGCCCATCTTCTTAAGCTCGTCGAATGTCTCAACGTCTTCTTTACCGAGTGATAATACCTTACTTACAGCAACCTTTCCAACGGAGTGAGCCATAGAACCTACGTTAAGCTCCTTGATATCAACACCGCCCTCGATTGCACGAAGAGCATCCTGTGGAGTCTCGAACAGAAGCATAGCCTTAGTTGCTCCAAAACGAACGTCCTTAGAAACGGCGATAATCTTATCAATTGGTACAACGTGAGCCTTAACTCCTGGAGGAGCTGCCTCCATAATCATCTGCTTACGAAGTGAATCGTGTGATACATTATCAGATACAACAATGATACGATCTGGGTTAACAGCTTTGGTCCAGCCTGTAGCAACCTGTCCATGAAGCAGACGAGAATCGATACGAGCCAGCGGAATCTTGATATGTCCATCACCAAGTACAGTTCCTTCTGGGATAGCTCCTGTTGGGATGTTAGAAGCAGGTGCAGCAGCCTCTGCTTTCTTATCCTCAGGCTCTAAGGACTCTGGATAGATACGTACACCCTCCTTCGCAGAGCCAACAATCTGCTGTGCGATCTCATGTGCTGTATCCATTGTCATTCTTGATGCGCAGGCATCAATCAGCATTGGAAGATTCAGACCAGCAACGATTGCCCATGTGTCCTCATGACCAGCAATGTAACCATTAGCCTGATTAAATGGAGTACCTCCCCATAAATCGACTAAGATCAGAACCTGCTCAGGGTCATCAAAACCAGCAACGGCTTCTTCCATCTTCCTTCTGACATCATCCGGTCCTTCACTTGGTGATAATGTGACGTCTGTCAGATTTGGCTGATCACCGAAGATCATGGATACGGACTGTTTGATACCAGATGCGAACCCACCATGGGTAGCAAGAATAATTCCGACCATAATGTTTCCTCCCTTTCTTTGGTTATTATTCTATACAACAAACACTAGGTGCTCATTACTTTGTTCATTATAGTGTAAAACGACATAAATTGCTAGCGTTTTTTTAGAAAATTGACATTTTTATGAAAGATTTAATATTTAGCAGAATGTCGTAATGTATACACAACATTCTTTGATCTCTTCAAGCTCCTTCTTACTGCTATCACAAAAAATGCCATTCTTCCAACAAAATAATCTCGGAAGAATGACATTTTCTTATCCATATATAATAAATATTTAACAAAGCTCTCGTTGCTAATCTTATGAAATGAGTAAATCCCTACAAGTTCTTAAGAGTGATCAGCTGATAGACATGATAGCCTAACTGAATCGGAAGCGGCATGAAGGTATCCGTCGCCATCTCCACCAGAATCTTTCTGCGCATCTTACGC
>JAXJRI010000235.1:0-6320 GCA_036310685.1 Lachnospiraceae bacterium | reverse complement strand
GGCCTTCTGTTTTGTCAAGTATTTTTTCTTTACTTGTCCTTATCTTTCTTGGAATCACATTTTTTGCTATCCTGCTCATCTTTCTTTTTCGCCATATTATATATAAAGAAGTAAGACCATAGCAGTATCGGAACAAAGAACATCGTCAGCATGGTCCCCATGAAATATCTGCTTCCAGTAATTCCAAAATAAAGTGTAAGTACCACCAGCAGCAGTATGACTGCCACTCCCAGTAAAGCAACTACTCTCTGAAATCTCTTCATCATTCTTCATCCTTCCGTCTTGCAAACCGTTCTAAGCGTTCCTTAAGCTCTGCCTCCTTGCCCAAAGCCCCTGGCTGGTAGAACTTACTCCCCTCAAGTTCCTTTGGCAGATAATCCTGAGGTACATAGTGCTCTTGATAATCATGTGGATACAGATATCCTCTTCCATGTCCTAATTTTTTCGCCCCACTGTAATGGGCATCTTTTAAATATGAAGGAACGTTGCCGATCTTGCCAGCTCTGACTGCAGATAAGGCACTGTCAATGGCGCAAATTGCAGAATTGCTCTTCGGTGCTGTGGCAACATAAATTGCTGCCTCTGATAAGATGATTCTTGCCTCAGGGAAACCAACCCGCTCAGCTGCCTGGGCCGCAGAGGAAGCCACCACCAGAGCCATCGGATCTGCCAGACCGACATCTTCCGCTGCATGTACCATGATTCTTCGGGCAATAAACTTCGGGTCCTCTCCTGCCTCAATCATTCTGGCTAGATAGAAAACTGCAGCATCTGGGTCAGATCCTCTCATACTTTTGATAAAAGCAGAAATCACATCATAGTGATCATCCCCATCTTTATCATAATGGAAAGCCTTCTTCTGAATACATTCCTGAGCAATTCCCAGATCAATATGGATCTTACCATCTTGCAATGGCTCAGTGGTCAAAATTCCCAATTCCACCGCATTCAAAGCTGTCCTGGCATCTCCTCCCGCCATCTCTGCAATAAAATCAGCCGCCTCCTCAGTGATATTGGCACCGTAATCTCCCATACCTCTCTCTCTGTCAGTGACTGCAATCTTAATCAGCTTCTTAATGTCCTCGGAAGCCAAAGGCTTAAGCTCAAAAATCTGTGAGCGGGATATCAAAGCTTTATTGACCTCAAAATACGGATTCTCTGTTGTCGCACCAATAAGAACAATGGTCCCATCTTCCACGAAAGGCAGCAGATAATCCTGCTGTGCCTTATTAAAACGATGAATCTCATCAATAAAAAGGATTGTCTTCCTTCCGTACATTCCAAGCATATCCTTTGCTGCCTGCACCGCCTGCTCCATATCTTTCTTTCCGGAGGTGGTAGCGTTCATCTGTACAAACTCTGCACTGGTCGTGTTGGCAATCACCTTAGCCAAGGTAGTTTTTCCAGTCCCCGGCGGTCCGTAAAAGATCAGAGAACTAATCTTGTCAGCCTTAATTGCACGGTATAGGAGCTTATCCTTGCCGATGATATGCTCCTGACCTACGACCTGATCGATCGTTTTCGGTCTCATCCGCATAGCAAGAGGCGACTCCTCCTTAACCTTCTGCATTCTCATATAATCAAATAAATCCATAATTCTTATCCTCAGTTCTTCTTTACTGGAACATTCAGTCTTCGAATGATGGCATAGCCATCTTCCAGATCAATCTCATTATAGCAGCCCTGATCAAAGACAAAGTTCCAGTATCCATTCAGGGGCATATGAAGAAGGGAAGCTAACAGATGTCCCAATGTCCCCTTATGTGCTGCAATCAACATCGTTCCCGTCTCTTTATTCTCCTTGGATAAAACATCATGAACAAAATCGTCAATCCGCTGCCTTACCATGGCAAAGCTTTCCCCTTCTGGAATCCGATAGCCATCATAGTCCTGATTCCAGGCTTTCATAATCTCTGGTTTCTGATCCATAATCTCCTGATAGGTCATGCCCTCAAGCACTCCAAAGTGCTGCTCCATCAGTCTCTCATCTGAGATGATCGGAACTCCCTGATGGCTGCCCTCTAATATGATCGTTGCCGTTCTCCTTGCCCTAGTGAGTGGGCTGACATACGCCTTAGAAATAGAAACCTCATCAAAAAATGTCTTCAAAAGCTCCGCCTGGGAGACTCCTTCTCTATTTAAATCAGGGTCCAAGCTGCCATAATAGCAGCCCTTCGCATTCAATTCGGTTTGTCCATGTCTTACCAGATATATCTTCAATCAGAATCCTCCTCGTCCAGCAACTCAACCACCAATGTTTTTATCTTTGCAATCTTGTGATCAAAGAGTCCAAATCGATACAGATTAATGACAATCACTCCAATCAGAAGTGCAACCACCATTCCCAGAACTCCCTTCAATTTCAATCCTGTAAAAATCAAGAATAAAGTTGGCAAAGTTCCCATCCCCATCCCCTTGCCAATCATCTTTGGCTGAAGAAGCTGCCTCGTGAGAAGGCAGACTCCATAGAGAACTAAGAGCAGGACTGCTCTGCCAACTGCCCCATGTGCAAGCTCCACCACCGCCCAGGGAACCAGAATCATTCCGGATCCCAGCACAGGAATCAGATCAAAAAGAGCAATTCCAATTCCCAGCAGGAGCGCAAAAGAATTATGTAAGATGATAAATCCAACCGTCAGAATAATCGCAATAATTAATGTAATCTTCAGTTGGGCTACGACAAATCCGCCGACAGCACCTACCAGATTGGATCGGATTCCTGACATTCGATGGGAGTAATCGCCCGGCAGCCAACCTCTTACCTTCTCTTTTACCTTGTCATGTTCCGCAATAAAATAATATGCCGCGATAAACATAACCACAATGCCAACCAGGCCATTGGTCACATGAGAGATCGTCTCTGACAGCTTTGAGCTTCCTCCCGCCACACCTTGGCCGTAGGAAGATATCAGATCAATCAGTCTCTGCTCCCAACCGCTGACCGATCCCAACCCTCCAAATTTATGTCCTGTAATTCCTTCCAGACGGTTTATCAGTTCCTGTAAATCTTTCGTGTATCTTGGAATCTCCCCGGAAAGAACAAAAAGTTCTCTGCCAATCTGTCTGACGAGAAAGAATCCCACAAGGCCGAGTATTGCGAGAACCAAAAAAATGATAATCAGGGAGGCAGACTTCCTCTTTACCCCCATCTTCTCCTCCAGTTTTCGAACCAGAGGTGATACGATTGCCGCAATAATCCAGCTAATAACAAAAGGCCAGAAAAAACCTATCAGTTTAAGCCCCACAAAAACAGCGAGAACAACAAGTGCTCCCCAGACAAGAGTCTCAAGCAGCAGTTCCTTGACTATAGGCCATTTTTTTATCATAATAATCGTCATCTCCTTTAAGACAACTTCCCTCTCTTGAAAAATCATTATATCACAAAAGAGTTGCAGCGACAAAATTGCCACCTCAACTCTTTGTACAAGGTGATATTCAGTTGTTACAGTTCGTAATCGAGATCAGCCAGAAGCAGGCGATTCTGCGATGGCTGATAATAATAGACACAGTCTGATAGGATATCCTTTGGATCAACGACTGTCCGATTAGCATCATGGACAAGCCTCGCCAGAAATTGCGGATCTTCCACTGCATGTTCTGGAATCATGATCATCTCATGCAGGCTGCTAGGCAGGATGTAGAAGCCTTCCTGCAGTTTCTCCCCCAGCTTTTCAAGCAGTCCCTCATAGAGGATGACAGTCGCTCCATTCAGGCTAACTTCATTGGTCAGAACAAACATAGGTACGTCATCCTCCTCAGTCCTCAGCTCTTCTGGCAGCATGTTCTGAAGAGGAAGGATTTTAGCTGAAAACATAAATTCTGTGTTCCTTCTTGCTGCCGCATAAAGATCTTTGATTGAGATTCCCCACTCGCTAAGGTCTTCCTTGGTCACCATGGCTGAGGAGATCCCATCCTCGTCCACCGATGAGACCCAGCGAAATGAGATTGCTAGATCATAGAGTTTCAGAAATGGGCTGTTCATTAACAGTTCCTGATTCTTCTCATAATTAATCAGACGGAAGAAAATGCGATATCTCATCTGATGAAAGTCTTTGACGTCCGGGATACTGTCAGGGACATTATGACAAGCCTGATCATAATCCTCACGTATCTTAGCAAGCACCTGATCAGCTGACATCCCCTTCCGATAGAGCTGATAATAAACCTCCAGATAGAGTGTGGGAACAATCTGACCCTCCTCACTATCTCTCTTACTTATCGTAAATCCCCTCAGATTCACATCATTATTCTTCTTGACATCCTGAATGGTGAGCTCCTCATCTTCTCTCCACCCCTCCAGTAAATGTTCTTTTACATAAGTAACAAATTGTTCAAAGAACATGCATAACTCCTCCTTGCATTGTTAATTTATGGAAATTATAGCATGTTCTTCCTTTTCCCTCCACACACTTTAGGAAATCCCTAAAGTGTTTTTTAGGCAGCAATCTGAGCTGCCACCGGCAGTTCACTTGCACGCTAAGGCAAAAAAAGGAACTGCCCTAAGGCAATTCCTCATTCGTAATTCATATTTATAATGCACTTGCAATCGTCATCACAAAGTTCTGTTCTTTCTTCTTGATAAACTTAATCGGCTTTCCAAAAGACTTGATGGAAAGTACCAGAGTCAGCGCAATCGCGATAGAAAGAATACCATGCAGCCAGAAGTCATTAACTACAGAATGCAGCATCTTGGCAACATTCACATACATAATCACATAAAGGACCAGTCTGTGCCAGAAATAGATCTGCAGTGTATTCTGTCCAATATAACCTGCTACCGGAAGCTTTCGATTAGGTACCAGACTGATCATGGCTGCTCCCATACAGATAGCGAGCCCATAGCAAAGCAGTCTGTCCTGCCAGCCAACCCCACCGCTCACATGAACTAAGCTGTAAGCATTCCTTCCTGTGAGAAGACGAATATAGTGATAAGCACGATCTATCTTAAAGAGAGAGATATATCCCACAACGCTAATCACAAGAACAGACAATGCCTTGATTGGCTTAAGATCAGTAAACTCCATCACATCCTTACCGTTAAGATGATATCCCATATAGTAGAATGGGAAAAATACCAGGATTCTGGAAAGATAAAGGAAACTTCCGATACTTTCCACATATCCCGCTGCACAGGCAACAGCTATCCACAGAGGAAGCACAATCTTCGGATTCACTTTTCTCAAAAGATAAGTGATAACCATAAACGCTGCCATAGCAAACATATACCACGGAAGACCGGTATCCCCAAACCAATGGAAGGTTGGATTTTTTCCAAAAACTAACTTGATGCCATAGATGGCAAACTTTAATGTATATCCAAGAATAATGTAGAACAAGGGCTTATTCCAGTCAAACTTCTTCTCTCCATCCCATCTCTTCTGAAGAAGACCGGACAGGAAGATGAACAGTGGCATATGAAATGAGTAGATAAAGATGGATAAACTCTTCATCTTCATAGACTCTGCTGCAAACTGATTTGCAAAATGTCCAAGAACAACCGAAAAAATTAACAGACATTTTACATTGTCCCACTTACAAATTCGTGTTTTCATTACGCATTCTCCTCACATATAATCCGTAAACTCTAACATAATAGACCCAGAAAGACAGCCTTGTCAACCCTGTCACACATATCCTACAGAAAATTTATGTAAAAATTATGGTAAAATTTTGTGTAAAATACGAAAAATCGTCCTGCAGAGATCTTCTCTCCACAGAACGATCCTTATACAATCTTTTTACACCTTTTTTTAAAAGATTATACGCTAAGCACCTTCGCTGCCTGCTCTCCTGTCATACCTTCCTTAACTCCAAGCTCTTTGGCTGCTATTGTCATTCCCTTAATCGGATTCTGAAGTACTGCTGCAAAATCAGCTCCGCCGACTAATACCGCAGCATCGCCAAACTTCTCAGCTGCCTCAAGGTTAAGATATCCGCACATCAGATATCCCTTCTCACACTCAATAACAATCATATTAGGATGTCCCTCTCCTCCTGGAGAAGGAAGCATAATACCCTGAGCCTTGCTGTCGCCAACCTTAATCTCTTCTACCTGTACCATAAAGACACCTCACAATTACTTTCTTATATGAATAAACCTACTTTTCCAACAGTACCATCATATCCCAAGACTTTAGGACTTGCAAGCTATAATATGATGTGGGTGCGCATGAACAGTAACAATCCCAGCTATCGAAATGGATCAAGACAAACAACGTAAAGAAAGCTACCCTATGGAAATCCATAGGATAGCCAACTTAGTACTGCGGATAACAGGAATCGAACCTGCACTCGTAAAGAACTAGATCCTAAGTCTAGCG
>JAXJRI010000234.1:0-16343 GCA_036310685.1 Lachnospiraceae bacterium | reverse complement strand
TGATAGCTGACCTTCCACCTGTGCCGTATTGTCCTGCTACTCCTCAATGCATGAACTGCCACTGGCACTTCACCTACAAACTTGGCAATTAAAAAGGAGAAGGCTGAAGCCTTCTCCCGAATTGGAATCAAAATCTTATTTGAAGTACTCAACTCCACTCTCGAATATCTTCTGATCCTGTCTAGCTGGAATGTTGATGTTGATATGATCTCCGATACGCTCGGAATGGCACATCTTACCAAGAACACGTCCATCTGGGCTTGTGATACCCTCAATTGCGTAGTAAGAACCATTTGGATTGTAGCGGCAATCCATAGTTGGGTTACCCTTGTAGTCTACGTACTGAGTTGCTACCTGTCCGTTCTTGAAGAGGCTCTCAATCATCTCTTTAGAAGCAACGAAACGTCCTTCCCCATGAGATGCAGGGATTGCATAAATCTCATCTAAGACAGCTTTTCTCAGCCATGGGGACTTGTTCGTTACCACCTTGGTGTAAACCATAGTGGATACATGACGTCCAATCTGGTTGGTTGTCAGTGTTGGCGAATCCTCTTTCTGGCTAGTGATCTCACCGAATGGTACCAGACCAAGTTTAATCAGTGCCTGGAATCCATTACAGATACCAAGGATTAATCCGTCTCTCTTCTCTAAGAGATCCATAACTGATTCCTTAATCTTAGCGTTACGGAAGGAAGAAGCGAAGAATTTTGCAGATCCGTCTGGCTCATCACCACCACTGAATCCACCAGGGAACATAACGATCTGAGACTCATCGATTGCTTTGGAGAATGCATCAACAGACTCTAAGATATCCTGTTCGTTCTGATTACGGAAGATGATAGTGTTTACATCGGCTCCTGCTCTTCTGAAAGCTCTCTCTAAGTCGTACTCGCAGTTCGTTCCTGGGAAGACAGGAATGAATACCTTTGGTACTGCTACCTTATTCTTGCAGACATAAATGTCATTCGTGCGGTAAAGTGGCTCGGATACATTATGTCTTCTCTCTTTTGTCTTAGTTGGGAATACACTCTCAAGTGGTTCCTCCCAAGTATCTACCATCTCTTCAAGATCAATCTTAGTATCTCCTACGCTGATATATGGATCATCTGTGATGGATCCAATGTATGCACACTGAAGTCCAAGATCACACATATCATTAGAAGAAATCTCTAAAAGGATAGAACCATAATATTTATTCTTGAGATCCCCAGTATCAAATTTGGAGGAGAATTTCACTCCGTACATGTTACCGAAGCACATCTTGGAGATTGCTTCAATCATGCCGCCCTGGCCTAAAGCATAAGCAGAAGCGATAACGCCGCGTTTCATGATCTCATGAATCTTATCATAAATCTCTCCAGCCTTCTTATAATCTGGGATACCATACTCATCAAATGGAATGTCCACACGGAGTATGTTATTGCCAGCTTTCTTAAACTCTGGAGTTACGATATTCTTAGCATTTGTGTAATCTACCGCGAAAGATACCAGTGTTGGAGGAACATCGATATCCTCGAAAGATCCAGACATGGAATCCTTACCACCGATCGATGGAATTCCGAATCCCTTCTGAGCACTGTAAGCACCGAGTAATGCAGCAAATGGCTTGCCCCATCTCTCTGGGTCTGTTCCAAGCTTCTCAAAGTACTCTTGGAATGTCAGACGAATCTTTCTGAAGTCTCCACCGGAAGCTACGATCTTAGCTACAGACTCAAGTACTGCATAAACAGCACCGTGGTATGGGCTCCAGCTTGACAGATAAGGATCAAATCCGTAGGACATCATTGTGGTAAGATCTGTCTTTCCAGAAAGTGCCGGAACTTTGGCAACCATAGTCTGAATTGGTGTGAGCTGTGTCTTTCCACCGAAAGGCATCACAACAGTTCCTGCCCCGATAGAAGCATCGAACTGTTCTACCAATCCCTTCTTAGAGCATACATTTAAGTCAGAGAGCTCATTTAACCACACCTCTTTGATATCAGATCCTGTTGCGGAAGCGATAGGCTCCTCATAGTAATTTTCAGCATCATCTGGCATGTCAACTAATACACTGGTCTCCTGATGAGCACCGTTGGTATCAAGGAATGCTCGAGATAAGTTAACGATAGGTTTCCCTCTCCAGTTGAGGACTAATCTAGGCTCCTCAGTTACGACAGCTACTGGAGTAGCCTCTAAGTTCTCCTCTGCAGAGTACTTTAAGAACTCATCTACAGTATCTGGATCTAAGACTACAGCCATACGCTCCTGAGACTCAGAGATTGCAAGCTCTGTTCCATCTAAGCCGGCATATTTCTTTGGAACTTTATCCAGGTTAATCTGTAATCCATCTGCAAGCTCACCGATTGCAACGGAAACACCACCTGCACCAAAGTCGTTACATTTTTTAATGAGACGGCTGACTTCTGGGCGACGGAATAATCTCTGAAGTTTACGCTCGGTAGGAGCATTACCTTTCTGAACCTCTGCACCGCAGGTATCGATAGACTCTACATTGTGTGCCTTGGAAGAACCGGTTGCTCCGCCGCAGCCATCACGTCCGGTACGTCCGCCGAGAAGTACGATGATATCACCAGGGTCAGAGGACTTACGAATCACATTCTTTCTAGGAGCAGCTGCCATAACGGCACCGATCTCCATACGCTTTGCAACATAACCTGGATGGTAAATCTCATCAACAAGACCTGTGGCAAGACCAATCTGGTTACCATAAGAACTGTAACCCTTCGCAGCACCTGTTGTCAGCTTTCTCTGTGGAAGCTTACCCTCTAAAGTCTCAGACAGTGGCTTACGTGGATCAGCGGCACCTGTTACACGCATAGCCTGATAGACATAAGTACGTCCGGAGAGCGGATCACGAATTGCACCACCGAGGCAGGTAGCTGCACCACCGAAAGGCTCGATCTCTGTTGGGTGGTTGTGAGTCTCATTCTTGAAGTTGATCAGCCACTCTTCTGTCTCACCGTCTGCTGTGACAGGAACGATGATAGAGCATGCATTAATCTCATCGGTATCTTCCTGATTATCTAAGATACCATCCTTTTTCAACTTCTTCATAGCCATCAGAGCTACATCCATCAGGCAGACAAACTTATCATCTCTGCCCTCGTAAACCTCTGCGAAATCTTTCTTGTACTCATCGAAGGTCTTCTCAAGGAGTGGTTTGTAGTAGCCATCCTTGAAGGTTACATCTGTGAGCTCAGTAGAGAAGGTAGTATGACGACAGTGATCAGACCAGTAGGTATCCAGTACACGAATCTCTGTCATGGTAGGATCTCTGTGCTCTTCATTCTTATAGTAATTCTGAATATGAAGGAAATCCTTAAAAGTCATGGCAAGCTCTAAGGACTCGTAGAGATCATGGAGTTCTTTCTCTTCCATGTCCTTAAATCCATCAAAAACTTTTACGTCACCAGGCTCATCATAGTGAACCACTAATGTCTCAGGCTTTGTCTCATCGGTCTCACGGGAATCCACTGGATTGATACAGTAGCTCTTAATCTTCTCAAACTCTTCATCTGAGATAGCACCCTTAAGCACATAAGTCGTCGCAGAATGAATCACAGGCTCTTCCTTCTCATTTAAGAACTGTACACACTGCACTGCAGAATCAGCTCTCTGGTCGAACTGTCCTGGCAGATATTCTACAGAGAAGACTCTGTCTTTCTCATCATGAGGAAATGTCTCTTCATAGAGATAATCTACCGGCGGCTCGGAGAAGACTGTCGCTTTCGCCTGCTCCATCGTCTCTTCAGAAAGATTCTCCACATCGTAGCGAATCATAATTCTGAGATCCTCAAGATCATCTACAGACAGATATGCACGAATCTCGTCCGCAAGTTCCTGCGCCTTGACTGCATAATCTGGCTTCTTTTCAACATATAAACGTCTAACCTGACTCATGATATACCTCCATATATCTAAGTAATCGTTGTTTTGCATTCTCAAAGTATCATAACACCTTTTACGCAAGATTCCCATCGTTTTTATTCAGATTCTATCATATTTATAAATTTACAACAAAAATCTACCCAAAACATAAATAAATGCTAACGAACTGACTATTCTTTCTCCCCTTTTCGTCTTTTTACATAAGAATCACAGGAAGGAAGCATTTTTTCACCTTGATGTCCCTAGGTATTTATCTTAAAATAAGAGAGTAAATAGAATTTTTACAGCCTTGGAGGTTTCATAATAATGGAAAAAATCGCAAGTTTTACTGTCAATCATTTAAAATTAGAGCCTGGTGTTTACGTCTCCAGAAAGGACCATGTAGGCAAGGAAGTTCTCACAACCTTTGACCTTCGTATCACGAGGCCAAACCGTGAGCCAGTGATGAATACCGCTGAGCTCCACACTATCGAGCATCTGGGCGCCACCTATCTTCGTAATAATGATGAGTGGAAGGACAGAGTCATCTACTTCGGACCAATGGGCTGCCGTACTGGCTGCTATCTCATTCTTGCCGGCGATTTAGAGTCCAAGGACGTGATTGGTCTCGTCCGTGATTGTTTCCAGTTCATCGCAGATTTCGAGGGAGATGTTCCAGGAGCTGCAGCAAGAGACTGTGGCAACTATCTCGACCAGAATCTCAGCATGGCTCACTATATCGCGAACAAATATCTTCGCGAGGCATTGCTTGATCCAAAAGAGGAGAACATGGTCTATCCTGAGTAAGATTAAGGGTTCCTGGGCACGATGGACATTTAAGTGCAAGAGTGGTCAGGAATAAGAATAAAAGAGGGGGTTTTACGATTGGAAATCAATAAAGTAACCTGCGCTTATTTCAGTGTAGGCGGAACTACGGAGAAGGTCATCCGCGAAGTTGCTGCACCATTCAGTGATTACACAACTGAGTATATTGATCTGACAAAACATGAGATGCGGGAGGACAATTACTATTTCACGGAGCATGATCTCTTAATCGTCGCTGCACCGGCTTATTTCGGACGTATTCCAAAGCCAGTTGCTGCCGTATTAGAACAGCATTTCATCGGTGAGAAGACACCGGCTATTGTCATTGGAACTTATGGCAACGGAGATATCGGCGATACCATCATGGAGCTTTATAAGATTCTTTCAGGACATGATTTTGTTCCATTCGGAGCCGGAGAATTCTCCTGTCAGCATACTTATCTTTCTGAACTTGCTCTCGGCAGACCAGATGAGGAGGATCTCGCCATCGCCCATGAGTTTGGTGAGAAATTAAAAGATCGATTAAAATTACTAGTTCATTATGCGGTTAAGCCTATGGATATCCCAGGAACTTTCCCATATACTCATGCTGTACCAGATCAGATTCCTTTTAAAGTTGAAACCAACGAGAGTTGTTTCTACTGTATGATCTGTGCAGGCATCTGCCCAATGCAGGCTATCAGTGAGAGCAATCCATTCGACATCAATGATGACGTCTGTATCCGCTGCAGCGCCTGCATCAAGGCCTGTCCAGCTTCAGCCAAATATTTCACCAGAACACCTTTTGAGCTGATTCAGGACAATCTCTTAAAACCGCTGGTTGGAACAAGAAAAGAATCAAGATACTGGATTGGATAATCATTCCCGTCATCTATCATTTGCAAAAACTATCTATCTACACAAGCCGGACTGCCACTGGCAGTCCGGCTTGCATGCTTGGCAACAAAATGAACAGCCACGGCTGTTCACTTGTATGCTGGGAAAGAAAAATGGTCTGCATTTTACGCAGGCCATTTTTGACGTCTTCTTATTCTTTTCTCAGCTTCTGTCTGGCATAATCAATGCCGCTGCAATGTAAAGGATCACTCCTGGTCCTACCAGAGCGAAGATTACAAAGAGTAATCTTACCAGCGTAGAATCTATTCCAAAGTATTCGGCAAGTCCTCCACATACTCCGGAAATCTTGCGGTCAGTATCTGACTTATATAACTTCTTCTCCATCTAATCTCCTCTTTCTTACCTGACTTACTGTGCCGGTGCGGTTGTTGCTGTCGTTGCTTCCTGTGCCGGTGCGGTTGTTGCTGTCGCTCCTTCCTGTGCCGGTGCGGTTGTTGCTGTCGCTGCTTCCTGTGCCGCGATCTGCTGTTTAACCTTGTCTTCCACCTTCTTCTTCAAAGCTGCATCTTCCGCTGCCTGTTCCTCTGCTTCTGCTTTCTTCTGGGCATCTGCTGTCTTCTTATAATACTGACTTAACAGTCGGTCCATCCACTGCTGATTCAGTGCGGTAATTCCCATATATGGTATCTGCGGCAGAACAATCTGCTGAACCTGCGTTGTCGCTTCCGCCGGGGGAGCTGTCGTTGTTTCCGCAGCTGTCGGTACCTGAGTGGCTGTCTCTGCTGCCGCTGCCGTTGTCTCCGCAGCCGTCGGTGCCTGAGTGGCTGTCTCTGCTGCCGCTGCCGTTGTCTCCGCAGCCATCGGTGCCTGAGTGGCTGGCTCTGCTGCCGCTGTCGTTGTCTCTGCAGCCGTTGGTGCCTGAGTGGCTGTCTCTGCTGCTGCCTGAGCGGCTGGCTCTGCTGCTCCTGTCTGATTCGTTTCTGCTGTCACACCCACGGCGCTTTGTGCTGTGGAAGCCTGAGAACTATCCGTTTGAGGTGCAGTCGTAGATGCATCTGCCGGGGCTACTGTCGTGGCAGCCTGGCTTTGTGTACTTGCCTCTGTGGCAGCGGTCGTCTCTCCTGCTTGAGACTGTGTCGCCGTTGCCCAGGCTTCTTTCTCGTACTCTTTCTTCTTCTTTTTTAACTGTTTCTTCTCATAAGCTTTCGCTTCCTGACTATCTGCGTCAACGACATTTCTCCAGCCATCTTTATCTATGACTACCGTAACATCTGGAGCTTCTGTTGTCGCAGAATCCACTTCGGAACCTGACTGTTCTGCCCTTGCGGCAACCGTTCCTGCAAAATCCGAAAGACTGGTAAAGTTTCCATGCTTTGACAGATAGAACATCTGATAATCCGTCAGACGATCTGCCAGGAGAAGTGCCTCACCCCTGGTCAGCACCTGTCGTGGATTCTTAATAATGTTCTCGCTCACAAGCTTATTCTTCACAAGAATCGCATAGGCTTCCTTCTGAGTATCTGATAAATCAGAAGTATCTTTGCATTTCTTTAAAGCATCCTTGATCTCTCGATCTGACAGGTGACTAGGATATAATTCCTGAATAAGATCTGCCACGTTGAGGACAGTAGGATCTGCGGTACTATTGGCTAAACTGAATCGTTCCAAATCACCATTATCCGGAAGATCTAAGACTCCGGAAAGCATCTTGGCAAGCTGTCCTCTTGTGATAATCTGATTAGCCTTAAATGTTCCATCTGCCTCCGTTGGAAGGGAATTCGTATCGGCATACTTAGTAAATGCTGCACCTATCTCCCCTTTGCTACGGATATCATATCCGCTCGGAGAAAGGGTGAGCTTACCTTTATCGTAATGATCAAAAGTGTAATTAAAGAGCTTCTCCATACCGTAGAAAGTATTCTCTACACTCAGAGTTCCGAAATAAGCACAAATCACTTCATGTCCCTGATCATCTTTCGCTGTCGCGATAAATACGTGACCTCCTGCATTGGTCGTTCCAGATTTGGTTCCAATAATCTGATAACGACTCCTGCGGTAAGGAATACTTCCGCGAAGGAAACGGTTCGTGGTGGAAACGGTTACATGTCCGTTGGAGGATGTGAATTCCTTTTTGCGGACTGCCTTACGAATCTCAGGTATAGTCATAGCATATCGGATAATGCGTGCCATCTCTCTGGCTGTAGAGTAATTGTTATCATATCCGCTTCCCAAATCTGCTCCAACAGGGTTATCAAAATGAGTGTTGACCAATCCAAGTTCTTTGACTTTCGCATTCATCGCATCCACACAGGCTGGCTTATTACCGAACACTCCTACTGCAAGGGAATCTGTCGCATCTGCTGAGGAGGCGACCAGACTGATATTCAAAAGGTCTCTTGCGGTGTAGGTGACACCAGAGCCGATACCGACATTGTAAAGTCCTGGCTCTGTACCATGTACAACTTCATGCTTAGTTTTAATCTTGACGTCCATACTGCTCTTCTCAGTGCAGACAATAGCAGTCATCACCTTGGTCGTGCTGGCTGGATAAATCTTCTTGCTGCCATCCTGCTCGAGCAGGACATTCCCGGAGCCGGCATCCATCACGACATAAGAATGGCAGTCATCCATCTTCGGCGACTTCACCTGTGCTTTCGCTGCGGGTGCCACAAGGAATGCTATCAGTAATCCTAAGAGCAATCCCAGACAGTGCTTGTACTTCATGATATCTACCTCTCTTTATTGTATTTTTAGTATGCCTTATTCTATTATGATAGTATAGTTGAACAAAAAATGAAAGTAAATTTTTGATATTTTGTGTGCAACATTTCTGTTATAATAGGTATGTGAAAATTTTAGTATTGCATTTTGAAAGTAATACGCTTTCGAATGTTGATAATATTTTTTATTTTTAAATTTTTTGGACTCCCGGCTGATCGGAATGAGTCCGTTGGTATAAGGAGGTATATGCTTTATGGGTAACGTTATTATTGGACAGTCCGGTGGACCTACCGCTGTCATCAATTCAAGTCTGGCTGGAGCAATCAAAGCTGCTAAAATCGCTGGAATCAATAAGGTTTACGGTATGCATTACGGTATTGAAGGATTCCTTCAGGGCAATATCGTTGATATGGACGATTATATCATCCAGATGTCTGATCTGTCTCTCTTAAAGAGAACTCCTTCCGCTTTCCTTGGTTCCTGCCGTTATAAACTGCCAAAGATTGAAGATAATGAGGCAGTCTATGAGCGTATCTTTTCCATATTAGATGAGTACGATATCGAGTACTTCCTTTATACAGGAGGTAACGATTCCATGGATACCATCAAGCAGCTGTCAATTTATGCTGCTGACCATGGCAAGAAGCAGAAATTCATGGGAATTCCTAAGACCATCGACAATGACCTTCCGATTACTGACCATACTCCTGGCTATGGATCTGCAGCCAAGTATATCGCAACTGCCATGAAAGAGATCATCCGTGATAATGAGAGTTTCGGCGCCAGCAAACCTACTGTTTGTATTGTTGAGATCATGGGACGTAATGCCGGTTGGCTGACCGCCGCCTCTGCCCTCTCCTGTGATGCAGACTGCGATGGCCCAGATCTAATCTACCTTCCAGAGATTCCATTCGATATGGATTCCTTCATGAAGACAGCCATCAATCTCGCTTCCTGGAAGAAATCCGTAGTAATTGCCGTATCTGAAGGTATTCACTTAGAGGATGGCACTTTCGTATGTGAGCTTGGAGATAAACCCGAATATGTTGATGCATTCGGTCATAAGAACCTCACCGGATGCAGCCGAGTCCTTGCCAATAATATTTCAAGAGCGACCGGTCTTAAGACCAGAGCGATCGAATTCTCAACCATCCAGAGATGTGCCACCCATATGGCATCCCGTGCCGACGTCGACGAGGCTTATAATGTAGGATACATCGCCTGCCAGGCAGCTATGAATGGAGAAACCGGCAAGATGGTAACCATCCGTGTCGTAGAACGTGAGCCTTACCTGGTTCGCTACGACCTCTCTGACATCAATGAGATTGCAAACCTTGAAAAGAAGTTCCCACTGAGCTGGATTACCAAGGAGGGAACCTATGTTACCGAAGATTACTTAAATTATGCTAAACCTTTAATTATTGGAACATTGACTCCATATTATGCTGGTGGTATTCCAAAGCATATGGCACTCAAACATAAAAGAAGAATCCAGTAAGATAATGATAATATAGATAAATCACTTATAATATAAAGATAAGGGGAGCTGTCTTGTGACAAGACGGTTCCCTTTAAAATATCTCCAGATAAAACAAGCTGAAGTGCAATCGGCACTTCACTTGCATACATGGCAAAAAGAAAAGAGCATTGAAACCAATGCTCTTCTATCTCAATGCAGTTGACGGGACTTGAACCCGTACCCAGTTTAACCCGGACTAGATCCTTAGTCTAGCGCGTATGCCAATTCCGCCACATCTGCATATCTTTAATTATTTCCATTGGTTCATCGCCAACGAATGATATCTTATCACAGACAACAACTTAATGCAAGTGCTTTTTAAAATTTCTTTTCATTTCTTTTCAAATTTTTTACTTTTCTTCTGTATGTACTTCCCTCTACCTATTTATATTAATGATGACTCCACCTATATATCATAGCTATACCACTATGCATCACTTCCTATTAAATATGTCCGATTGTATTTTTGAATATACTTAGTATTTTCTTTTACACTTTGGAAAAAAATGTGCTACAATAGGGAGCGATTTAAATATGGGTCTTATGAGGTTTTTGACAAATACGTAACCAAAGATCCAGAAAGAAAGGAGAGTTATTTATGACTACTTATAAATTCCTTCTCGACCTCGCCCTTATTTTGCTTTCAACTAAGTTATTAGGACTTATGACGAGAAGATTCCAGATGCCACAGGTTGTTGGATCATTGTTAGCTGGTCTTCTCTTAGGACCTGCTGTATTGGGATGGATCACCCAGACGACATACATTCAGGAGACTGCCGAAGTCGGTGTTATCATCCTGATGTTCTGTGCCGGAATGGAGACCGATGTTCATGAATTAAAACGTTGCGGTCTTGCTTCTTTTGTTATCGCTTTAATCGGAGTTATCGTTCCACTGATCGGAGGATATTTGGTTGCAGTTGCTTTCAACCGTCCTGGTATGATTGAATCACATGCTACAGCTCCTGCTTTTCTTCAGAATGTATTTATCGGTGTTATCTTAACAGCAACTAGCGTTAGTATCACTGTAGAGACTTTAAAGGAGATCGGAAAGCTCAACACCAGAAGTGGTAACGCTATTCTTGGTGCTGCTGTTATCGACGATGTCTTAGGTATCATCGCACTTACTCTGATCACATCCATGACAGATAAGAGTGTAAAGATCAGCATGGTAATGTTTAAGATTATCGGCTTCTTCATCTTTGCAGGCATTGTCGGATTCCTTTTCTACACATTCTACAATAGCTGGACTTTGAACTCTGCCTCAAACTTAAGACGACATACTATCATCTGCTTCGTCTTCTGTCTTCTGATGAGCTACGTTGCTGAGAAGTTCTTCGGAGTAGCTGATATCACAGGTGCTTATATCGCCGGAATCATCATCTCTATGACTGAGAGTGAGCATTATGTTGCTAAGAAGTTTGACGTACTTTCATACCTTTATTTATCCCCGATATTCTTCGCAAGTATCGGTCTGAAGGTTAAACTGCCAGCAATGTCTGGTGCAGTTATCGCTTTCTCTGTACTCCTTACCGTTGTTGCGATTCTTACCAAGATTATTGGATGCGGACTTGGTGCTAAGTTAATGGGATACCACGGATATCAGTGTATGCGAATTGGTGTCGGTATGATTTCCCGAGGTGAGGTTGCCTTGATCGTAGCTAGCAAGGGAGCTGCCTTAGGCCTCATGAGTGATGAGCTGATGGGTCCTGTAGTTATCGTCGTTATTATCACAACCATCATCGCACCTATCCTCTTAAAGCCTGTATTCGCTTATGTACCAAAGGGTGGATACGCTCCAAGAGCAGACTAATGGCAATTGATTAGTTTGAAAATAATACATTATCGAAAAGAGGGAACTGTCCTATATAGGATGGTTCCTTTTTTTATATTGATTTTTATTATTTCTTTAATGGCATGTCATGAGCATGGAGTGGTAATTAACACCACGATAATGCGAACGAAGGGTAGGACCAGGGGGAGCCGCAAAGATAAGGTTTATTCCCAGGCATCTCCTATATATAATATCGGATATGCGGGTATAACCCCGCCTTCCACATCAAAAAAGGATTGCACAGCTTTATGTTGCACAATCCTTTTCTATCTGATGACATATTCTATTGCTACTCTAAGTTTTGCTTACGCTAAGTCCTCTCCAATCAGTGGCTTGTATTCTAATTCTACATTGTTCTTCTTCATCTCTACCGCGATTGCAAAGATCTCTGCGGTATCCATACAGGTCAGTACTGGAAGATTTCTCTCAATAGCTGCTCTTCTTAATGGGAAGTCCCTCTCATGAATCTCATTCATAGCATTTGGTACATTGATGAGAATCTGAATCTCATTCTCAATGAGTGGAGCCACATCATCATAGGTGATGTACTGACAGTCAATCCCATGTTCCTGCATGAACTTGGTTGTTCCTGTAGAACCATACATCTTGAATCCCATATCAGCGTATTTCTTTAAAATCTTAGCGCTGTGCTCATTGCGGTCATGTGGACGGATGCTGACAAAGCAGCCTCCCTCTGTAGGAATCTTGCCGCCCTGGCCAATAAAGCCCTTGTAGATGGCCTTGTGAAGGTCGTAATCGATTCCTAAGACCTCACCAGTGGACTTCATCTCTGGTCCGACTGCAACGTCCACATCAGTCAGCTTAGAGTCTGAGAAGACCGGAACCTTAACTGCATAATAATCCTTCGGTTTCAAAAGTCCAGTGCCATAAGGCATATCCCTAAGCTTCTGTCCTGTCATAACTGCAACTGCAATCTTAACCATAGGGATCTTAGTAACCTTACTTAAAATCGGTACAGTACGAGATGCTCTTGGATTGACCTCGATAATGTAAACGGTATTGCCATCCCATGCGTACTGAATGTTAACCAGACCCTGAATGTGCAGTGCCTTCACAATCTTCTTGGTATCTGCAACCAGCTCGTCAATGACATCGTCTGGAAGATCATATGGAGGGTAAGATGTACAGCTGTCACCAGAGTGAATTCCCGTTCTCTCGAAATGCTCCATAATACCAGGGATCAGAACGTCTTCTCCATCAGAGATTGCATCGACATCCATCTCTCGTCCCTCGACATACTTGTCGATTAAAACTGGGTGATCGTGAGACATCTTAACAGCCTCTTTCAGATATTTGTAAAGTTCTTTATCATTATAGATAACCTGCATTGCTCTTCCGCCGATAACGAAGGAAGGGCGGACCATAACTGGGTATCCTAACTTTCTGACGCCCTCAAAGGCTTCTTCCTCAGTTCGTACGGCACATCCAGGCGGTGTGGCAATCTTCAACTGATCTAAGAGCTCTGAGAACTTCTCACGGTCCTCTGCAAGGTCAATGTATTTATTCTGTGTTCCGAAAATCTTAATTCCACGCTCTGCAAGTCTTGCGGCGAGGTTCAGGGATGTCTGTCCTCCAAACTGTAAGATAACTCCCTCTGGATGCTCCTGTTTGATGACATTCATGACATCATCTGTGTGAAGGGGCTCAAAATAAAGCTTATCAGAAGTATCAAAGTCTGTGCTGACTGTCTCAGGATTGTTATTGATGATGATGGATTCATACCCAAGGTCTCTTAAAGCCCAGACACCCTGCACACAGCAGTAGTCAAACTCGATACCCTGTCCGATACGGATTGGGCCAGAACCAACAACCAGGATCTTCTCATTATCAGAGCGTACACTCTCATTTTCTCCGCCGTAGGCACTGTAGTAATAAGGGGTCAGAGCCTCAAACTCGCCTGCACAGGTATCAACTGTCTTATATACTGGGTATATGTCATGATAAACACGCATATCCTGAAGAACAGATCTCTTGATTCCTGTCAGTGCAAGGATATCATCATCTGGGAATCCCAGATGCTCTGCTTCCTTGATCAGATCTACTGTGATTTCCTCACTGGTACTCATCTTCTCTTCCATCTTAATCATATCGTAGATCTTGTAGAGGAACCAGCGGTCAATCTTAGTGAGAGCAAAGATATCTTCTACATCTGCAATCTTTCTGCGGAAGGCTTCTGCAATACAGAAGAGACGCTCATCATCACAGCGTTTCAGTTTATCCATCAATCTCTGGTCATCCAAGTGGGAAACATAAGGGACAGAAAGTCCTACGCTCTCTATTTCCAGTGAGTCGATCGCCTTCATAAGAGCGGACTCAAAGTTACGGTCAATCGCCATAATCTCACCGGTTGCCTTCATCTGAGTACCCAGCTTTCTAGATGCAGTTCTGAATTTGTTAAATGGCCATTTTGGAATCTTAACTACAACATAATCCAGTGCAGGCTCAAAGCAGGCACTGCTTCCAGCTGTAACATAGTTCTTGAGCTCATCTAAGGTATATCCGATAGCAATCTTAGCTGCAATCTTAGCGATTGGATAGCCAGCTGCCTTGGAGGCAAGCGCAGAAGAACGGCTTACACGAGGATTTACCTCAATAACAATGTACTCATCCTTATCAGGATTCATGGCGAACTGTACATTACAGCCACCTTCAATTTTTAATGCACGGATAATTTTTAATGCGGAATCGCGGAGCATCTGATACTGAGTATCATTCAGCGTCTGTGTCGGAGCGACAACAATACTGTCTCCGGTATGGATGCCGGCGGGATCTAAGTTCTCCATGGAACAGATGATGATACAGTTATCTTTGGAATCACGGATAACCTCCATCTCAATTTCTTTCCAGCCAGCGACTGACTTTTCAACCAAAACCTGTCCGATGGCACTCTTTTCGATACCCATCTCGCAGTGTTCTTTTAATTCTTTCTCATTATTGGCGAATCCACCGCCAGTGCCTCCTAAAGTATAGGCAGGTCTGATGATAACAGGATATCCAGCCTTATCAACAAATGCTTTACACTCCTCATAGGAAGTAGCAATCGCACTCGACGGAATCGGCTCCCCAATCTCCTTCATCAGGTTCTTAAATTCCTCACGGTCTTCCGCTTTCTCAATACTCTCTTTATTGACACCGAGAAGTTTCACGCCGTATTTCTTAAAGACACCCTTCTCATCGAGCTCCATACCCAGGTTCAGACCTGTCTGACCTCCAAAGCCAGCCAAGACCCCGTCCGGTCGTTCTTTCTCGATAATCTTAGTGACTGCCTCCTCTGTCAGAGGCTCCAAATATACTTTGTCAGCAATGCCCTGATCTGTCATGATAGTTGCAGGGTTACTATTGACAAGAACGGTCTCGATTCCTTCCTCCCCAATAGCTTTACAAGCCTGAGTTCCAGCATAGTCGAACTCTGCTGCCTGTCCAATCACGATAGGACCAGAACCGATGATCATAACTTTGTTTAACGTAAAATCTCTAGGCATTACAGTCTGCCTCCTTTCATCAGGTCAATAAACTTATCAAACAGGTACCCCGTATCGTTCGGTCCCGGATTGGATTCCGGATGGAACTGAACGGAGAAGATCGGCTTGCTGTAATGCTCCATGCCCTCAACGGTGCCATCATTCAGATTTAAGTGGGTCACATCCAGTCCCTTTAAGATGATACTGTTGGCATCAACAGCATATCCATGGTTCTGGGAAGTGATATAACTTCTTCCCGTCTTCTTGTCAAAGACTCCGTGGTTGCATCCTCTGTGACCATACTTTAATTTATAAGTCTTTCCACCACAGGCTAGGGCGATCATCTGATGTCCCATGCAGATTCCCATGATTGGCATCTGATTCGGTCCGTAGCTGGAGTTGGTGATCAGCTTCTCTGTGATAAGAATCTCTTCAGCAGCCGCCTCCGGATCTCCAGGGCCATTTGTGATAAAGACACCATCTGGCTTGGCAGCCAGAATAATTCTCGCCTTGGTACCATATGGATAGATTGTAAGATCACATCCACGGTCATGCAGCTCTTTTAAAATACTTCTCTTTACGCCAAGATCAAGAACTGCCACGTGATATTTGCTATCTTCAGCTTTCCACTCGACAATCTTATCTGTTCCTGCCCTCTTCATCTGATCGTTGCGAAGCTCTGCCTTATCACAGATCTCCTTCAGCTGAGCTGGGGAATAATTCTCCGTGCTGATCACACACTTCATACTTCCGCCATTACGGATCTTTCTGGTGATCTCACGGGTGTCCACGTCATAGACTCCTGGAACCTTCTGTTCCTTGAGCCATTCATCAATCGTCTTCTCATAGTTCCAATTCGACGGATGAAAACATACATCCCTGACAACAAGTCCAAACGCATGAATCTTCTCCGACTCATTATCCACATTATTGACACCATAGTTTCCAATCAGCGGATAAGTCATCGTGATGATCTGTTCGCTATATGAAGGGTCTGTCAGTGTCTTCTGATAACCCGTCATCGCTGTGTTAAATACAAGCTCCCCGACTTTTGTTCCTTCATAACCGAAGCCCTTGCCTTTGTACACTGTTCCATCTTCCAGATAGATTGTTCCTCTCATTAATGATACTCCTTTCGCGAGATTCTAGTGAAGAGTATACTATTTTTGGAAGAAATAATCAATATTAATGTATGTTTTAGATAGTGTAAAAGTAATGTCAGTTGGGAAAAGAGAATCTACCTCGAACGAGGCAATAAGAT
>JAXJRI010000233.1:0-6424 GCA_036310685.1 Lachnospiraceae bacterium | reverse complement strand
TGGCATTATCCAAATCAGGTCAGGAGTCACGACAGATCAGTCGATTCTCAGCCCGCTCAAGCGAGCTCCTCCGGTTCTTTGTGTTTTCACTTATATAAAGAGTATAACTATCATATATTGAAAAGTCAAGAGTTTGTCAATCTCAATACAAGAGGTTCACTTGTTACGGTTCATGCATGAACAGACAGTAACGTTCCTTTTGCATTCTTGGCAGCAAACGAAAGGTCCCTGGCACTTCACTTACATGCTAATGAAAAAAGAACCCCGGGCAAAAGCCCAGGGCTCCTAATGATAATTTCTGATCTGAGGCTAGATCAGATAGTTATTATTCAGATAAGAATTATAAAATACTTCCTACGATACAAACGATACCACCAACAACGGCGAAGATAACGCAGTATTTCATAACTTTACCCATAACCTCACTCTCACGTCCTGCTAATCCAGCAGCTGCACAAGAAAGAGCTAAGTTAGATGGAGAAATCATCTTACCAACACCACCACCAAGAGCGTTAGCGGAGCAGAGCCATTCTTCTGGAAGATGGAGCTGCTGAGCTGCTGCCTGCTGCAGAGGTCCGAATAATACGTTTGTGTTTGTTCCAGAACCTGTTACGAATGCACCAAGTACACCAACCCAAGGAGCGAAGAATGGATAGGTCTTCTTAGTTACAGTTACTAATGCATCGGCAACATCTGTTGTCATTCCGGAATGAACCATAATCTTAGCTGTTGCAAGGACAGCACAGATTGTGATAATAGTTTTAACATTGTTCTTAATAGTCGTACCAAAAACACCTAAAATCTTTCCAAGTCCTGCGCCCTGGATTAAACCACCGATGATACCAGCGATGATGATCCATACACCAGGAGTGTTGATCCATGTGAAGCTGTTAGGTGCAGCACCCTCGCCTGAGTAGAGCGTTACAGAAGAGCTGATGGATGATAATGGTGTATTGATTGCTGGGAACAGTTTAGATGTGAAGAGAAGAAGGATGAAGATAAGGATGAATGGGCTCCATGCCTTAACTCCCTCACCAGTTGTGATGGAGAAGTTCTTGTCTCCGCCCTGTACCTTGTACTCTTCTGGAACTTCGCTGTCTTTTGACTT
Source organism: Lachnospiraceae bacterium (assembly GCA_036310685.1). GTDB lineage: Bacteria > Bacillota > Clostridia > Lachnospirales > Lachnospiraceae > Anaerobutyricum. The sequence continues at coordinate 5,316 of JAXJRI010000233.1, read as the reverse complement.
CAGAGCAACTAAGATAGTAATAATCATAGATAAGATAGATCCGATGATGTTAGGAAGCTCTGGTCCAACAACATTAGCGATAATAAAGTTAGGAACTACAAATGCTAAAGATGAAATTAATGTGATTGGAAGAATCTTGCCCTTTAATGCTTTCATTCCGCCACCGATAACGAATACCAGGAAGAATGGAGATAAGAACATAAGAAGGAGCTCGATACGACCAGTTGCTGCAGAAAGCTTAACTGCATCAATTCCTGTAGCTGCTGCCATTGATGTAGTAGGTACACCAACAGAACCGAAAGCAGTAGGTGTAGAGTTTACAATCAGAAGAGCTACAACAGTAGGAACTGCATCAAATCCAAGTGCAATAAGAATGGAAGCTGGGATAGCTACGGCAGTACCGAAACCAGCCATACCTTCCATGAAGCAACCGAATCCCCAGCCGATGATTAAGCCAAGAACACGTTTGTCTTCAGACACGCTTGCTAACATACCTTTGATCTTATCCATAGCACCTGTCTCCAGTGTAATATTGTACGTGAAGAGTGCTGCGATAATTACTAAGATAATTGGCCATAATGCTGTTAATGCACCCTCAATAATAGCAGTACCAGCATCAATAGGTCTCATATGCTTAAATGCAATTGCAACAACGCCTGCAAAGACGATTGCGATACTACATGCCTTATAACCAGGCATCTTTAATCCACTAAGTGCGATGATCAGCCAAATAATTGGGATCAAGCCGAGAATAAATTTTACAAATAACATAATTTCTCTCCTATCGTCCTTTTGTAATGTTTGTAATGTTGGGAACAACGTTTCCGTTCTTCTTGCCAAAACAAAATCCTTTATCAATGATTCCTATCCGACTGCAGACATCTCAGAGGCCTCATGAACACAATCCACAATCTTCAATTATTTCATCTATAAAAGATATTTATTTGTCTTAATTTTAATTTGGTACTACCAATTTGTCAAGTATAAATAGACATAAAACCGTAAAAAAATTTTAATGATTTGTGCAGTTTTGACAACTTTCAATATGTCTTTTTGATTTATCTGATAGTTTGTACTTATAATTATACAATATGATGAGTATTATTCCGTCAATGCTATCTAAAATCGGGACAAAAAAAGGAAGAAACCTATCAATTCCTTCCACTATCAGTCCTATATTCTTCAATTTATCTTATCAAATTCTTTCTGTAATTCGATGTTTTTTCCCTCCCAGAAACCCCTTGTATCATAAAACGAAAGAAATTATTGCAATTTTCGAAAGTGTTCTTTTCAATTTGAACCTCGCGAAAATGGAAGATATCAATGGCCGTATAAGAAAGATTTCTAAACTGACACCCTCTCACTTCAAATCCATGACCGATTTCCTGAAAAGGCTTATAATGACTTCCGATTCCACAGCAGCCTCCATCAAAGACACAGTTTAAGATATGGACATCAGTACATGGTGTCTCATCATATGGTGTCTCTCCTGGCTCTGAGACCCCATCGGTCGAAATCCCATCAATGTGAAGAAGTTCTGCATTCTCTCTTTTTCTCTCAGAGAGATCTAAGCCGATATAATCTGTGAAAGTTACATTTTCTACATGAACTCCCTTCACCCCGGCAAATGTCATCACATGCTTCCCTGTCACATGCTGAATCCGTGCGTTCTTAAAGGTAATACTTTCTGCATGGGAGAACTTGATGAGTTTGCGGTACTTTACAGTGTCTACGGCATTTCCATCCCAGATACCGCCCTCTATGATGATATGCTTGGCATGTCGGTATCCTCCGCTGACATGGTCTGTATCACTCTTTAATAGAATCCTGTACTGATCTTTCCTCTGTATTATAGTATCTTTTTGCAGAATAAGATGGGTGTTAGAATACACCACAAGACAGCGGTCAATGTAAAAATGTCCTGATGCAAGACGCACCTCGTGCATCCTGCCAGATGGATTTCTCTTCGCTTTATCGAGTGCTCTCTGGATATTCCTCCGGTCTGCCATAGGAGAGCCAGTTGGATAAATCATTCCATCTCTCATATATCACCACTCCTAAATGTTAAAAAAGAAATCCCCAGAAGATTCTATCATCTTCTGGGGATACGGTTCCCTGGAAAATCAAGAAAATTTATTTAACTTTCTTCTTTCCCCAGTATACCTTACCCTTAAATCCAGCTTTTTTGAGCTTCTTAAGGTTAGCTTTTAAGACTTTCTTAGACATCTTCTTAGAGAACTTGATAGAAATCTTGCTGCTCTTGACGCCCTTGAATGACTTCTTAGACCAATTGATCTTCTTAGTAGCTTTGACTTTAATAGTTTTTAACTTCTTAGTCTTAGCGAAAGCCTTAGCATGTACCCACTTGATGGTCTTAGGAAGAACGATTGTAGTAACACTCTTTGTGTTCTTAAAAGCGTAAGGCTTAATAGAAACAACTGTGTACTCAACGCCCTTGACTGTAGTCTTAGCTGGTACTACAACAGTCTTAGCTTTGGATTTTGCTACTGCCTTGACAGCTGCATGTCCATTAGTCTTTGTCTTGTAGTAAGCATCTTTAGCGTCACTAGCGACCTTCTCCTGATTCTCAGGCTGTGCCTTTGTTTCAGATGTTGGGCTAGTTGCAGCGAATGCTGTAAGACTAGTGAAAGCCATTGCTCCTGCCAAACAGAAAGCAACCAGTTTTTTTGTAAAACTTCTCATTGGTGATTGCACCCCCTTTCTTGAGATAAAATATTTATGTCCCTTCGGCTGCCAGCTTCCAGGACAGATATTCTTAATCTGCCTCTCGTAAGTTACAAAGCTTGGTCAGACATTCTGCAAGGGAATCCTTGTCCATATAGAACTGAGCATGGACCAGACCATCCGTAAGACTCTTCCCCTCTTTTTTCTCTCCATCTGGAGTGATGATATCGAGATTCTCGGAGGACTTTGTAGCATCCTGAATCTCCCCGATATCGTCTCCTGTCAGATTTGTCGTACTGTACTGCTGCAGAGTGGTAAAGATCTTCTTACCAGCATCTGAATCCTTCTCAGCCTTCTGTCCCAGCTGCGCAAAAAGAGCCCTCAGATAATTCTCCTGTCTTCTCATGCGAGAGGTATTCTCTCCGTCATCTACATTCATACGAACATGAAGATAAGTATCTGCCTGCTTGTCAGAGAGCGTTACGGTTGCTCCCTTCTTCAGAGCAGGATCCACATTAGAGAGATCATCCTCCATCGTTATGGTCACACCTCCAACCGCATGATTAATCTCTCCAATATGAGACATGTTAATCTCATAATATCCATCTATCGGGAACTTGCCTAAAAGATATGAGACAGCCTCTACCTGGTTCTCTGCGCTCATCTCCTTCGTTCCACCGTAGGAATGAGCGATACAAAGCTGGCACTTTGTGGTAGCATCTCCCTCTCCCTTCTCGTCAATCAATTTGACACGAGTCATGGTATCCCGGTTTAGCTCCAAGAAACCATATGTCCTCTGAGTCTTATTGATAATGGCAACCATAAGGAAATCTGCCATGTTGCCGGAATACTTCTTTGGATCGGTCTCATTCTCATTGCCGGAATGATCGGTACCCATCAACAGATAAGCTTTGATATTATCATTGCTTAGATAAGTCTTCTTGCCAATCTTTAGCTTTAGACCATCATCCCAATCTTCCCAGCTCTCGGCGGTCGTTCCCTCGGCCGATGACTGATTGGAATTGCCAAACTTTGGAAGTATTCCTGTAAAGTATAACAGAGCGCATACTGCCACTAATAACACTATAATTCCTGTAATGATTACTGGTCGTCTGTCTTTTCCCACAGGAGCCTTCCTCCTTATTTCTTCTTAGATCCGTAATTGCCATAGTAGCTGCCATAATAATTACCATAGTAATTACCATAATAGCTGCTCTTCTGCATCTTCACTTTATTCATGATGGCTCCCAGGATTCTGACTCCGGAAGCCTCCAGCTGATTCTTGCTGTCTGTGACTGCTCTGGCATTGACATTGTCCTGAGCGATTACAAGAATCGCTCCATCAGCCTCTTTCGCAACGATCGCGGCATCGATAGCTGCTGTCATTGGTGCACAGTCAAGCAAAATATAATCGAATTCCTGTCTCGCAGTCTCAAGAAGCTTTTTGAAATATTCTTTCTCTAACAGCTCTGTCGCATTGGCAACATTATGACCTGCAAAAAGAATCGATAAATTCGGATTCTCTGTATCATAAATTACTTCTTTCAGTTCATTCTGACCGGAAAGATACTGAGATAAGCCGATAATGTTCTTTCCATCGGAAGTCTGATAGCGATAACGTCCGACAAGGACAGCTTTACGCATATCGGTATCAATCACCAGTACCTTGTCTCCTGCTGTCGCAAAAGATTCCGCAAGCTTCATAACAACTGTACTCTTACCTTCATCTGGAAGAACACTGGTAAAGCAGATCACACGGATATCATCTCCGCAGAATCTAATATTGGTTCTAACCGCACGAAGTGATTCTTCCATAGTATTGCTGTTCATGTCCTCTTTATTGCGAATAATCTTAGAATACTCACTCATGCTTTCTTACCTCCCTTACCTTTCTTCTTACCGTTCCTTCTGCTGCTGTCATTATCCTCATATGGAAGGCTTCCCAGTACATTCAGACCGATCTTCTCAAGATCTTCAGGGACCTCAACCTTATCATTCATGAGATAACGTACAATGATGACAGCACTAGAAGCAAGCAGGCCAATCAGAGCGCCAATGACCGTATTCTTGCCCACACTAGGACTAACCGGTTTCTGGTCAATATATCCCTTCTGAATCAGATTCGGCTCTTCCTGATCCATCTTAACAGAGATAAATTTTGCAGCGACCTCAGCGGTAGTATCCGCCAGACGCTTCGCCTCCTTAGGATCGGGATCCGTTCCCGTGATCTCAAGAATACGGGTATCGGATGGGTTATTGACGGTAACCTTAGTTGTGAATTTATCGTAATCATAATCCAGTTTCAATTCTTTCTGAACTGAATCATAGATAGGTCTGGAACTTACGATTGTCATATAATCAGATGTCAAACTATTGAATGCCTGAATATTGGCAAGGTTTGTCAGTGATGTGCTTTTGCTTAAGACATAGAGTTTGGCTGTAGATGCATACTGCGGTGTTACTAAGAAGCTGAAATATCCAAATGTCACACCACCAGCAACAATCATGGTTAGGATAATGACCCACCAGCGATGGAGCAGCACTCGAATCAGCTCACCAAGGTCAATGGTGATCATATCATCTTCTCGCAGCTTTGTTGAATTCGATTCCATAAGTTCCTCTCCTTTAAAT
>JAXJRI010000232.1:0-4743 GCA_036310685.1 Lachnospiraceae bacterium | reverse complement strand
GATATAAGTGAACCGCGTCAGGTGGCTCATGATAAATGTAATAACAATATGGACAGCCACTGGCGGTTCATTTTGCATGCTAAGGCAACAAGCTGAAGTGCATCGGATCTTCAATGGTATGCTTGGCAAAAAAAGCCAGAATCCATAAATTTGGATTCTGGCCATCGCAAGTTTCTATAGAATTATTTTAAGGACAGTGAGATGTAGCCACGATGTGTTTTCTCATGTTTCTCAGGGGCAGCTTCCTCTTCCTCCTCAGGAACAGTGAAAGAATCATAGACATCTGTCGGTTCTCCCTTACTTCCTGATAAATATTTCAAAAGCTTTTTAACGGCAGGAGTGTCCTTGAAAATGTGAAGTATAGCAGCAACTGCCAGGCAGAGACCGATCAGTGCAGCACAAGTGAGTAATAAATTATTCTTTTTCATATATAAGATCCTTTCTGTCGAATTCTTGGATACAATCCGTATTTTGATGAACAGATTAATCCAGAGATATACTTAGTTAATATTGTAATACTTTTTACAAGGAAAATCAATTTGTAAACAAGAGGATGAACACTTACAGACGTTCATGCATTATATCTTTCGATACTTTATGTATCTATTCGATAGCTGGTTCCTCTCTGAGCCGTATTGTGCGGTTGCTTCTTAGCTTAAATTTTTACTCGTAAGAAGCTAACAGCACAGTGGCGGAGCGTAGGTTCAGATAGGAACCAGTGAGAAATAGATAATAACCGCTGCATTGATATATTGCGTGAATTGTAACAAAGCCAGGGGAGGGCGAGTAGAATATGAGTCATGCAGACGTATTATTTAAGAGGACCTGTAACACGATATTGAATAGCGGAGTGACAACGGAAGGCCAGAAAGTGCGTCCCCACTGGGAGGATGGAACGCCAGCCTACACATTGAAAGCTTTTGGTGTGGTTAATGAATATGATCTTCGTAAGGAATTTCCGGCAATTACTTTAAGAAGAGTAGCACTGAAAACCGCCATGGATGAGATTTTATGGATTTATCAGAGGAAGAGCAATCGTCTGTCTGATCTCAATGCCCACATTTGGGATGAGTGGAAGCAGGAGGACGGAACCATCGGAACCTGTTATGGATGGACCATCGGCCATAAGTTCCCATATAAGGGAGGGATGATTGATCAGATGGATTATGTGCTGACTCAGCTTAAGGAGCAGCCATATTCGCGAAGAATTATGACGAATTTATACCAGTTTGATTATCTGGAGGGCGGTGCCTTAGATCCTTGTGCTTATTCCATGACTTATAATGTCACAGAGGAGAATGGACAGATGGTACTGAATGCTATCTTGAATCAGAGAAGCCAGGATGTACTTGCAGCCAATGCCTGGAACGTAAGTCAGTATGCAATCTTACTGATGATGGTTGCCCAGGTTAGTGGCATGATTCCAGGAAGACTGATCCATGTGATTGCAGATGCTCATATTTATGACCGTCACGTGCCGATGATTAAGACTCTCTTAGATCGAAAAGAATATTCGGCACCTAAAGTAACTCTAAATCCAGAAGTGAAGAATTTCTATGATTTTACGACAGATGATCTGATTGTGCAGGATTATCAGTATGGAGAGCAGATTAAAAACATTCCAATCGCAGTATAATTGGAAAGATGAATAGAGTGGAGGATGCAGCGAAAATGCAGATTGTAGTAGCAGCAGATAATAATTGGGCTATTGGAAAAGACGGAGCACTGTTAGTTAATATCCCTGAGGATATGCAGTTTTTCCGTAAACTTACGGTTGGAAACGTTGTCGTGATGGGACGAAAGACCTTAGAGAGCTTTCCTGGCGGGAGACCTCTTCCAGACCGAATCAATATTGTTCTTACTTCTCAGAAAGATTATGACGGCAGAGGGGCCATTGTCGTTCACAGTAAGGAAGAACTTCTAGAAGAATTAAAGAGATATGATAGGAATAAGATCTGCGTGATCGGCGGAGAGAGTATCTACCGCATGCTCCTGCCTTATTGTGACAAGGCTTATGTGACAAAGATTGATTACAGCTATGATGCAGATACCTGGATGCCTAATCTAGACCAGATGGAAGGCTGGGAGCAGGTGATGGAAAGCGAGGAGTGTACATTCTTCAGTCTGATTTATCACTTTACATCCTATGTCAACCATAATCCAGAGCAGTTTTAGGGCAGAGGAAGGCTGAAAGCTAGAAGAATATGAAGTTATCAGGAGGAAGATTGTGACAGGAAGAAGCAAAGAAGAATTAGAGGGAGTAACACTCCTCGGTAATCAGGGGACCAAGTATCCGACAGATTACGACCCAAACATATTACAGACCTTTATTAACAAACATCAGGGACACGACTATTTTGTGAAATTCAATTGTCCAGAGTTCACCAGTCTCTGCCCAATGACGGGACAGCCAGATTTTGCGACCATCTATATCTCTTACGTACCGAATGTAAAGATGGTTGAGAGTAAGTCATTGAAGCTTTATCTTTTTAGCTTCCGTAACCATGGAGATTTCCATGAGGACTGTGTCAATATTATCATGGAAGATCTGATTAAGCTGATGGATCCAAAATATATTGAAGTCTGGGGCAAATTCACACCAAGAGGGGGAATCTCCATTGATCCTTATGCAAACTATGGAAAAGAAGGCACAAGGTGGGAGGAAGTTGCCAGACATAGATTAGAGAATCATGATCTCTACCCGGAAAAGGTGGATAATCGCTAAGGAGACGCCACAAATATATTGTAAATATATGGCATATATGCTAAAATATAGGCAAGAACTTTCGGATATTGTTCCGCGCGGGAACAAATAATTCGAACAAATTTTCCCGAACGCTTGTTTTATGATGACAAACGTGCTATAATCATCTCACAGACCAGGTGTTCGGAGGATACGAAGATAGTTCGTAAGAACATAGCGGTTATTGGTGCCACTTGCGCCGTTAGATTAATAAGATAAGGGAAGGGTAATCATCATGGCAAAGAAAGATATAGATGTGAATAGAGAAGATAAGCTGATTGCACTTAATAATGCGGTCGCAGCGATTGAGAAGAACTTCGGTCGCGGATCAATCATGAAGCTGGGAGATTCCAGCGCAAACCTTGATATTCAGGCGATTCCTACAGGCTCTATCAGCCTGGACGTAGCTCTTGGTGTCGGCGGTGTTCCTAGAGGAAGAATTATTGAGATCTATGGACCTGAGTCCAGTGGTAAGACAACAGTCGCTCTTCATATGATTGCTGAGGCACAGAAGAGGAATGGTATCGCTGGATTTATTGATGCAGAGCATGCACTGGATCCCGCTTACGCTAAGAATATTGGAGTAGATATCGAGAATCTTTACATCTCTCAGCCGGACAATGGTGAGCAGGCTCTTGAGATCGCGGAGACGATGATTCGCTCTGGTGCGTTAGATATCGTCGTTATTGACTCAGTAGCGGCCTTAGTTCCAAAGGCAGAGATTGAGGGAGATATGGATGATCTCCAGGTAGGACTTCATGCCAGACTGATGTCAAAGGCGATGAGAAAGCTCACAGGTGTTATAGATAAGTCTAACTGTGTTGTAGTGTTTATCAATCAGCTTCGTGAGAAAGTTGGTGTTATGTTCGGTAATCCAGAGACAACAACAGGTGGACGTGCATTGAAGTTCTATGCTTCTGTCCGCATGGATGTACGCCGTGTAGAGTCCATCAAGCAGTCCGGTGAGATTATCGGTAACCATACACGTGTCAAGATTGTTAAGAACAAGGTCGCACCGCCATTTAAGCAGGCTGAGTTTGATATCATGTTTGGTCAGGGTATCTCCAGAGAGGGAGATATTATCGATCTTGGTGTCAAGATTGATGAGATTGGTAAGAGTGGAGCATGGTACTCCTACAAGGGAGAGAAGATTGGCCAGGGCCGCGAGAATGCTAAGGCTTACTTAAAAGAGCATCCAGAAGTTATGGCTGAAGTTGAGAATAAGATTCGTGAACATTATCATCTTCCAGCAGACGAGTATTCTGCTCAGCAGGCTGCAGACGCTGGCAGAGAGGAAACCGTAGAGAAAGACAGCGATGAATTATAAGATTGATATTCGTAAGACAAATGGCAGAAAGTATTTTGTCTGCCATGGAGATCCGGGTTTTGAGGAAGGTATCTACCTCTATCCCGGTGAGATTAAGAAGTCGAAGTTGAAGAAAGATGCAGAAATCTCAGAGGAAGACTTTGAAAAGATCCGTCTTACGCTGGTAGTGCCAAGGGCTAAGAAGAGAGCCCTTGGCATTCTTGCTAAGAGGGACCGGACAGAGTCACAGCTGAGAGAACAGTTAGAGAAGAATCAATACGACTATGCGTCCATCGAAGATGCTCTTTATTTTATGAGGGAACATCATTATATCGATGATGAGCGCTACGTCAGGGATTATATTTATTCAAAAAAGGACAAGAAGAGTTTCCGTCAGATTCGTTTTGACTTAAGAAGAAAGGGCATCAGTCAGGAAGTTCTTGACCGTATATTTGAGGAGGAAGATGGACAGAGCAGTCAGGATTTAATCCCTTTAATTGAGAAATATGTCCGCAGGTTTTCAGAATTAGATCGCGCTGCCAAGAATAAGACATATCAGCATTTTGCCCGAAAAGGGTATCAGAGTGATGTCATAAAAGAAGGCTTAGATCAAGTATTCCCCACTGTCAAGCAAAAATGAAAATGTCCTGAATTATTTCAAACATTTGCACTGTAGATACGAGTAAGTTAATAT
>JAXJRI010000231.1:0-1562 GCA_036310685.1 Lachnospiraceae bacterium | reverse complement strand
CCGGCACGGAGGTAGAAGGATACCTTATGAGGAGAATTCCATTTCAGGTATTGACCATATTCTCCCGAGCAGCCATCAAGAGAATTGCCATCCCATACCAGTCCGAAGTCGGCATCTATATGCTTGATAAACTCCTCTGATGGTACAAAGCCCTGATAGGTAATCTGAGGATTATTTTGCAAGCCCTGTAGTCCTTCTTTGTTTCCACAAACCAGTAATTGCCAATGGTTCAATGTTTTTGAAAGTTCTACCAGGAATGAATTCTTCTTCATGCTCAAGGCTCCGGCATAAACCACCTTTACCTGTTCTCTTTCTGTTACCTCTTCCGAGCATCTTGATGCAGAACGATAGTCGAATAAGCCCAGGGCACCAACTGGCTTCTGTAACCCATGCTCTTCGAGCCATCCTTTCATCTTCTCGTTTGATGCAATGATGTAGTCGCTATTCGAAAGACGGTTAATCTCCTTCTGGATGGTGAGCTTCTTTCTGCGGAAAGAACCAAGGTCGTGAATCAGCGAAACCGTCTTGGCTCCTTTCAGATGGGCTACATGACAGAGAAATGAAAAGTACTTCTTTACAGGATATTGCAAGAACAGCACATCGTCTTTCTGGAGTAAGATACAGGCACGGATGATGCCTATCAGGTCTAGGAAGAAAGCCAATATCTTACTGTTCCTGATTGTGCGGGGTAAGCCAAGATTGATGGCTCCCATTTCTGCAAGCGTATCCTCGTTGTCTGTTTTTGCTTTATTGCCGGCACTTGTCAGATTATAATAGTTGCGGCTGATATAACAGAGTCTTTTTTGTTCCATATTCGATAGTTTTGAAGTGAGATGTACAAAGATGAATTTGAACTATAATTCTAACTGAAATGGAATATCATGCTTTTTTCCATATTTAGTCCAAAACTTAGCTCGTACTTTCATTACATAGGCTACAGCCTCGTCGGTATCTATGTTGCGTAGCAAGGCGTATTCGCTAACCAGAATACGGGTGAATTCCTTAGGTCCCCAGAATCTTCTAAGATTATACAGCCCTTTCTTCTCGCTTACAGGTCCGAATTCCATTCTGTTGATATCTACCAACATGAAATGGAAGCCTTCGTTATCTTGTTTCCAGAGAATATTGCCTGGCGTAAAGTCTTTATGGAGGATTTCATGCAGATGAATGTCTGCAGCGAAATGGGCTAAAGCTTTTGCCACGTATTGATATTCTTTTGGCTTAGCATCTGCCATCTCATAGAGGGTATGACCATAGTCACACTGGATGGTAATAAGATAGCTATATCCTAAGAGATTCAGAAAGTTACGATCTTCTATGAGGGCTAAAGGTTCAGGAGTATTTATACCTTTTCTTTTCAGAATCATAGGATATTCGAATGCTCGTTGACCTTTTGGCTTCCTGATATTCCAAGAATAGATGAATTTGTTGAGACCATGTGGTATATGAAAGCGCTTTACGTTAACCTGTGTTCCATCTGGTGCTGTTAGCACCTTGATGAGGTTGCGCTTATTATATATCTCACGACCTTCCTTCTCGAAAATATCAGGGATGCTCTCGAT
>JAXJRI010000230.1:0-2081 GCA_036310685.1 Lachnospiraceae bacterium | reverse complement strand
TCCTTCATAGTAAGTTCTATTCTCCTGATAATTCATCACCCCCGAATAGAGATTATTATAACACATTCGGGACATTTTCATTTTTGCTTTACCAGGACATTATCATTTTTGGCTTATAAAGAAGGCTTAGATCAAGTATTCCCCACTTGACAATTAGATAGATAAAGTATAAAATTTATCTGTTGTACATATACATAAATAAGAATTGTCTGTAACAATTACACATATATTACTCTAATAAATGTGGAAAAGTTAGTCAGAATAACAATGACTGATAGACTACGATAGAAATATAAGTGAGATACTAATCTTTTTTTATCTGTGTGGTATGTATGAAAATTTAATAAAGGAGGTGCTCCTGTAGATATGACTGTAGTGATTGCTGTAATTGTCGCTGTTCTGGTTGCTGCAATTTCCTCTGTGTGTACAACCGCTTACCGTAAGAAAGTTTCTGAGGCAAGGATTGGAAGTGCAGAAGATAAAGCACGTAAGATTATTGACGACGCTGTCAAGGCTGCTGAATCAACTAAGAGAGAGGCGCTGCTTGAGGCGAAGGAAGAATCCATCAAGACTAAGAATGAGCTTGAGAAAGAGACCAGAGAGCGTAGAGCGGAAGTCTCCAGATATGAGAAACGAGTTCTCAACAAAGAGGAAGCGATTGACCGTAAGGCTGACACTCTCGAGAGAAGAGAGCAGTCTCTCACAAAGAAGGAGAGTTCACTTGACAAGCAGAAAGCTAAGGTTGAGGAACTTCACGCAAAACGTCTGCAGGAACTGGAAAGAATTTCCGGATTAACCTCTGAACAAGCGAAGGATTATCTTTTAAAAACTGTACGAGATGATGTGAAACGAGACATGGCTGTCATGGTGAAGGAAGAAGAAGCCCGAGCCAAAGAAGAAGCCACAAAGAAAGCCAAAGAGTATGTTGTCACTGCCATTCAGAAATGTGCAGCAGACCATGTGGCTGAAACTACGATTTCTCTGGTTCAGCTGCCTAATGATGAGATGAAGGGAAGAATTATCGGCCGTGAGGGTCGTAATATCAGAACTTTAGAGACCTTAACAGGTGTCGATCTGATCATCGATGATACTCCGGAAGCGGTAATCTTATCAAGTTTTGATCCAATCCGCCGTGAGGTGGCAAGAATCGCACTTGAGAAGCTGATCGTGGATGGACGAATTCATCCGGCAAGAATCGAGGAGATGGTAGAGAAAGCCAAAGGCGAGGTAGAACAGATCATCAAGGAAGCTGGAGAATCTGCCTTAATTGAGGCAGGAGTTCATGGTATCAGACCTGAACTGGTTCGTCTGCTCGGTAAGATGAAGTATCGTACCAGCTACGGACAGAATGCCTTAAAACATTCTATTGAGGTTGCTCAGCTGTCAGGACTTCTCGCTGGAGAGATCGGTGAGGATATTCGCATGGCTAAGAGAGCAGGATTACTCCATGATATTGGTAAGTCTGTCGATCATGAGATGGAAGGATCTCATGTATCTATCGGTGTTGATCTTTGTAAGAGATACAAAGAGCCGTCGATTGTCATCAATGCTGTTGCTTCTCATCATGGTGACACAGAGCCTACGAGTCTTATTGCCTGTCTGGTTCAGGCAGCAGATACTATTTCCGCTGCTCGCCCAGGAGCAAGACGTGAGACTCTTGAGACGTACACAACTAGATTAAAACAGTTAGAAGATATCTCAAACGGCTTTAAGGGCGTTGACAAATCCTTTGCTATTCAGGCGGGTCGTGAGATTCGAATAATGGTAGTTCCTGAGCAGGTTAGCGATTCTGATATGGTATTGCTTGCAAGAGATATTTCTAAGCAGATTGAGAATGAGCTTGATTATCCAGGTCAGATTAAAGTAAGTGTCATTCGTGAATCACGAGCTGTAGATTACGCGAAATAGCTAAGAGACAGAACGTAAGATAGTAATAAAAAGCAAAACTCTATGAATGTGTAGAGTTTTGCTTTTTTGTGTATGTATTGATTGACGATGAAGAGAAATTAATCTAGAATAGATGAAAAGGTACGAAAAAAGTTGAGAGGAGTTTCCCTATGAAATTATTGGAAGACAGGATA
>JAXJRI010000229.1:0-19084 GCA_036310685.1 Lachnospiraceae bacterium | reverse complement strand
TATCAAAGCAGAAGAAACTGGAGATGTTCGAATCCATGAAGAAGGTCATCTCCGCTATCCCCTATGAGAACGGTGACTATCTGATGGCAGACTTTGTGGGTGAGGCCGACATCATGTACGGGAATTCACCGGAAGAACCTTGCGCCACCATAGAATTCTCCCTAGTACCGGAAGTCTTAGAACACGTAGGACCTTCTTACATCGAGGATGCCTTAGAAGGATTCACCAAAATCGTGAGTCAATCGCTGAAGATTCCAGGAGACCACATATTCGCCCTGCTATACCATGCCCCGATTTGGGCGCTGAACGGAGTTAATATCGAACAGACATTTTTGAAATTCAACTAAAAACATCAGCAAGGGTTAAAAATTTTTTGTCAGGGTTGCTTGACACCAGAGGCTTCGTCCATCACAAAGAAAAATCTGTTCATCACCTGTATGAGCTGAAAGAAGCTTGATGATTTTTGAGCGTATTATGGATGAGAAAAGGACCGCTGCATCAATGAAAAACCTCATTAATGCAACGGCCCCTTTTTATGTTTATGTAAGCTTTATCTATGTAAGCTTTATCTATGTAAGCTTTAACTCTTCTTAGTTGTTGTTATCCTCAATGATCGTGTGGTACTTCTTGTACTCCTCTAATCTCTTCTGGATACGGTCATGTGGATCCAGGATAGAACTGATGGATGCCTCATGATTCAGGGAATCAATCAGAAGTGCAACATATTTGGATACGTCACAATTTATATACCACTCACGCTCAAGAAGCTCTGGTGTCTGGTAAGTACTATTTGTAGTAATTACTTTGTAGATGAGACCTTCCTTGGATGCCTTGTCGAATGAACCCAGTCCATTGGTGAACATACCAAAGGTTGCGATACAGAATACTCTGCGTGCTCCTCTGCGCTTTAACTCTCTTGCAACATCAAGCATAGACTCTCCAGAAGAAATCATATCATCGATGATAAGTACATCCTTACCCTCAACGGAATCTCCTAAGAACTCGTGAGCTACGATTGGGTTACGTCCATCAACTACCTTAGAATAATCTCTTCTCTTATAGAACATTCCGATATCTACACCAAGCACGCTGGAGAAGTAGATTGCTCTCTGCATAGCACCCTCATCTGGGCTGATTACCATCAGGTGATCGCTGTCAATCTCAAGGTCTGGTGTTGTGTGAAGAAGTGATTTGATGAACTGGTATGTTGGCATAATGTTATCAAATCCACCCAGAGGAATCGCATTCTGAACACGTGGGTCATGTGCATCGAATGTCAGGATATTATCAACTCCCATGTTTACAAGTTCCTGAAGAGCGAATGCGCAGTCTAAGGACTCTCTTGAACTTCTTCTGTGCTGTCTGCTCTCATAGAGGAATGGCATAATAACGGTGATGCTCTTTGGCTTACCAGAAGCAGCTCCGATGATACGCTTGATATCAGCATAGATATCATCTGGAGAATAGTGATTCTCGTGACCACATACTGTATACTTTAAGCTGTAGTTCAGGACATCTGCCAGGATATAGAGGTCAACTCCTCTGACAGAGCTTGAAATCAACGCCTTTGCCTCTCCTGTTCCGAATCTAGAGCATGCACAGTCAATAATGTAAGTCTCCTGACTTAAATCACTGAAACGATGATCTTCTTTATGCTCCTCAGCTCTCTCTTTACGCCAATTTACAATATACTTGTCGATCTTTGCTCCTAATTCTGCGCAGCTTGGATGAACAATAATTCCAAGTTTGCCAAGGGGTGCTGTGTTAAACTTACTATCATCTGGCTTCATCTGTTTCTCTCCTTTTATAGAACTAGAACTTAATAGGTGTCCATTATCATATCAACACGGTAATATTTGTGTTAATTCAATGTATTTTTTCATATTAATGCATTTACTTTATATCATTCACTTCGAAGGAAGTCAAGGTACTTTAGTTCATCAACGCCTTTTTCATGCGAATATCTTCCCCATAAATATTGAGCGGATTATATGTTTCGATTAACCTCGATGTAACTCGTCCTGTATAGCGCTTTGTGATTGCTTCCAGTGAGAGGTTGGTGTTAATGATAACAGACTTCTTTCTGATCATCCTGTCGTTGACACACTGGAAGAGCTGGGAATTGATGAATGCATTATTCATCTCTGTTCCCAAATCATCGATAATCAGAAGATCTACGTTAATGATATCATCGGTTAATACTTCTTCCTCCTTCTCACGACGGAAGGTGTAGTCCGCCAGTCTCTCAAATAATTCCTGGCTGCTCATATAGATTACACTATGACCCTGGTCAATAATTTTACCGGCAATGCAGATACTTAAAAAAGTTTTTCCAACTCCAGTACTTCCGTTAATCAGAAGATTCTGCCCTGGTTTGGTTTGAAAGTTCTGAATAAAATCCTGACACTCTCTTAAGATTGCCCGCATGTTATCTCTAGGGGAAGGCCTTCCATCTTGGCATGGCTCTGCGGAATAATAGTCCAGATGAAATGTATTAAAATTAATCTCTTTCAGCTGCTCTTTTAAATTGGAATCTTCCAAAAAGAGTTCTTTTTCCCGGTCGATAAAGCAGTGACATTTCTTCGTTCCAATATATCCTGTATCCTGACAGTCCTTGCAGGTGTAGATTGGATCCAGATAATATGCCGGATACCCATGCCGCACCAGATAATCTATCTTCTGCATGGAGAGATCATAAATCTCTTCTTTTAAAGAAGTGCCCTGATCTTTACCCTGATGACGAATCCTGTATTTTGCTCTCTCCACAGAAATATGAGCGATCTTCTGATCAATCTCCTGAATCTCAGGAATCTTCTCATAAACCTCTGCCCTTCGAGCCTGCTCTTTTCGATAATGACTCTGCCTAAGCAGATCATATTGATGCATAATCTGCTGATACTGTGTGGTAGTCAGTGACATCTACTGCTGCCTCCTCTTTTTTGCATAAAGCTGTGCCTCAATGCTATTGTAATCATAATCACGTTCTTCAAAGTTATGGAAAGAATTGCTTTTCGCCCCGCTGCCCTGACCATTTCGGCTTCCAGAACCTGTCTGCGAATATCGATTACCCTTCGGGGCTTCTTTCTTCTCCTGTGATTCCTGTTTCGCCCTATGGTCCGCATCATTCCTCTTAACGTCTCTCATTGTTCTCACACCTTCCTTCTGCCAGGTGGTAAGAATCTTGTTGGCATAATTGAAGGACGGCTCATGAGTCTTCAGCAGAGAGCGGCTGCACGCCTCCACCAGAAGTTCTGAATCCATACCCATCTGATTCCAGCTCTTAATAAAATTAAGTTCTGCCTCTCCAGGTTTTCTATCCAGACCAAATGCCTTCATGATCGGGAAGACATTGTCAACGTAGGAGGCTGTCTGTATTTTAGCTTTCTCTACAGTATCTATCGACTCTCGATACCAGTTGATTGCTGTTGTCTCTGCATAACGCATACTGAATTTCTGCCTTGTGGCGCAATATTCAATCAGATACTCCAGAAGGTCTTCACTGAAGCCAAGCCCGACACGGATATAAACCAGACTCTGAATATCCGCTGCTGTGAGCGGTCTTCCAAAATACGTCTCAACTACGTAGAGAATCTGATCAAGATTCTTGTCGGCAATGCTGTTTCTCATCTCAACTGGAGATAGATTCTGTTTGCCTGGTACGGTTCGAGCAGGAGGAGCGGAATGGTGATCTGTGACTGGCTCACTCTTTTTTTCTGCAGTCTGATGCTCAGACATGCCTTCTGAATCCCACTGAAGGACTCCCTCTTTTTCCCAATAACGGATTGCTCTCTCGACGTCCTTTCTTGTTATCTCAAGAATATCCGCGATACGGTCTTTTGTCACTTCTTCCCCCCGTCCCAAAAGGCTAAGGATCAGAATGTATATTTTTACAAATTCTCCGTCCGCACTAATCATCTTCTGATCAATAAATTCATTGGAGAGTACTGTGGTCTGAGACTGCCATTTCTGATTGAGCCTTAGCTTATTCATCTTAACTTTCTCTCCCCTTCCTATTCTTTCTATCTATTTTCGGATTCTCACTTCTGAAGATTCTTCTTTACTCCTCTTCATCGGAGAAGTCGTATCGATCCTCGTCCTCATCGGAATTCTCGTCCTCATCGGAATTCTCGTCCTCATCTTCAGATTCCTGGCCAGAGTCCCCATCGTAATCATAATAGCTTTCCTCGTCATCGGAGTCTCCGTCATCAGAATCTCTATCGTCGAAATCCTCATCGCTCTCATCAGAATCCTCCTCGTCATCGAAGAAATCATACCGACTGGAGTCTCCATCTGACTTGTCAGACTCATCCTCAATATCACGTTTATCTTCTGTCGTGCTTTTCTCTGTATCATCCTCAGAATCTTCTTCATCGTATGCTGCCTCAAAATCTTTTGGACTCTTATTCTGATGAATCTGATCCATATAATCTTTCCAGATATACGCTGGGTAAGTGTTACCCTTCAGATTGTCAACCGGTGTGCTGGTATCCATACCAACCCAAACTGCAGTGGTGTAATATGGTGAATATCCACATAGCCATCCATCAACGTAATTTGAGGTAGTTCCTGTCTTACATGCCACCGGGATACCACTGACATTTAAGCTGCAGTTTCTTGCGGTACCTTCCGCACTTGTGACAACAGACTCTAAGACAGAAGTCATCTCCCTTGCCGCCTTCGTTGTGTAAATCCTCTGAGTATCCATATCATCTTCATTCTCAACGACGATCTTCCCATCGGAATCCGCAATCTTAGTGATGCAGGTAGGATAGCGGTACTTTCCATCATTTTCTAAGGTTGCATACCCTGCTGCCATCTCAAGTACTGTCGCACCCTTGGTGAATCCACCGATGGATGTCGTGTCATACTTATAATCTGTCTTTGTCAGTCCGATAAAATTCAGTTTCTCAAGATATCTCAGACATTTCTTTGCACCCAGTTTCTGATAGAGTCGGTAAGTTGCGACGTTACTTGACTTAGCCACCGCATATCTCAGTGAGACACTGCCGGCATAACCATCTGAGTTCCTTACAATGTTTTTTCCAGTCATGCGACTGTCATCTAAGGTACTGTCCGGGGTGTAGCCACTCTCTAAAGCAGGTGCATAAACCAAAAGAGGTTTGATTGCACTTCCCGGCTGACGGAAGCTCTGGTAAGCACGGTTTAATCCGTACCCCTCCTGGTCCTCCTCACGTCCACCGACGATTGCAACGACACGTCCGCTGTTGTTATCAATGGAAACCGCTGCTCCCTGTACTTTATAAACTCCATCATCCGTCTTTGCAGTAAACTCAGAGAGATTCTTGGCAATCGCCTGCTGGAGTTCATTCTGTTTCTCCATATCGATGGAAGTGTAGATTCGGTATCCTCCTGTGTAGAGGCTCTCATTACAGTCCTGATAAACCTGGTTGTATCGATTTTGATATTTCTTCTTAGCTGCTGTAGAGGTGAAGTTCGTCTGGAAGGTGAATCCCTTCTTCCTCATCAAGGCCTCTGTGGCACAGCGGAGAATATAAGTCTCCACATAGTTGTTTGTGTTGGTCTCCTTCTTCTTCTGAATCGTCACGTCCTCCTGGAATGACTTCTCATACTGGCTTTTTGAGATATACTTCTGCTGGTACATCTTCTCTAAGATCTTATTGCGTCGTCTCAGAGTGTTCCTTGGATTCTTATATGGATCATAAAGTCCCGGTGAATTTGGGATTGCACAGAGAAATGCACTCTGTGCGATTGTAAGATCCTTGGCATCCTTCCCGAAGTAAGCCTGGGAAGCAGACTGGATTCCATAGTATCCATTGGAAAAATATACATTATTGAGATAGAACTCTAAGATCTCCTGCTTGCTGTATTTCTGCTCCAGAGCCATCGCGGTAAAAATCTCCTCAATTTTTCTGGTGTAGGTCTGATCATAATTCAAGAAAATGTTTCTTGCCAGCTGCTGTGTGATGGTACTTCCACCCATGGTAATCTCTCCGTGATTCTTTACCAGTGAGACAACGGATCGGAGGATTCCCTGAACATCAATTCCACGGTGGGTAGTAAAGTTTTTGTCCTCAACTGCGATAATCGCAAGTTTGGCTGAGTCGGGGATATCCTTATATGAAAGATAAGTGATATCCTTGGTACCTTTTAACTTCTTAATCTCATTGCCATCCGCATCATAGATGATGGATGACTGCTCCGCCTGAAAAGTCTTTCTGGTACTCTTGTTGACATTGTTCATGGCGGACGTATACATGGAAGCCATCGGTATGACCGCCTTTTTCACAAAGAGTATGATCCCTAAAATCAGGACCGCAAGAATCACAAGTCCAGTAATCTTTAAGATCATCTCCTTAAGCTTAGAACTACTTTTAGAATGTCGTCCCGAAGTACGTCTTTCCTTTGGAGAATTGGATTCCTTCATTACGATACCTCCTACTGCTGTGGCAGATAGCTATAGAATCTGTTACCCGCCTTCTTAAGCTCTCCTGCTACCGTATCCCTATTTTCCGCGGTCGAATTGCCAGTCACTGGATCGAGATACCTGATTTTTGTCTGGTTATAACTCATCACGATAACATATCGATTCTGTGTCAGTTTCGCAAGAACCGGTGAACCCTTACTGATGTAATAGAGAATCTCATCGGTAGTACATCCATTCAGATTCAGTGCTCGTTTTCCAGAATATTCCTGAATGAGCTTACTCATACTTTTTGGATTCTTCTTTATGTCATGATAGATCAGATCGGCTCTGGCCGTCTTTCCATTGACTCCCGCAATCATAGCCAGACATCCCGCCAAACTATACTTATCAGAGGCCACTTTCTCTACCTGATCCATTCCGGCAACCTGGTCATAATCCTCAAAAATACATTGCCATAATACATTTTCTCGGCTGTCAATCACAATACCTCTCGCTTCATCGGCTGCAAGAATGGCATCTGTCAGATCCGTGTACACATCCTTCTTCACACCAGATGCGTAAACATAATACTGAAGTGCTGATTTACCGCTTCTTTTCAGAGTGACTACCTTTCTAGGTTTATCCATCACAACTCGGGAGGAGACAAGGTCGGGCTCTACCTGTACATAGACATCACTTGGGAATCTCATATAGAGCTGTGTATAGTAGACAGTGGAATATTCCGTTGTCAGAGAAACTCGATTGTTCTCGTCTTCTTTATATCGGATATAATCCGTCTGACTTGTTTTCACAAATCGGCTGCCCTTCTTGGCTGAGAATCTCATCTCCAGGACATTGCCCTCAATCTTCATATCAGTGATATATCTTCCCGCCTTTGAATAATTTCGAATCTCCTTGCCATCGATATTGACGATATGTAGAATCTTGATTGGGAACTCGACTGCACCACTGCGCTTGATATGAACATCTTTGGCATCTGCCACTCCGTAGATAAAATCATTGGAGAGGAAACCTACGGAACAGATTCTCTCGTCACTGTCTGCTGTGAATGTCTTCTTCTTACCAGTCTCCAAGTCAATCATATCAATCTCAGTGTTGTCTTCCTTCTCTTTGCTGCTAGTGATCGCGATGATGTTCTGTTGCTTAGAGGCTGTCAGACTATCATTGACAATGCCAGAGCGAAGGATCTTATCCTTGCCCTTCTTTAAATCAACCTCATGGAAATCACCGTCAACCTGACAGTAGAATACATTGTCTTTGCTCAGGTAGGAGAAATATCCGATATCGTTATCCATCGACTCATACGGTGCAGATGTCTTTAAAAAGGCTAATTCTCGATTCGTGTTGGAGGAAGCATCATAGTGAACGATCTCAATTCCATTGTATCCTTCCCTGCTTCCTCGGTTAATATATCCATAGACAAGGTAAGTGATATCCCCCTTCTTATTGAACTTCAGAACCTTGATTCCCTGCTCATCGTTATCATTCCTTAAGTCTGCAATGTTGTCGGAGAAGGAGCTGTAAACCTGCATGACGTTGGAATTATTGTAATCGTAATACCAGAGCTGTCCTTCGCTGACGAAGCAGACTTTCTTTCCACCGTCCGCACTCTTATAATCAATCTTATCCGCTGCATGAATGCCCAGACCGATATAATTGTTAGCTGAATCAATCATATCTTTATTATAGTAGGAATTCATTGATCTCTGATAATCCAGAAGATACATACGCTGCGGTGTATAGCGCATCTTAAAAGTCTCATCTACGTCATAATACTGGACAAGCCCTTCCGCAATCTGACAGGACAATATCGATCTGAGCCTGAGTACCGCATAGGTACCATTAATCTCACAGACTTCAAAGCGGGGAGTTCCCTCTTCTTTGACCACCATGGTTCCATAGGTCACCATCTCGGAAGAAGACTTGATGTTAATATTCTGCAGTGTGTTAACCTGCTTATTGATATCGGTTTCCAGGTAGGAGCTATAATCTTTGTTAAAATTATCCCTGTTGAGGGTTGCCTCATGAAAGTTCTTTGCAAAGGTCAGATAATCATCCAAACCATATCCGGATCCATTGACCAGTTTGGTGTAATAATATACTACCTGGCTGTCATTCAGGCGAACAGAAAGTCTCAGATAATAGGTCTTACCCTGCTCGATGTTGGTCTTGAAGTTGATTGTTCCTTCTCGAACTCCCTCCTTCTTATTGGCTGTCAGCTTGTTAATCGTACCCTTCTCTGTCGGATCCTGAGGATCACTCTCAAAGAGATTATAATGAATCGCTGTAATATCATAACCATAATTATGCAGCTTCAGTTTCAGGGTACGGTTTTCACCGAGAACTGTGTAGCGGTTTCTTACCACAGACAGATCCACCTTGCTGACATAGGCAGACATCTTATTATAATCTGCACTGTCACTCCCCACTGCCATTACCGGGTATTTTGCGTTCGCAAGTTCAGAGACTCTCTCTCCCATCTTTGATGACTCATGATAATTAAATGCGATGACCGCAAGAATGAAGATCACGACAGCAAGTACGCTGTAGATGACTCGTCTTTTGACTGTCTCATTCATTGCTGTTCCTCCTCCCTAATATCCTATGATTCTTCTCTTGTTATATTAGCAAAATACACAGCCAAAAGGCGGTTTATCTTGCCTTCTTTCGTAAACGGAAAGGGTGCAGCTTTCCACAGCTACACCCTTATATCTTAATCGAATTAGTACGAAAAATCCACTGCTTCTTTACTGTTAGGATTCTTCTCTTTTACTATATCTCAATTATTTTAACTGTCCAAACAGGCTCTGAAGTTTCTCTGCCATCTCCTTGAGAGAAGCCTCTGCTTCTGCTTTCTTCTTCTTTAGCTCATCGAACTCTGCCTGTTCTTTCTGTAATCGCTCTGCATGCTCTGCCTGGCTCTTCTCCAGATCCGCATCAGCTTTTGCCTTAGCATCCTCAAGAATCTTTCCAGCTTTTGCCTTGGCATCTTCCACAATCTTATCTGCTTTCGCCTGTGCCTCTTTATTGATAGTCTTCTTCTTCTGAAGTTCTTCACATAAGAGATCTGCATTTCTAACATATTTGCGATATGCCTCATCGGTAGAACCTTCTGCAGGTGCAGGAGTCTCTGGTGCACTGACAGCTTCCTTAGCGTTGTCAAGCTGCTTATGGAGATCTGCATTGATAACCTCTAAGTTATCAAGCTTCTCCTGAGCCTCCTCTAACTGCTCTCTCAGACTTGCGTTCTCTTCCTGGAGGGCCTGCAGTTGTAAGGTTATCTGCTCTGTCTCACGTTCATAGATCTCTTTTGCAGACTCCATAGCTTCTTCCTTACTTACTTCCTCAGCTTCAAACTCTTCTGTCTCAAGAGGCTCTTCTTCTTTCTCATCTTCAGCTTTGGCTGTAACATCAATTGGAGCCCCCTTCTTCAGCGCTGCAATCTCTTCATCTTTCTCCTTAACGATCTTCTCGATCTCATCACAAATCTTATCAAGCTGGAGATCTACTTCATCTTTATCATATCCGCCAACGATAGAACTCTTAAATGTCAATTCTTCTACATATGTAATTAATTCCTGAACGTTCATTGCTACTCCTCCCTGAAACCGAATATCTTAACAAATACTTGTCTTCATTATAAGGAGTTGCAGGAATAAAGTCTAGATATTTTTGATAAAATTCATGTTTTTTTTATATATAACGTATTTTTTGACTATGTGTCAAAACTCACCATCCCTCGTAAACTTGCTTACAAGTGGGGATTTGGGTTATTGCCTTGCATGATAAGGCAAGAAAAGGAGGAGATGATTGCTCATCTCCCCCTGGGATTCTTATTCTTTATCGTATCCGTGTTTCTCGTTCAACATCATATCTTTCACTTTCATCAGACGAACCTGAGTGCTTCGCTCATTCTCATCCAACTTCATCGTGATATAGCGGATACCCTCCTGGGTTTCCGGAATGATAACATGCTCGAGCGCATTAACACGACGTCTGGTCTTCTCAATCTCTGATGCCATCAGCTGACAGGATTTCTCAACCTCAGCCAGCTTCAGCATATCAGGAAGAAGATCTGACAGAGATTTCACAGCACTGTCAAGGTCTCCTGACGTAAATGCGAAACCATACGAATAGATATCATTTGCATCAGCTGTTCTTGTCTTTACATTATAGACAGGAATGTTGACACTCATGACATTCTTCTTATCAACCTGAAGATAAGCTTCCTGCTTTGGAGCCATCAGAGCGGTCTTCAGAATCTCTTCGCTCATGCCGGCTTTCGCCAGGACAAAGTTCTTATTGGCATCTTTGATACCCTGCTCTACCTTCAGACGAAGCTCCATATTCTCACGGACGAGATCTAAGAATTCTCTCATCAGCTCGTCACGCTTATCTTTCAGAAGTCTGTGTCCCTTTACCGCTGTTAAGAGCTTTCTCTTTAATCGAGTGAGCTCCATACGGGTAGGATTCACCTGTGTTGCTGCCACGATATCTCTCCTTTCCTAATAGATGCTCTGCTAAACTTCCTAATGATAATTACTTCTTATCGTAATACTCATCAAGCATAGCATCTGGAATACGTTTCAGCTCGGAACGTGGAAGGATTCGGAGCAAATCCCAACCGATATCAAGAGTCTCCTCAATGCTTCGGTCGGTCTTATATCCCTGAGATACATACTGTTTCTCAAACTCATCAGCGAACTTAGCGTAAATTAAGTCGATATCTGTGAGGGCTGCCTCTCCTAAGATGACCATCAGCTCTTTCGCATCTTTGCCTCGAGCATATGCTGCGAACAGCTGGTTCATGGTAGCGGCATGGTCCGCACGTGTCTTGCCTTCTCCGATACCCTTATCTTTCAGACGGGAAAGAGATGGAAGTACATCGATTGGTGGAGTAATACCTTTACGGTAAAGCTCACGGCTTAAGATGATCTGACCCTCTGTGATATAACCTGTAAGGTCAGGGATTGGGTGAGTCTTATCATCCTCAGGCATGGTAAGGATTGGGATCATTGTGATAGATCCCTTCTTTCCTCTCTGACGTCCGGCACGCTCATAAAGAGAAGCCAGGTCAGTGTACATGTATCCAGGATAACCACGACGTCCTGGAACCTCTTTACGCGCGGCAGATACCTCACGAAGGGCGTCGGCGTAGTTAGTAATATCAGTAAGGATAACCAGTACGTGCATATCTTTCTCAAATGCCAGGTACTCTGCTGCGGTAAGAGCCATACGTGGAGTGGAGATACGCTCTACGGCAGGGTCATTAGCCAGGTTAACAAAGAGGACGGTTCGATCGATAGCGCCAGTCTCACGGAAGGATTCCTCAAAGAAATGTGCCTCCTCGAAAGTGATACCCATAGCGGCGAATACTACGGCGAACTGCTCGTCTGTACCACGAACCTTAGCCTGTCTTGCAATCTGTGCGGCAAGCTGTGCATGTGGAAGTCCAGATGCAGAGAAGATAGGCAGCTTCTGTCCACGAACCAGAGTGTTCAGGCCGTCAATCGCAGAGATTCCAGTCTGAATGAACTCTGATGGATAAGCTCTGGCTGCTGGATTCATTGGAAGTCCATTAATATTCATACGTTTCTCAGGAAGAATATCTGGGCCTCCATCAATGGTACGTCCCAGTCCATCGAAGACACGTCCCAACATATCCTCAGATACTCCAAGCTCCATGGCTCTTCCAAGGAATCTTACCTTACTGTTGGAGAGGTTAATACCTGTAGAATCTTCGAAAAGCTGTACTAAAGCATTACCTCCATCGATCTCTAAGACACGACATCTTCTGGTATCACCGTTAGCAAGCTCAATCTCTCCAAGCTCGTCATATTTTACATTATCAACTCCTCTGACAAGCATCAGAGGACCCGCAACTTCCTGTATGGTCCTATATTCTTTTGCCATTCTAACGGTCCTCCTTCTTAGTCAGGGCTGCAAACTCTTTGGTAAGTTCATTGCTTACCTTCTGATATTCTGCGTCAATATCGTTCTCTAAAGTATATTTATAACGACCGATCTTCTCACGAACTGCCATCTTTACGATATCATTGATATCTGCGCCATTCTGCAGAGCAGCAGTACCTTCCTCATAGAAAGCATACACAAGTTTCATCATGTAGTACTGCTTATTCAGGGAAGTGTATGTATCGATGTCATCGAAGGAGTTCTGATGTAAGAAGTCCTCACGGATAGATCTACTTGCTTCCATCTTCAGACGATCCTGAGGTGAGAGGGCATCCATACCTACCATCTTAACGATCTCGTTTAAGGATGCTTCTTCCTGCAGAAGACTCATCAGATGCTGTCTGGTCTCCATCCAGTCGCTGTGTACATGCTTGTCAAACCATGGACCCATATCATCCAGATACAAACTGTAACTTGTCAGCCAGTTGATAGCTGGGAAATGTCTCTGATATGCCAACTCACTATCCAGACTCCAGAATACCTTTACGATACGAAGTGTAGCCTGAGATACTGGCTCTGAGATATCACCACCAGGAGGAGATACGGCTCCGATTACGGAAAGTGCTCCTTCCCTTCCTTCCTTACCAAGAGATACCACATGTCCTGCTCTCTCATAGAACTGTGCCAGACGGGAACCTAAGTATGCCGGGTAACCTTCCTCACCAGGCATCTCCTCTAATCGACCTGACATCTCTCGAAGAGCCTCAGCCCATCTGGAAGTGGAATCTGCCATCAGGGCAACAGAGAATCCCATATCTCTGAAGTATTCTGCGATTGTAATACCAGTGTAGATGGAAGCCTCACGGGCTGCTACTGGCATATCTGATGTGTTAGCGATCAGGACAGTTCTCTGCATCAGAGACTCTCCTGTCTTTGGATCTTTCAGCTCAGGGAACTCGTTCAGTACATCGGTCATCTCGTTACCACGCTCTCCACAACCGATATAAACTACGATGTCTGCCTCAGCCCACTTTGCAAGCTGATGCTGAATAACTGTCTTTCCTGAACCGAATGGACCAGGAACGGCAGCCACACCGCCCTTGGCAATTGGGAAGAATCCATCGATAACTCGCTGACCTGTGATTAATGGCATGTCTGGTGGAAGTTTCTTCTGATATGGACGTCCTTTACGAACTGGCCACTTCTGAAGAAGAGATAACTCCTTATCACCCTTAGCTGTCTCGATCACTGCTACTGTATCCTCTACCTTAAAGAATCCCTCGCGAATCTCTTTGATCTTACCTTTTACACCATAAGGGACCATAATCTTCTGCTGAACAACAGAAGTCTCCTGAACAGTACCGATGATATCTCCGGCTTCTACTTCGTCCCCAACTTTAGCAGTAGGTTTGAACTCCCACTCTTTCTCTCTATCCAGTGCATCCGCCTCAACACCACGGCTCAGACGATTACTGTGTGTCTCCTCCATGATCTTATTTAACGGACGCTGAATACCATCATAGATGGATCCAATCAGACCAGGTCCAAGTTCTACGGAAAGTGGAGCATCTGTGGACTCTACCGGCTCACCTGGTCCAAGTCCCTGTGTCTCCTCATATACCTGAATCGATGCCTGGTCTCCATGCATCTCAATAATCTCTCCAATCAGGCGCTGCTCGCTGACACGGACTACGTCGAACATGTTCGCATCACGCATTCCTTCAGCGATAACCAGCGGTCCTGCTACTTTTTTAATGATTCCTGTACTCATAATTTCACGACCACCATCCTCTTAATCATTTCCAAACAGGATGTCGCTTCCGACCGCCTGCTCTACCGACTTCTTTACGGAACGGACTCCATCGCCAGTGTTGCCCTTCACACCCGGAATCAAAATGATTGCCGGACTAATGCTCTCACTGTACTTTTCGATCTCCTCCTGCAGAGTCGCTGCCAGTTCTTCCGTCATATATATTACACCAAACTCTTGTCTGGCCAGACGGTGAAGCGTCTTTGCTGCCTCATTCCTGTCATCTCCAACTGGGAATATGGATAATCCTAATGCAGCAAATCCGTATATACTGTCATAATCTCCCATGACTGCTATCTTATACATACATCATCCTTACCCTTTCCCTAGTCTGATCTTCTGAAAAGCCATTGGCCTTCGCCGTCAGAATAATACGTGCTGTCTTAATCTCATTCTGTCTTGCGAGATAGTATGCGACGATTGGGTCCGCAGAGGCGGGATTCGTCTTCTGAGGACGAATTGTCTCAATCAGTCTGTTATCACACCAGCGCTCGAACGCAGAAGGAGATTCCTTGATAGCGAGGGCTGCCTCCTCATATCCATGCTTTGACAGATATTCGTAGAGGTCCTCCTCATTCTTAGCCGCTGCCACTGCGAGGGCATCGACATCAAGGGAATCACACGGTGCAAGTGCTTCCTTCAGGAACTGTAATGACTTTCCTGTCTTGTTCGCACGCACGGCGATCTTAATATCGGTTACTGCGACGGTAGACTCTTCATACTGTCTTATAAGCTTACTCTTAGACTTCTTGCTTGCACGGAGCATGGCGTCAAGGCAGGCACGATCTACTAAGACATCGCACTTCTGACCATCCATAGTCTCTAGCATTACTCCGTAAGCTCTCCTTGCTACCTGGCGCATCCCTTTTGGAAGGGCATCATAATCTTTATCTTTGAGGATTCGTAACATTTCCTCTTCGCCATATTGATCAAGATCATAGAAGATATTACTATACTTCTCTCCAGAACAGATCTGCTTAATTCCAGCTTTCAGATTATGATAAATCTGCGGATAAGTCAGCACATCGAAGATGGACTGGTCTACTTTCAGCTCGTGCATCAGACTGACTGTCTTCTGCTCTTCAGTTCCCAGCACCTGGTCAGCATTCTGAGTCGCATTCGCATCTCCCCAGCCTCTGTCTACCAGATAGTTCAGAACTGACTTCTCGTCTTTCATTCCTACCATCATAGAAACATCAGCATCATTCAGCAGGTATTTCTCTTTTACACGGATCCGCGCAACGGCATATACATATTTTAAATCACTCATATGCGCTCTCCTTTGCTCACCATAATAACTGATGGACTTTATCCTGAAGGATATCCTGCTTTTCCTCAAATAATGCCCGCAGTGAACAGTTCTCATCTATACCTGCATATCTTAAGATAAATCCATTCTCAATGTCTGCAGTCTCTTTGGATACTTTTAACTTGCCTCCCTTAGATGAGGCAATCTTTGCAATCTCAAGCTCGAAGCCGCTTGGAACTCTTGCGAGATCTTTCTCTCCAAACATAACTTCTCCCTCTTGAGGCTGTGCTGCCTCTCGGATCAGTCTCTTAATCATATCAAAATAAGCTGCATCATCGAGTTCTGCTAAATGCTGATACGCTTTCTCCACAATGTCTGTGATAATCTTCTGCTTTGTGGCAAGCACAGACTGTCTCTGCTTCAGTTCCACCTGAGACTCAATTCTCTTTGCATAATCATCTTCCTGGTGTTTTACCCTGGAAGAAGCCTTGTCTAAAATAACTGATTTCTCGGCCTCGGCTTCCTGTCTGATCCCGTCTGCCTTCATATTTGCATCAGCAACTAATGCATCTGCCTTCTCTTTTGCTTCCTGCAGGATATTATTCTTAATATTATCTATTCCTGCCATAGTCTCTTCCTTTCCCAATTCTAAAATTAATGAATATTAGTGATAGCAAGGATGGAAACCAGCAGTGCAAGGATAGCGTATGTCTCAACCATTGCAGGGAAAAGCATAGCTTTACCGAACTGATCAGGCTTCTTAGCAACAATACCGATAGAAGCTACAGAAGTTTTGCCCTGATGATAAGCGGAAATAAGACCTACAACTGCGATTGGAAGACATGCTAAGAGATACATAAGACCTTTCTTTGTGTCTGTGATAGGATCTCCACCTAAGACACCAATCTGGGAAAGTGTGATGAATGTTACCAGCAATCCGTAGATACCCTGTGTACCTGGAAGAAGCTGTAAGATCAGAACCTTTGCGAACTGCTCTGGATCCTCTGCTACAACGCCTGCTGCTGCCTGACCTGCAAAACCAACGGCCCATGCGGAACCGATACCTGCTAATACTGTTGCAAGAACTGCACCTGTTAATGCATAAACCATACCAAGACTCATGTTACTTATCCTCCTTAATTTCTACATATTTATTATTTGCTTTAAATGGAGTGAACGGCTTTCCACCGCCCTCATAAAATTTACCGAAAAACTCAACAAACTGTAATCGGTTTGTGTGAACGTAAGCACCCAGTGCGTTGATTCCGATATTCATCGTATGTCCAATCAGGAACACGATAATGAAAAGAATCGCTCCAACAACACCGCCGCCTGCCATGCTGCCCATCATGTTGACAACGCTGGCGATAACACCAGTTGCCATACCAAGTGCCAGCAATCTTGAGTAAGAAAGTACATCAGAAAGCCATCCTGTGATACCGTAGATATCATATGCTCCTAATGCAATTCTGACTGCCCAGTTCTTATTCGCTCTTCCACTCATCACAAGAATAATCAGAGCTCCTGCAAGAGCTGTGTATTTCGCTGCCGGACCTACCCAGGATGGGAATGTCATCTGTGAACCAGAGATAGAGCTAAAGAGCTTTGTAGGCAGAAGCATGAAGATTAATCCTATAATCATCGCATACCATGCCAGAACATCGGAGACGAAGCCAACGATGTCATGATCTTTTAACAGCTCATATCCTTTGATCCCAAGTCCAAAGAACAGATGAATGATTCCGAATAACATACACCATAAGAGTAATCTCATCGGATCATTCAGCGGTGCGAACCATAGTGGTTTCAAGATTATCGGGCCATGATAACCGAAGAAAGTCTTCGCTACAACATCAATAGCATCTCCGAAGAATCCACCGTACATAAATCCCCAGAATGTTGTGGAGATACCACAGAAGAAGAAGAGTTTTAGCATCTTCCTCATACCAGAATCCATCCTCTTATACTTTGCGAGAATGACAGCACTTCCGATACTAAGTATGATACCGTATGCTGCATCTGATAACATCATTCCAAAGAAGATCACATAAAAGATTGACATTACAAATGTAGGATCCGCATGTCCATGCTGTGGAAGTCCATAAGATTCCAGAACTCCCTCTGCTGAGTCAGAGAACTTATTATTATGAAGAAGTGTCGGTTCAATCTCATCCTCTGATTTCTCCTCTTCCTCAACATATGCTCCAAATTTCTCTGTCAGAATCTTTGTAACTCTCTCTTCCTTGTCTTTCGGAACCCATCCAGTCAGGAAGAACATACTCTGTGACTGTGGAATTGTTCCAAGCAGACGGTACTTTGCTGCACGAGTGCGATAGTAATCTTCAGACATCTCAAAGGCTTCTCTATCCACCGCAAGATCTGCGATCTCCTTCTTGGCGCTCTCAATCGCTTCCTCCTGCTTCTTGATATCGAGATCCTGAGCTGCCATAATCTCTTTCGGGATACCCTTTACGGACTGTGATGGTCTTGCAAAACCTTCCGCCCTTAAGTTCTCCTCTACCTTCTCCTGATCACTCCTCAGACAAAGGACTGTCACATAAGTAAGCCCATTCCCGACAAATAGTACATTGACATTGACAGGAACCGGCTCTTCAAGATCTTTTGCGGCCGCCGCAAAGATCTCACTTTCCGTTTTTGCTCCAGGCACTGTTCCAATCAGAATCGCTGTCTTCTTGGTTCCAGTAGACTCCATTGGGATATCCAGTGCTTCCCAAGGTACAAGGGAATCTTTTAAGTTCTGATCTTTTAAAATCAGTCCCTTGCACTCATTCATTTTCTTCTCAGCCTGCAGAACCTTCTTGGCACTCTCGAGATACTGCACATGTTTCCTCGCAATATCGTTGAACTCGCTCCGCTCTACCATCTTCTTCTCAGAGAAAAGACCTCCGCCGTTTTTACCCGGGGCATAAAGCTTAAAGAGTCCGATTGCCTGCTCAAAAACATCGGCATTCTTCTCAAACTGTGAACGCTCGGTCTGAGTATCCATGACCATGAGGTCCGGATCTTCAATCTGTTCCGTCCTCATCTCCATCGTTCCCATAGACTGCAGCAGCTCTAAGATAGCCTTTCGATTCTTCTTGTTTGCACAGATGCTGAGTTTCTGCATTTTAACAATTGCCATGTTCGCCCTGCCTTTCTTACAGGTTTAACACCTCCTGTATCACAGCATCTACTGCAGACGCCACTTTGGATTCTGCCAGATTCTCCAAAAGTTCTGCCTCACGCCGCATGTCATCTTTCGCCTTCTCCAATCTCTCCTGACCTACAGCATGTGCCTGCTCCATACGCGCCGTCTCTAAATCAGAAGCCTCAGCTCTGGCGCGCTCGAGAATCTCCTTCTTCTGAAGTTCAGCATCCTGAAGAATCTGATCAGCTTTCTGCCTGGCTTCATTTATCAGAGTATCAGCCTGCGCTTCTGCCTGCTTTACTTCGCGTATTGTCTCTTCAATCATTGTCTCATCACCACCTAACTCCTATCTTCATCCTAGATAACGTGTTCCAAGTTGGCTTTTCGTCTACCATTGATTCCCTTTCAGTTTATGGGAATAATGCATATTTGTCGGCCATCGTTTTGTTATTAGTATAACATAATTGGGGTTCCTATGCCATTTATCTTACTTGGTTGATAGTGTAAAAGTAATGTCAGTTGGGAAAAGAGAATCTACCTCGAACGAGGCAATAAGAT
>JAXJRI010000228.1:0-10192 GCA_036310685.1 Lachnospiraceae bacterium | reverse complement strand
GAATATACCTATATTAACTTACTCGTATCTACAGTGCAAATGTTTGAAATAATTCAGGACATTTTCATTTTTGCTTGACAGCTTTTTTTATTGACGGCTGTCGACTGCCTTTTATCAATGACTATCGACTGTGTTTTGACGGCTGTCGACTGCCTTTTATCAATGATTATCGACTGTGTTTTGACGGCTGTCGACTGCCTTTTATCAATGACTATCGACTGTTTTTGACGGCTGTCGACTGCTTTTTTATCAATGACTATCGACTGTTTTTGACGGCTGTCGATTTTTATTGATGGCTGTCGACTTCCCTCTATATAGAAATATGTTTCGATTCACACGTTAAAACAGCCGTCTGGATCGCTCCAAACGGCTGCAATTATCATTCAAAATGTGATGATCTTTATGCCTCTGGTGTGATAGGTGCTGTCTCTGTTACTTCCTCAGTATCTGGGGTTGTCTCATACTCAGCATCATAATCATATTCAGAAGTCTCTTCTGGTTTTACTCTGGTATCCTCAATGGTAAGGTTACGATATCTCTTAAGTCCAGTACCTGCAGGAATCAGTTTTCCTAACAGTACGTTCTCCTTAAGTCCCATCAGAGGATCGATCTTACCCTTGATTGCGGCATCTGTAAGAACCTTAGTGGTCTCCTGGAAGGATGCTGCTGAGAGGAAGGACTCTGTTGCGAGAGAAGCTTTTGTGATTCCGAGGAGTCCCTGCTCAATAGTAGCACCGGCTTTGCCTTCGGCCTCAAGCTCTTTATTCTTTCTCTCAACCTCGAGGATATCAACCATTGCACCTGGCAGATAATCGGTATCTCCTGGGTCATCAATCTTAACCTTCTTCAGCATCTGACGAACAATGATCTCGATATGCTTATCATTGATATCTACACCCTGAAGACGATATACACGCTGAACCTCACGCATCATGTAATCCTGAACGGCACGAACACCCTTGATTCTTAAAATATCATGTGGATTTACAGAACCTTCGGTAAGCTCATCACCGGCCTCAATCTCAACACCATCTAAGATGTGAGCCTTGATACGAGCTCCGTAAGGGATGATGTAGGACTTAGACTCTCCAGTCTCGTCGTTTGTTACAACAACCTCTCGCTTCTCCTTAGTATCTGTAACTACAACACGTCCGCCAATCTCGGAAATAATAGCAAGTCCCTTAGGCTTACGTGCCTCAAAAAGCTCCTCTACACGAGGAAGACCCTGTGTGATATCATCACCGGCTACACCACCGGCATGGAATGTTCTCATAGTAAGCTGTGTACCAGGCTCACCAATGGACTGTGCAGCAATAATTCCGACAGCCTCACCAACCTGAACAGCCTGACCTGTTGCCAGGTTCATACCATAACACTTAGAGCATGCACCGTTGTGGCACTTGCAGGTAAGCATGGTACGAATCTTAACTTTCTTACGTCCGGAAGCTTCAATCTTCTGAGCTCTCTGCTTAGTAATCATGTGGTTAGCGCCTACGATGATGTCACCGTTCTCATCTGTAATATCCTCTGCAGCATAACGGCCAGTGATACGATCCTCAAGAGTCTCGATCGTCTCCTTACCGTCCATGATTGCCTCAACTTCCATTCCTGGAATCTCGTCAAGATCTGTAGCACAGTCGGCCTCGCGAATGATCAGCTCCTGAGATACATCAACAAGACGTCTTGTTAAGTAACCTGAATCGGCAGTACGAAGAGCAGTATCGGAAAGTCCCTTACGAGCACCATGAGCGGAAATGAAGTACTCCAGTACATCAAGACCTTCACGGAAGTTAGACTTGATAGGGAGCTCGATAGTACGTCCTGAAGTATCGGCCATCAGACCACGCATACCAGCTAACTGTTTGATCTGCTGATTAGAACCTCGGGCTCCGGAATCAGCCATCATGTAAATGTTGTTATATTTATCAAGACCGCCGAGCAGCTTCTCTGTCAGCTTATCATCGGCCTCGAACCATGTCTGAATAACAGATTTATAACGCTCTTCATCCGTCATAAATCCACGACGGTACATCTTTGTGATGTTCTCAACCTGCTTCTGAGCTCCGTCCAGGATCTCCTGCTTCTCCTTAGGCACGGTCATATCTGCGATAGATACGGAAAGTGCAGCTAATGTAGAATGCTTGTATCCAAGAGCCTTAACATGGTCAAGAACCTCTGCTGTCTTAGTAGTACCGTGGATGTTGATACATCTGTCAAGGATCTGTTTCAGCTGTTTCTTACCACACTGGAAATCGATCTCAAGCTTTAAGTAGTTCTCAGGATTGGAACGATCAACATATCCAAGATCCTGCGGGATGATCTCGTTGAAAATCAGACGTCCTACTGTTGCGTCAACGATACGTCTGCCAACAGTTCCGTCTGGGAGAAGTCCCTCTCTTCTTACTTTAATCTTTGCATGAAGAGAAACTGCCTTGTTCTCAAATGCAAGTCTTGCTTCATTCTCTGACTTGAAGTACTTGCCCTCGCCAAGCTGATCCTCCTTATCCATTGTAAGGTAATATACTCCGAGGACCATATCCTGAGATGGTACTGCTACAGGACCACCATCAGATGGCTTCAGTAAGTTGTTTGGAGAAAGAAGCATAAAACGGCACTCAGACTGAGCTTCCTGGGAAAGTGGCAGATGGATAGCCATCTGGTCACCATCGAAGTCGGCGTTGAAAGCGGTACATACCAGCGGATGTAATCTTAAAGCCTTACCACCAACTAAGGTAGGCTCGAATGCCTGGATACCTAATCTATGAAGTGTAGGAGCACGGTTTAACATAACTGGATGCTCTTTGATGACGTCCTCAAGAACGTCCCAAACTTCTGGATCAAGTTTCTCAACTTTCTTTTTAGCAGATTTGATATTGTGAGCCATATCCTTAGCTACGAGTTCCTTCATAACAAAAGGTTTGAACAGCTCGATGGCCATCTCTTTCGGAACTCCACACTGATAGATCTTCAGTCCAGGTCCTACCGCGATTACAGAACGTCCAGAATAGTCTACTCGTTTACCAAGTAAGTTCTGACGGAAACGTCCCTGCTTACCTTTCAGCATATCGGACAGAGATTTCAGCGGTCTGTTTCCAGGTCCTGTAACAGGACGTCCACGACGACCATTATCGATTAAGGCATCCACTGCCTCCTGAAGCATACGCTTCTCGTTACGAACGATGATGTCTGGAGCCCCTAACTCTAATAATCTCTTCAGACGGTTGTTACGGTTGATAATACGTCTGTAAAGGTCATTTAAGTCAGATGTCGCAAAACGACCACCGTCTAACTGTACCATAGGACGGATATCCGGAGGGATGACTGGAACTGCGTCTAAGATCATCCACTCTGGCTTATTGCCGGAAGTACGGAATGCCTCGACAACCTCGAGTCTCTTAATATTTCTAGCTCTCTTCTGACCGCTTGCATTCTTTAAGCTGTCTTTTAATTCCTGAGCTTCTGTCTCAAGGTCAATGTTGTGAAGGAGCTCCTTGACAGCCTCTGCGCCCATTCCGACGCGGAAGCTTCCAAGATCTTCTCCGTTAGTTCTATATTCCTCAACGATACGGCGATACTCCGCATCGGAGATGACATCTTTAAGATTTAAGTTTGTGTTACCTGGATCAAGGACAACAAATGCTGCAAAGTAAAGAACCTTCTCTAATGTCTTTGGAGACATGTCAAGAGCTAAGCCCATACGGGAAGGGATACCCTTGAAATACCAGATGTGGGATACAGGTGCGGCGAGCTCGATATGACCCATACGCTCACGACGAACGCTGGCCTTTGTGACCTCGACACCACACTTATCGCAGACAACGCCCTTATAGCGAATCTTTTTGTACTTACCACAGTGGCACTCCCAGTCCTTTGTCGGTCCAAAAATCTTCTCACAGAACAGACCATCCTTCTCAGGTTTCAGTGTACGATAGTTGATCGTCTCTGGCTTCTTAACTTCACCGTGAGACCACTTACGGATCATCTCCGGAGAAGCAAGTCCGATCTTAATCGCATCGAAATTCATTGCCTGCTCTACTGTCTGATTAGTATTATCAGTCATCGATTACTCCCCTTCCGTGTCATTTGAAGCAAATGCTGATTCGGAAACATTTGCCTGTTCGGCATCCTCTTCTAAAGTAGTATCTTTATATCCATGGGACTCGAACTCATTCTCATCCTTGTAATCATTACCTTCTGGAGACTCCTCAGTCATCTTCTTGACATCCTGGTCGATTATCTCAGAACCTTCCTGGAACTGAACCTCAGTCATATCCTCTTTTAATACACGGACATCAAGTGCCAGTGACTGGAACTCTTTCAGGAGTACCTTGAAGGACTCAGGAATACCTGGCTCAGGGATGTTCTCACCCTTGATAATAGCCTCGTATGTCTTAACACGTCCGACAACATCATCAGACTTCACTGTTAAGATCTCCTGCAGTGTATAAGCTGCACCGTAAGCCTCAAGAGCCCAAACCTCCATCTCTCCGAAACGCTGTCCACCGAACTGAGCTTTACCACCCAGAGGCTGCTGCGTTACTAAGGAGTAAGGACCAGTGGAACGTGCATGAATCTTATCGTCAACCAGATGATGTAACTTAAGATAATGCATGAATCCAATGGAAACTTCATTGTCGAAGTTCTCACCAGTACGTCCGTCACGAAGCTGAACTTTTCCATCGCTCTTGATCGGAACGCCCTTCCACTCTGCTCTGTGGTCACGGTGATCAGACAGGTACTGCATAATATCATCGTTAACCTGTGGTCTCCACTTAGCCTCAAACTCATCCCAAGATGTGTTTGCATAGTCGTTGGCCATCTCTAAGGTGTCCATGATATCGTTCTCGTTTGCACCATTGAATACTGGTGTGGAGATATTGAATCCAAGAACACGAGCAGCAAGACTTAAATGTAACTCCAGAATCTGTCCGATATTCATACGTGATGGTACACCTAATGGGTTCAGCACGATATCCAGCGGACGACCGTTTGGAAGGAATGGCATATCCTCAACTGGAAGAATACGGGAAACGACTCCCTTATTACCATGACGTCCGGCCATCTTATCACCTACAGAAATCTTACGTTTCTGAGCGATGTATACGCGGACTGATTTGTTAACACTTGGTGGCAGCTCGTCACCATTCTCTCTTGTAAATACTTTAGTGTCCATAACGATACCGTAAGCACCGTGTGGAACACGAAGAGAAGTATCACGAACCTCTCTTGCCTTCTCACCGAAGATAGCACGAAGCAGTCTCTCCTCAGCAGTCAGCTCTGTCTCTCCCTTAGGAGTAACCTTTCCGACAAGAATATCACCGGCACGAACCTCAGCGCCGACACGAATGATACCATTCTCATCCAGGTCTTTTAATACATCCTCACTTAAACCGGCAAGATCTCTTGTGATCTCCTCCTGTCCAAGCTTGGTATCTCTTGCCTCTGCCTCATACTCCTCGATATGAACGGAAGTATAGACATCCTTCTGTACCAGCTTCTCGCTTAACAGAACGGCATCCTCGTAGTTATAACCTTCCCAGGTCATGAATCCGATCAGTGGATTCTTACCAAGAGCCATCTCACCGCCACTTGTGGAAGCACCATCTGCAAGGATATCTCCTACCTCTACATGCTCTCCCTTCACAACGATAGGTCTCTGGTTCATACAGTTACCCTGGTTGCTTCGAGCGAACTTGATCACATGATATACATCACGTCCGCCGTCTTCGTCTCTAGTAACTACGATCTCTTTACTCTCAGATTTCTCAACAACTCCGGAATGCTTTGCAATAATACAAACTCCGGAATCTCTAGCGGCCTTAGCCTCCATACCTGTTCCAACAACCGGAACCTCTGTACGAAGAAGAGGTACTGCCTGACGCTGCATGTTAGATCCCATCAGGGCACGGTTAGCATCATCGTTCTGCAGGAACGGAATCATGGAAGTAGCGACAGAGAATACCATCTTAGGAGATACGTCCATCAGGTCAATTCTTGACTTCGGGAACTCGGATGTATCTTCTCTGAAACGTCCGGAAACGTTAGTATGGATAAAGTATCCATTCTCGTCTAATGGCTCGTTAGCCTGTGCTACGGTAAAATCATCTTCCTCATCTGCTGTCAGATAAACAACGTCATCTGTAACACGAGGATTCTTAGGGTCTGTCTTATCAACCTTACGGTATGGAGCCTCAACAAATCCGTACTCATTAATTCTTGCATAGCAAGCCAGGGAGTTGATCAGACCAATGTTAGGACCCTCAGGGGTCTCAATTGGACACATTCTTCCGTAATGAGTATAGTGTACGTCTCGTACCTCGAATCCGGCACGGTCTCTGGAAAGACCACCAGGTCCTAATGCGGAAAGACGTCTCTTATGTGTAAGCTCTGACAGTGGGTTGTTCTGGTCCATAAACTGTGACAACTGGGAACTTCCGAAGAACTCCTTAACAGCAGCTGTAACCGGCTTAATGTTAATCAGTGTCTGTGGAGAGATGGACTCAATATCCTGAGTTGTCATACGCTCTCTAACCACACGCTCTAATCTGGAAAGACCGATACGGTACTGGTTCTGCAATAACTCACCAACTGCACGAATACGACGGTTGCCTAAGTGGTCGATATCGTCATTGTTGCCGATACCATATTCCAGATGAATATTATAGTTGATGGAAGCTAAGATATCTTCCTTAGTAATGTGCTTTGGAACAAGATCACTGGCCTGCTTCTTAATCTCAGCCTTAATGTCTTCTTCTGTCTCATTCTCCTCGAGAATCTTCTCTAATACTGGGTAGTATACCTGATCCTCTGTAAGTCCAAGCTCCTTAGGGTCACAATCTACGAAATGCTTGATGTGAACCATCATGTTGGAGAGAACCTTAACCTCACGGTCCTCTGTATCAATGTATACATAAGGAACTGCAGTATCCTGAATCTCGATTGCTCTTGCACGGTCAAGCTTCTCGCCTGCCTCTGCAACAACTTCTCCTGTGGTAGGATCTACTACATCACGGGCAAGCTTGTGTCCTGCGATACGATTTCTGAAGCTTAACTTCTTGTTGAACTTATAACGTCCAACTCTTGCAAGATCGTATCTTCTAGGATCGAAGAACATACCATTAATGAGGCTCTGTGCACTATCTACAGAAAGAGGCTCACCTGGACGGATCTTCTCATAAAGTCTCTTAAGACCTTCCTCGTAGTTTGTGGCGGTATCCTTCTCAAGGGTCTTTAAAATCTTTGGCTCTTCACCAAATAAATCTTTAATTTCTGTATTCGTTCCAATACCAAGGGATCTGATCAGTACAGTAACCGGAACCTTACGGGTACGGTCTACACGTACATAGAATACATCGTTGGAATCTGTCTCATACTCAAGCCATGCACCACGATTAGGAATCACAGTTGCGGAGAATAATCTCTTACCTGTCTTATCGTGTGCAATATCATAATATATACCAGGGGAACGAACCAGCTGGCTGACAATAACACGCTCGGCACCATTAATTACGAAAGTACCGGTCTCTGTCATTAATGGCATGTCACCCATAAAAATGTCATGCTGTTTAAAATCGTCTGTCTCTTTATTGTGAAGGCGAACCTTTACCTTCAACGGAGCCGCGTAAGTCGCATCACGTTCCTTACACTCCTCAATAGAATACTTACTATCTTCTCTGCAAAGTTTATAATCAACAAATTCCAGACTCAGCTGTCCGCTGTAATCAGTAATTGGAGAAATGTCATCAAATGCTTCCTTTAATCCTTCTTCAAGAAACCACTTATAGGAATCTTTCTGAACCTCGATTAAGTTCGGCATCTCAAGAACATCTTTCTGTCTGGCATAACTCATCCTGATATTTTTACTGCCTGGAATGTGAACTGGTCGCAGTCTGTTTTTATCCATCGATGTTTCACCCCTTGAAAAACTTATTTATCTCTTTGTTTCAACCTTCACGATAGGCAAACAAGTCCATTGTGAATCAGCTATTAATAATAGCACTTTTGTCAATCTATGTCAACAGGGAAATCCCCCGTAAAATGTCTTCTTTAGTGTCCATCGCAAGCGCATGTCTTCTTTATAAATAGTGAGTAAAAAAGCCGGAAAGAACATATAAGTCCTTTCCGGCAATCTTATCTGAGCAAAGTCTACTCAGGATTGGGTCGTTACTATTTAAGTGTAACCTTAGCTCCAACTTCCTCAAGAGTCTTCTTGATCTCCTCAGCCTCTTCTTTAGAAGCTGCCTCTTTAACCATCTTAGGAGCACCATCAACGAGTGCCTTAGCCTCTTTAAGTCCAAGACCTGTGATTCCACGGATCTCTTTGATAACTTTGATCTTGTTAGCTCCAACCTCTGTTAACTCAACGTCGAACTCAGTCTTCTCTTCCTCAGCTGCTCCGCCTGCTGCACCACCTGCAACTACAACGCCTGCTGCTGCGGATACACCGAACTCTTCCTCGCAAGCTTTTACTAAGTCATTTAACTCTAATACAGATAAACCTTTAATAACATCAATAATTTCCTGTGTTGTCATCTTTATATCCTCCATTAATATGATATTGGTGTGCTTATTGCACTACTAATTGCACTTAGGCGATCAATGTGATTACTCTGCCTGTGCTTCTGCTTCTCCGTCTCCACCCTGCTTCTCTGCGATCTGCTTGATTACGCGAGCGAAGTTTGTGATTGGGGACTGCATACTTCCAAGAAGTCTGGAAAGAAGCTCTTCTTTTGATGGGATTGTAGCGATAGTCTTGATACCCTTCTCGTCATAGTATGTGCCTTCTACAACACCTGACTTAAGAGCAACAACATCGTTACCTGCTTTCTTGTTAAAGCCAGCAACAATTCTTGCTGGAGCAGTAGCGTCTTCCTTAGAAATAACGAAAGCGTTAGCTCCGTCAAGGTCTTTTGTAAGATCTGCGAACTCTGTACCCTCGATTGCACGCTTAACCATAGTGTTCTTGTAAACTTTATAAACAACGTTGTTCTCACGACACTGTTTGCGAAGCTCTGTAACATCTGCTACGGAAATACCACTGTAGTTAACTACAACTAAGGATTTTGCTCCGTCTAACTGAGACTTAATCTCATCAACGATAGGCTGTTTTAACTCAACTTTAGCCATCTCTGGTGCACCTCCTTAAAAATTTGTGATGTACCGCCAAAAAAAAGCTCTCTCGTCCAAAGACAAGAGAGCGAAATATTCTATCGAATATACTTCCTCGGCAGGCGCTTACGCATTACATCTAATGATACCTGCTGTCTTCGGCGTTCATACTTGCAGTATTATATGGTATATTGATATCTTTGTCAAGTGTTTTTACTTAATTTTGTAATATTTATCTAAGCCATTTGCGATGCCAACGGCAATCCTCTTCTGATACTTGGCTGAATTCAGCTGTCTGTCCTCGGTTGGATTGGAAATAAATCCACATTCTAAGATAAATGTTGGAATCTTAGCCCAGTTGATCGTCGTGTAATAACTGGAGCGGATCTGTCCGTGGCTGCGCTTGCCCATAGATTTTGCCACTTTGGATAAAATGATACTAGAGGCCTTTCTGGTCTTCTTGAACACCTTCTTACCCATGTATCTGGAATCTGCTGGCACGCAGGTATGTGGACCGCTTGCACTTCCGGCGGAATCGCAGTGGATACAGATATGCATATCTGCACCGGACTTATTGGCCTTCATGGTTCTCTGTTTATTAGAAAGCGGGCAGTTATTGGTGGTTCGAAGCATGATAACCTTGTAGCCTCTCTTTTTCAGTTCCTTACGAACTGCTTTGGCAATGGCCAGATTGGTCTTGTACTCTGGAATGTGAGTGCTGACACCGCTTGCTCCACCAGTCAATTTGGCTTTCGTCATGCTTCTGCCTGGTGCGTAGCGCTCCCTGGCAGAGATTCCATATCTCTGATGTCCTGCTGCTACAAAAATCGTCTTTTTCGCCCTGCGGCTCTTCAATGTTTCCTGCTTACTTGCAGTCGCTGCCTGAAGCGTGAGTGGCATGGCAATTACTGCTGCCATCATTACTGCGGCAAGACGCCTTGTCCATGATCTTCTCATTGTACTATCCTTTCTCTCATTCTTAATAACTCTCATCCTCACTTGGAAGCAAGCTTCCGTGGGGGTGTGAGTTTTGATTCTTAAGGCATATTATGATGTGGATGCCATAAGTGACTACGGAATGTTC
>JAXJRI010000227.1:0-9450 GCA_036310685.1 Lachnospiraceae bacterium | reverse complement strand
GAATATACCTATATTAACTTACTCGTATCTACAGTGCAAATGTTTGAAATAATTCAGGACATTTTCATTTTTGCTTGACAGGAGAATATAAGTATTTCACGCTGGGGAAAGAAGTTCTTAAGAGACTTAATCAAGGAAATGTGATATTATTTTAACTAAGAGATATGAACGGATTTGGTCTGGTTTTCCAGAGTTGAGGAACTTAAGAAAGGAAAAAATTATGGAAGAAAATGCTACGATTTTGGTCGTTGATGATGATAAGGAGATTGCAGATCTTGTCGAGATTTATCTGGTAAATGATGGGTATCGTGTTTTGAAGGCTTCGGATGGAGAGCAGTGCTTAGATATCCTTTCTAAGCATCCGGAAGTCCGCATGCTGATTCTTGATATCATGATGCCAGGCATGGATGGCCTTGAGGTTTGTCGTTCGATTCGTAAGACCAGCAATATCCCTATTCTGCTTCTTTCAGCGAAGGCAGATGACATGGATAAGATTGTAGGTTTTGGAACAGGAGCAGATGACTATCTGACCAAGCCTTTCCATCCGCTGGAGCTTTTAGCTCGTGTCAAATCACAGATGAGACGTTATGATGCCATTCAGATTGGCAAGGTGGAGAATAAGGATAATAATGAGATCACGGTTCAGAATCTTACTATCAATAAGCAGGCTCATGTTGTTAAGAAAGACGGTAAGGAGATAGCGCTCACACCAATCGAGTTTGAGATCCTTTATCTGTTAGCTTCGAATAAGGACAGAGTGTTCAGCACAGATGAGATTTTTGAGCGGGTTTGGAATGAGAAGGTTTATGAGGTGAACAATACCGTCATGGTTCA
The DNA here is from genome assembly GCA_036310685.1 of Lachnospiraceae bacterium. Taxonomy (GTDB): domain Bacteria; phylum Bacillota; class Clostridia; order Lachnospirales; family Lachnospiraceae; genus Anaerobutyricum. The sequence continues at coordinate 8,616 of JAXJRI010000227.1, read as the reverse complement.
CATCAGAAGACTGCGCGAGAAGATTGAGGATAACCCACGCAGCCCTAAGATATTAAAAACAGTATGGGGAGTAGGTTATAAGATTGAAAGTTAAGTTGATGAAGAGTTTCCGTGGCAAGATGATCATGTACATGCTCTTAAGCATGCTTGCGACCCTTGTCACGGAAGGAATTATATTTGTATGTATCTATTTTTATGAGACGAATATTCTGGCAGGAGAGTACCGGAGAGTTTGGGGAGCTTATGGTCAGGGCAGTATGAGCGTTGCCATGTTCCTTAATACTCAGTCGCTGCCGCTTGATATTTTTGTGGTAACTATCTTTTCTGTCTTGCTGTTAGTGATGTATTTTATACTATTTACTCACAGATTTGTCAGCTATGTGCGAGAGATTTTGAATGGACTAGAGCACATGAAGTCAGGAGAACTGGTAGATGAGATTCCAGTCAGAGGTGATGATGAGTTTGCTGAGATTGCGGCTTCGATCAATGAGATGCGGGAGAATCTTTCGGTCACTCTGGAGAATCAACGTAATACAGAAAAGATGAAGGACGAGATGATCACGAATGTTGCCCATGATCTCAGAACACCGCTTACATCCATCTTGGGATATCTTGATCTGCTTACGCAGGGAGATATGCTCACCAAAGAACAGCAGCAGAAATATCTGGGAATTGTCTCTAACAAGGCAAGACAGTTGGAGACCCTGATCAAGGATCTTTTTGACTATACCAGATACGATAAGAATAAGGTGAGAATTAAGAAAGAGATCTTAGATCTCAATCTTTTTATGCCACAGATTGTGGAGGAATTCTATCCGAGCTTCGAGGAGAATCATCTGGAGTGCCGCACAGATTTCTATCAGGGTGCCCTCAACATAGAGGCCAACGGAGATCTGCTTGCCCGTGCCATCGGCAATCTGATGAGCAATGCCATCAAGTATGGCGCTGACGGTAAGGTGGTGGAAGTTAAGACGGGAATCCTAGATGAGACCGAAGAGAGAGGCAAGATGATCTATGTCTCTGTAGTTAATTATGGAAAGATTATTCCTGCAGAGGATCTTGATAAGATTTTTGATAAGTTTTACCGAGTGGAAGGTTCCAGGTCCCTTAAGACAGGAGGAACTGGCTTAGGGTTGGCAATTGCTAAGAACATTGTGAACCTTCACAATGGACGAATCTGGGCTTCGAGTGATGAGAACGGAACCAAGTTCACGATTGAACTTCCAATGATCCGGAGGACACAGGAAGCAGAACATAAATAATGAGGCAATGGTATGGTCAATGATATTTTTCGTACCTATAAAAAAATAATAATCCTTCTTGTGATTTTGCTTTGCGCAGTTGTCTTCTGGTTTTACGGCTGTCATCAGAAGGAGACTCCTTCGAGGGATACTGTGGTGTTCCAGAGGGAATCTGGGGCAAAGAACAATTATATCTATGACTTAAAGACGGAGGATCTACAAGGTAAGGTAACCTTCGGGGTGAAGGGATATATCAATGGGGAAGGAGCGATTCCTGTAAAGCTTTCTCTAAAAAGTCCCAAGAAGAACTTTACCGGCGTCATGAAGATTACACTCCCTGGCCAGGACGGAAAGGGAGTGGCCTATCAGGCAGCGGTTGCATGCAAGAAGGGGAGAACTTCGGAGACGATTCTCCAGATACCGGACCTTGGAAGCGTCTCTTATTTCTATTTTGAGCTGAATAATCAGTTCGGAAACACTCAGGTGATTCGACTGATCAGACATCGTAATGTACAGTCTGGAGAGGAGAAAGTCTCCCGGTTTGGACTTCTGTCGGATCAAGCCGGTCGATTGGAATATCTCAATAGTCTAAGCATCAAGTCAGACAATGAGAGTCAGGAGATTGATCTGACACCGATGTCTGCTCAGGATTTCCCTGCAGATGAGAAATCGATCAATTCGTTTCAGGAGATTATTATTGACCAGTTTGATACTAGTACTTTGTCCATGGAACAGATGAATGCTTTGACAGGTTGGGTTCACAGAGGCGGAACTCTGATTGTGGCAGGGGGAAGCAGAGGAAGAGATAATCTTTCAGGGCTCAACAACTTGCTTGAGACAGAGGTTAAAGGTACCCGAGATGACAGAATTGAGATTTATAAGCAGGACGATCAGACAGCTGGTGTGGAGATGGAGGTCTGCAGGTATACATGGAAGAATCCGAAGGACTGGAAATCCGTTGGCTGGTCTTCTCCTGAGAGCGTCTATATAAAGCAGATTGGAGCAGGTCATGCGATGCTTCTTAGTTTCAGTCTGGCAGATGAAAACCTGCTTCAGTGGACGGGAAAGAATGAGGCAGTGACCCTGCTGGTAAAGACATTTTTGAAGGAGAGACATTATGGTGCTTATCGCGATGATGAGAGTCTGTGGTATCTGAAGAAGGGTTTATATGCTTTTTTGAATTCCCAGGTACCGAACACCTTCTTCTATGGAATCTTCTTCCTCTGTTATCTGATTACGGTTGGAATTGTCGGCTATCAGTTCTTAAAGCGAGTGCGTAGACGAGAGTATATCTGGCTGATTGTGCCTGCAATTGCGGTATTCTTTACAGTGGTTCTAATTGTTCGACTGAAGGGATTCTCGGCGCCGGTTGGTTCTACTTTCTCGGCGGTAAGAGTCTATCATGCGAAGGAGATGGTCGATGAGACTTATCTGCTCTATCAGAATCAGGAGGGAGAGAGTCGGACGATCGATTTGAATCCGAATATCTCTAAGGTGACTCCTGTTGGCTACGAGTACAGGAAGACCAAGGTAAGCAAACGTTATGCAACCAGCTCCTCTCAGAATCTTACGATTAATTCAACTAGTAAGGGATATGATATTAATTTTGAGGAAGGGGTTCCAGGATCTTCTAAGATTCTGCAGCTCGCAAGAGATGTCTCAGAAAGTGAACGGAAGCAGTCTAATCCATTTGCCTTGGATATCGAGACCAGTGATATCGCTTTCTCTGGTACAGTGACCAATCAGTCGGCTTATGATATGAGTCATCTGGTTCTGACTAGAGGAAATCAGTACGTGATTCTCCATCATGTGAAAGCAGGAGAGAAAGTTTCTGTGACGAAAGATATGGTGAAGAGCTGGACTTCTTATGAGGAGAATAACCGTATGTTTGCTGGCCTTGAGGGATCTCCAGTAGACAGCAGTCTCCTGGAATATATTAAGCAGGAATACGTCTATGAATATCAGAATATGGATATGGTCAAAGCGATTGGTATTACTGACCAGATGGATATCCATTGTTTCCAGAATGGCAGTCATCTGAAAAATCAGGTAACGATTCTTGTAGATTCGAAGGAGATTCCTGTTCCCGATAACGAAGTGCTGGTTCCGGATATCAACCAGAGATATTTGATTGATGTCGACCAATCACCGGAATTAAAATTAGGGACGCTAAGTAAGAATCGAACAGAAGCTCATTATGCGTTGGACGATTTTGCAACTCTTAATGAGCTTGTGCGAGGTCAGGATTCCTTTACGGGAACCATTACCGCCTATAATTATCGTACGGAAAAATTCGATTTGATTTTGCGAGAGCATGGAAGTCGGATGGACAGGGAGGATTTGGAGCCTTATCTTGATGCCAAAGGTCGTATGACCCTCGTATATAAATTGAAGGATAATCAGAATAATGGAGCTGCTCCGATATTAACTGCCAATTTAAAGAGATAGGCGATCAAGTTAAGACAGAGCTTTCCAAGGCAGGAGGAGAAACAATGTTGGAATTTCGGAATGTTACGATTGAGAAGAATCGTAGCATCCTCTTGGAACATTTCAATTTAACAGTGAATGACGGTGCAATTCTAGGCATTTTCAGCAATGACGTGAAGGTGAGAGAAGCCCTGATGCAGGCTGCGGTGGGAGGACGCTGCCCCAACAAAGGTGAGATTATTCTGGATGAAGAACAAGTGTATGATCATCCTGCAGATCTTCTGGGAAAGATTGGATATATGCCTTCTCATTATGGATTTCATGAGAGAATCCGCGTCGATGAATGCTACGATGCTTTTCTCACTCTCTACCATGTAGTGGGAAGAAGGAGAGTCAACCGTGTCAGCCAGGTCCTTGTGGCATTGGGACTTGAGAAATACGAGAAGAGCTTTATCGGAGAACTCCCAGAGGAGGAACTTCCATTCCTGGCACTTGGCAGGGCAATCTTGCATCAGCCGCAGTGGCTGTTTTTGGAAGAGCCTTTCGCAAATATGAACCTAAAAGACCGAACTAAAATGGTGAATATCCTCTTGAATTTGGCGGAGCTTGGTGTCAGCCTGGTGATCACCTCCCAATCCTACCCGGATGTGAATGACATTTTCTCAGACATTGCAGTCATCGAGGGAAGTCATCTAAAGACACAGGGAAGCCTAGAGGAGGTTGTGGAAGAGGCGATTAATCGCAGTCCGATTCGGATGCATCTTTTATCAGGCTTAGAGGAAGCCTTAAGTGTACTGAAGGAAGAACCGACAGTGGACCGTGTGATTGTAGATGGGATGGATGTAATCTTCCGTTTCACTGGAACTGATGAGGACCAGGCGAGAATCCTCTCGGAGATGGTGAAAAGAGGGGCACTGATTCATCATTATTCGAGAGATCAGCTGGATCTCTCAGATATATTTCATTTGGGGGTGGAAGAGAATTGAATCCGATTATGCAGATGGAGTGGCTGAGAGAAGGAAGAGGTTTGAGACTTACCATGACGGTAGTCTTTTACAATTCGATTCTGGCTTTTATCACACTTCTGTTTATGTTCTTTAATACCGAGTCCTTTCAGGAAGGATATAATTATGATACTTCGGCATATCTGCATCAATTCTTGATCGTGAGCTCTCTGCAGATTGCCAGCGTCCTGATTCTCACACCAATGTTTTTGGCGAGTCTTTATACGGTGGATCAGGCGAATCGGAATTTTGATCAGTTTGCCATGTTCAAAAACTTCCCGAGGCAGCTGATCACAGCAAGGATTAGTCTGGTGGTCGGAATGAATATGCTCTTATATATCTCTTCGATTCCGATCATCTCCCTGTCTTGTGTATACAGCAACTTAAGTCTTTTAAAACTGATAAGATTGGCCTTGGTCATCCTGTTCGTGTCCTTCTGGAGTGGGGCAGTGACCATACTCTGCTTTTCCATTTCTAAGAAGATTACTTCATCTTTAGTGGGAACGGCGGTGGTCCACCTTGTCTTCTTAGGAGGTACGCTCTTACTGATGGAGATTATCCGTGCCGGCAGTGCTGCCGTGGGAGGCAGTATGTCAATTGCTGTCACGAATCTATGCATGCTGCTTGCCGCTTTGAATCCAGTAGTTGCCTATGTGGGCTTCTATGGAAATATCACAGGGGAGACTGGACTGATTGAAATGTATTTTGGAAGATTTGGGATTGACCCAACTGGAAAAACATTCTCCTTTATCTACTACAAGCTTTCCATTGTTCTCTGCGTACTGGTTGCTCTGGGATTGATTGCCTGGGCAATCTACAGTCAGGAGAAGCTTAGGAAGCGTCAGAATGAGTTTGTGGAAGGGAAGGTTATATAAGCACAATACGGCTCAGATGGGAAAGAGCTATCGAATAGATACATAAAGTATCGAAAGATATTATGCATGAACAGACAGCGCAGGAGATTGATTTACGTAAGATTTAAGAAAGATGCGCTTGCCCCCTGTATGAGAGCTATGTTATAGTAAGCGTTAGAGCTGTGGGCACTGTAAAGCAGTGAAGCAGAAGAGACAGAAATCATGGATGAATGATTAATTGGAGGATAGATAAGATGGACTTAATCTATAAGAGTACTAGAGATAATAATGAGACAGCTACCGCTTCTTTGGCAATTCTTCGTGGGCTTGCTGGCAATGGAGGTCTGTATGTCCCTACTGAGATTCCAAAGTTAGATAAGACCATGAGTGAGCTCGCTGGTATGAGTTATCAGGAGATCGCTTATGAAGTGATGAAGCATTTCCTCACAGATTTTACCGAGGAGGAGCTTAAATATTGTATCAGTCATGCTTATGATGAGAAGTTTGATACCAAGAATATCGCAGAGCTCGTCAAGAAGGGAGACGCTTATTTCTTAGAGCTTTTCCATGGAAAGACGATTGCTTTTAAGGATATGGCACTTTCTATTCTTCCATATCTTCTGACTACTTCTGCCAAGAAGAATCACATCAAGAATGAGATTGTCATCCTGACAGCAACCAGCGGAGATACTGGAAAGGCTGCCTTAGCAGGTTTCGCTGATGTTCCAGGAACAAAGATTATCGTCTTCTATCCAAAGCACGGCGTCAGCCCAATTCAGGAGAAGCAGATGGTAACTCAGCGTGGAGATAACACTTATGTAGTCGGTATCGAGGGTAATTTTGATGATGCTCAGACGGGTGTGAAGAAGATGTTCTCTGATAAAGAACTCGCAAAGAGAATGGATGCCAAGGGATATCAGTTCTCCTCAGCCAACTCTATCAATATTGGACGTCTGGTTCCTCAAATCGTCTATTATGTATACAGCTATGCAACGCTTCTTCATCGTGGAGAGATCAAAGACGGTGAGAAGATTAATGTGGTTGTTCCGACGGGTAACTTCGGTAACATCTTAGCAGCTTACTATGCAAAGCTTGCAGGAGTTCCGATTGCAAAGCTTGTCTGCGCTTCCAATGAGAACAAGGTATTATTTGATTTCTTCCGCACAGGAGAGTATGACCGCAACCGTCCATTTATCCTGACCTCTTCTCCATCTATGGATATCTTAATCTCCAGCAACTTAGAGAGATTAATCTATCAGATCGCAGGAAGAGATGCCAATAAGAACAAAGAGTTTATGAAGAATCTTCAGGAGAAGGGTGATTATCAGATTACCGATGAGATGAAGGCTCAGCTCAGTGATTTCTACGGAAATTATGCAAGTGAGGAAGAGACATTTGCTGCGATCAAGGATATGTATGAGAAGAATGATTATATCATGGATACTCATACTGCAGTTGCGGATGCTGTCTATAAGAAGTATGTCAAAGAGACTGGAGATACTACAAAGACAGTCATTGCTTCTACTGCCAGCCCATATAAGTTCACAAGAAGTGTTATGAACTCTATCGATAAGGCTTATGACAGCAAGAGCGATTTCGAGTTAGTGGACGAGCTTGAGAAACTTTCCAAGGTCAAAGTACCACAGGCCATTGAGGATATCCGCACAGCACCTGTCCTTCATGATACAGTCTGCGAGACAGAGGATATGTGCAAAGAAGTAGAGAAAATCTTAGGACTTTAAAATGATATACTTGACAGACTTTAGTTCTTGATATACATTATATATGTGGTAATGTAACTAAATTCTTATACGTAACCAACAGGAAGGGTATTGTAACTGCAAATGTTAAAGTACCCTTCCTTTCAGTGTTCCAAGCGCTGATTTTAGGGAGACAGGTGCTCGGGGACAGCGTATGCCAGAGTCATAAGGGGGTATATGATGATGGATAAAGTAGACGAGTCAAGGATGGCATTCTCTAATAAGATGGAAGTCCTTTTGGAAAAGGCCAAGGCTAACAAGAAGATTCTTACTTATGGTGATGTCAATGATGCCTTTGAGCAAGAGGAATTGAGTCCAGATAAGTTTGAGTGGATTCTGAATTACCTTGACAAGGAGGGCGTTCATGTAGTGAATGATGCATCCACTTCTTCTCCAGATGACAACGAGGAAGTTGAGATTATTGCGGATGAGGATATCTTAAAGGGCGTAAGTCTGGAAGATCCGGTCCGTATGTACTTAAAAGAGATTGGTAATATCCCTCTGCTTACAGCGGAGGAGGAAGTCTTCCTGGCACAGAGAGTGGAAAAGGGAGACGAGATGGCAAGAAGCCAGCTGATTGAGGCTAATCTGAGGCTGGTAGTTTCTATTGCTAAGAAGTATGTTGGACGAGGAATGTCTTTCCTGGATCTGATTCAGGAAGGTAATCTTGGCTTGATTAAGGCAGTTGAGAAATTTGACTATAAGAAGGGTAATAAGTTCTCCACCTATTCCACATGGTGGATTCGCCAGGCAATTACTAGAGGAATTGCCGATACTGCCAAGACGATTCGTGTGCCAGTTCACATGGTTGAGACGATCAACAAGACTTTGAGAGCTTCTAGAGAGCTCCTTCAGGAACTTGGCAGAGAGCCAACGCACGAGGAGATTGCTAAGAAGATGAATCTTTCAGTTGAGAAGGTTACAGAAATCTTAAAGACTTCCAGAGATCCAGTCTCACTGGATACACCGATCGGTGAGGAAGAGGATAGTCAGCTAGGAGATTTTATTGAGGACGAGAGCATGATGTCCCCAGTGGAATCCGCATCATTTTCTATGCTTAAAGAAGAGCTGGAAGATGCTATGGAGGCGCTCACAGACCGTGAGAAGAATGTCATTAAGCTTCGTTTTGGATTAGATGACGGTAGAACAAGAACTCTCGAGGAAGTCGGCCGAGAGTTCAATGTCACTAGAGAGCGTATCCGCCAGATTGAGGCGAAAGCACTCCGCAAGCTGAGACATCCAAGCCGCAGCCGTAGACTGAAAGATTTTTTAGAGCAGTAATGCAGTGACTACAGTTCATGCATGATATCTCTAAGTGTATATAAGCTAT
>JAXJRI010000226.1:0-22033 GCA_036310685.1 Lachnospiraceae bacterium | reverse complement strand
TTATATCATACATTTCATATTATGTCAACTAATTAATAGAAAAAATTATAAAAATATATAAATTATCAGATAATGATGTGACTACAGTGTCATGATATATTTACTAAGATTAAATATACTATAAGATATGCTTATTAATATGACCTAAAAAAATTGTTAGACTTTTTTCGATATATAGAATATAATAGAAATGCTTTGCTTATAAAGTGTGGGTTTGATATCTTTTTGCATGTTTATCACATTAAAGTGCCGATGAATGTGAGGCGTGAGAGAAGGTTTCATACAAGTGCAGCAGTGGATTTGAAACAGGGGAGAGCAGGCAGAAGTGCCTGCTTGTTTTAAGTTTTTAAAGCTGTAGTTTATACTTTTAGGGAGGAAAATAAGTATGAGTAGTAACAAAGAGTTTAAGCCTTTTATTGCTGCTGATCAGGTTATCCCTGAGATGACTCCAGTATCCATCATCTTAGGATGTATCTTAGCAGTAGTATTCGGCGCAGCTAATGCATATCTCGGTCTTCGTGTTGGTATGACAATTTCTGCTTCTATTCCGGCAGCAGTTATCTCCATGGGAGTTATTCGTGTCATCATGAGACGAGATTCTATTCTTGAGAACAACATGGTTCAGACAATCGGTTCAGCTGGTGAGTCTGTCGCAGCAGGAGCAATCTTTACTCTGCCAGCACTGTTTCTGTGGGCTCAGGAAGGCGGCACAGAGCTTCCTAGCGTAGTAACAATCGCCCTCATTGCACTGCTTGGTGGTATCCTTGGTGTCCTTTTCATGATTCCACTTCGTGATGCCTTAATTGTACAGGAGCACGGTACACTTCCATATCCAGAGGGAACCGCTTGTGCAGAGGTTCTGATGGCTGGTGAGGAAGGTGGATCCAAAGCTGGTATCGTATTCTCCGGTCTTGGTATCGCTGCTGTTTATAAGTTCATAACAGATGGTATGAAGGTATTCCCTTCTGAAGTAACCTATGATTTCAAGAGCTATCCTGGTTCTGGAGTTGGTATGGACGTTCTTCCATCTCTCCTTGGTGTAGGATATATCTGTGGACCAGTCGTTTCTGCAACTATCCTTGCCGGTGGTGCTCTTGGATGGTTAGTTCTGATGCCTCTGATCTATATCTTTGGACATAATGCGACAGTATTCCCAGCAACGGATCCTATTAAGACCTTAGGTACCAGCGGTATCTGGTCAAGCTATATCCGTTACATTGGTGCTGGAGCCGTAGCAGCTGGTGGTATCATCTCTTTAATTAAGTCTTTACCACTGATTGTACGCACATTCGCTGCTGCCTTAAAGCAGTATGGTAAGAAAGCTGGAGTTTCTGTAAGAACAACAACAGATCTTCCAATGCAGTTTGTACTGATCGGAGTTGGAGTTATCGCAATTGCGCTCTGGCTGATTCCTACAATCCCAGTTAATCTTCTTGGAGCAGTCATCATCGTTCTGTTTGGTTTCTTCTTCGTAACAGTATCTTCCCGTATGGTAGGTATCGTCGGAAGCTCTAACAACCCAGTATCTGGTATGACAATCGCAACCCTTCTGATCGCTTCCATGATCTTAAAGGCTACAGGAACCGTTGGTATCAAGGGTATGATCGCTTCTATCTCCATCGGTTCCGTTATCTGTATCGCATCTGCTATCGCAGGAGATACCTCACAGGATTTAAAGACTGGCTATATCGTAGGAGCAACTCCATATAGACAGCAGATTGGTGAGATTATCGGTGTCATTGTTTCCGCAATCGCAGTTGGTGGTATCCTTTACTTACTGAATGCTGCATGGGGATATGGTACTGCAGAGCTTCCTGCTCCACAGGCTATCCTTATGAAGATGGTTGTAGAGGGAGTTATGAATGGAAACCTTCCTTGGCCACTGGTATTCACTGGTGTATTTATCGCCATTGTAGTTGAGCTTCTTGGTGTTCCTGTTCTCTCCTTTGCCGTAGGTCTTTACCTTCCGATCTACCTTTCCATTCCTATGATGATCGGTGGACTGGTTCGTCTCTATGTTGATAAGAGCAAGAAGGTAAGTTCTGAGAACGAGAGAAAAGAGATGATTAACAATGGTATTCTTTATTCTTCAGGTATGATCGCCGGTGAGGGTATCGTTGGTATTCTTCTTGCTGCATTCGCAGTACTCAAGGTTAACGGAAAAGCAATCGCTGATATTATCAATGTTTCCGGAAGCCTTAATTTAGGCAATATCGGAGGAGTTATCTTCTTCGCAGTCCTTGTCGCAACTTTAGTATTTTTCGTTCATAAGAAGGATAAGAAGAACGACTAAGACCTTAGACTAAGATATTATAAGGGAGAAAGTTATGGCAAAGAAAAAGAAAGAGAATTTTCTTGATTATATACCGCGCCATAACGTGCTATACCCATATGAAGAGAAGGGCGGTCATGTTGAAGTGTTGGTTGAAAATAAGGGTTTTTTCAACAAGATTGCGCAGACTCTCTTTAAAAAACCGCGCCACAGCCGTATTGAACTCGACGAGTTTGGAAGCTTCGTCTGGAAGCAGATGGACGGAGAAAAGAGTGTATATGAAATCGGCAAAGCTGTGAGCGCAAGATTTGGCAAAAAGGCAGAGCCTCTCTATGAGAGACTCTCCCGCTTTGTCAAAGTATTGCACGATAATCATTTCGTGGTATATGTGAATAAGTTAGACGGTAAGAAGAAAGCAGACCATTAATGGTGGAAGGCTTTCTTCTTTTTGAATATTTTCATTGACAGCCAAGGACTCTTTTGATAAAATCCTATCAGATAAAGGGAGTAGCTGACATAGCTTACAGGCTGTGGACGCAGAGTCGTCAGTACGATTCCAATATATGCTGGAATCCGGTTTTGTGTATAATTTGCGAGACTTTGTCGTAAATGTAGGTTTACGGCGTAGTCTCTCTTTTTTTGCCCAGTATGCAAGTGAACTGCCAGTGGCAGTTCAGTTTGCTATGCCGTATCGGTTTCATTAATCAATGGAGGGAATCAGATGGAAATTGTAAAGTATCTGTTACTATTAGTAGTAGGATTCGCTTTCCTAGTGAAGGGAGCGGATTGGTTTGTAGAAGGAGCAAGTGGTATCGCTGAGAAGTTCGGTATCCCACAGCTGGTTATCGGACTTACGATTGTGGCGATGGGAACCAGTATGCCGGAGGCAGCGGTCAGTATTTCTGCAGCTTTAAAGGGCAGTGCGGGAATCACCATCGGTAATGTAGTCGGAAGTAACATCTTGAATATTTTGATCATCTTAGGTCTTTCTGCTTTGGTAGCACCTCTTGCTGTTCAGCAGTCGACGGTCCGCTATGAGATTCCATTTGTCTTGCTGGTAACCCTGGTTCTTCTGGGACTGGGATATGATGGAAATGTTGGATTGATTGACGGTATCATCCTTTGGGCATTGTTCATCGTATATTTTATCTATCTGATTCGTATGTCTAAGCAGGATAGTAAGGACAATCCTGAGGAAGGTGCAGACGATGTTCCAGAGAAGAGTAGAACTTTAAAACTCTGGCAGGCGATTCTTCTTACCATCATTGGACTGGTCCTGATTGTAGCGGGATCAGAATTCGCTGTCGATGGTGCAACTGGTTTTGCCAGACTCTTCGGTGTGAGTGAGCGTGTTATCGGACTGACCATCGTGGCTTTGGGAACTTCCCTTCCGGAGCTTTTCACTTCCGTCAGTGCTTCCATGAAAGGAAATGCAGATATTGCTATCGGCAATATTGTGGGAAGTAACATCTTTAATATCCTTTTTGTTGTTGGTACCAGTGCGCTGATCATTCCAGTGACCTTCCAGAAAGACTTCATCTTTGATACGATTGTCGCTGCAGGTGCAGCTATTCTCCTGTTCATCTGCTGCTTCAAAGATCAGAAACTTTACCGCTGGGGCGGTGTGCTTATGTTAGTAGCCTATGCAGCTTATTTTGTCACACTTTTATAAAAAATAAAAACAATCGATATATCTCTTGCAGCCTATTTATTAGGTTGCAGGAGATTTTTTATTTACGCGAGTAGTGAGCCGAACGGACATGCTTGCATGTACACTTGGCGAGCACCGCGATAACGAGTGAAGCTCGCGGAGCGTGTTTCATCTCGTTGCCAAGTATGCAAGTGAAGATTGGTGGAATTTGGGCTTGTTGCCAATACATGTATAATGAAACCACTGGGGAATATTCGCGTAATCCTACTTAGGATGTTTGTTGGATTCTAGTGATCCTACTTAGGATGTTCGCTTGATTCTAGTTGCCAAGAGATGGAAAAAAGTGTATCCTAAAAAGAAACCCATAGGGTAGAGAGCCAGGAGGAGGACCTGTCATGAGCATTGCATTACAGAGTGAAAGAAAAGAATCGGATCGGATAGTATTCCACGTTGATGTTAATTCGGCTTATCTGTCTTGGACGGCGACGGACCGTCTCAAGCAGGACCCTGCTTCTGTGGACCTTCGAACGATTCCATCTGCTGTTGGTGGTGATGTAAAGACCAGACACGGAGTTGTGACCGCCAAGTCGATTCCTGCCAAGAAGTTTGGTATCAAGACTGGAGAGGCCGTGATGACGGCACTTAAGAAATGTCCAACATTAGTCCTGGTGAAGCCAGACTTTGCCCTCTATCGGCGTTATTCAGAGGCACTCATGGCTCTTTTAAGACAATATTCCAGTCAGCTGGATCAGCTTTCCATCGACGAAGCATTTCTTGAGTTTGACCGGGAGAGACTGATAGAAATTCTTACTGGCCACAAGGCTGGTTTGAAAGAATCAATCGAAAAGGAGACGACCCGAGTACTAGCCGAGAAGGTGGCTCATCTCCTAAAGGATCAGGTTAAGAATGATCTGGGATTTACCGTCAATGTTGGAATCTCAGAGCGGAAGCTTCTTGCCAAGATGGCCAGTGATTTTACCAAGCCGGACCGGGTTCATACCCTGTGGCCAGACCAGGTTCCGGAGAAGATGTGGCCTCTGCCAATCGGTGATCTTTATGGATGCGGCGGTGCCACAGCAGCCAAGTTAAAGAATCTGGGAATTCATACCATCGGGGAGGCGGCAAAGACAGATCCTTCTATCTTAAAGAGTATCCTGGGAAAAAAATCAGGCCAGTATATTTATGAGTCTGCCAATGGGATTCGGGAGATTCATGGCAGGTCCGAGCGGAAGGTAACCAAGTCATATTCCAATGAGATGACCATCGCAGATGATGTCGATGCAGCCAACCTTACGACCGTGGGATTGGACATTGTCCACAAGCTCTCCTATAAGGTTTCGGGACGACTGAAGAAAGATGGATATTATGGAAGTACTATCACGGTCAATGTGAAGACCGATGATTTTAACCGTCACTCCAGACAGACGGTTTTAGAGGAGTCCACCAACGAAGGTCAGGTGATTGAAAAGACCGCCAGAAGGCTGATGAATGCTTTGCTTTTGGGACCAGACGGACTTTTTGCACAGGGAAGATCCGTCCGACTGATTGGGGTTGGGGTTTCCAAGTTGGATCACGGAGAGTACCGGCAGATCAATCTCTTTGACTTTGCCCGACAGATGGAGACTGCGAAAAAAGAGAAAGAAGAACAGCAAAAGCGGAAAGAAGAGAAGCTTAAAAGAGAGCGGGAAGCAGAGAGGGCACGAGAAGAAGCCCGAAGAGCAGAAGAGGCGAAGCTTCAGGAAGCTCAGAAGAAGAAAGAAGCGAAAAAGCAGAGTCTTGCTGACATGATGGATAAGATTCAGCACAAATACGGTAATGATGCCGTGAAGAAGGGATGGAAGGTCTGAGCGCTACAGTTTCGCTTTCCTTTCTTGACCGCAGGGTGTATGATAATAAGAAGTGCCTAAATATATAAAGGACTGTAAGAGGAGAATAGATTATGGCGTATCATGATGAGACAATGGGATTGTCCCCAGAACAGCAGAAGATTTTTAATGAAGAACAGAAACATCTGAGGGATACTTTTCAGATATTAGAGGATATGAAAGAGGAACTCGAGAGGAAAATCGAGGACTTAAAGGCTAAGGCTTCGGATGAGAAGAATGACATCAGAGACAATGTCACTCTGGACTATGCCGATGACGAGGCGAAGGCAGAGGCTTACAGTGAGATTGAGACATGGAACCGTTATATCGATACCTACAATGTCACTTCTGCGCTCTTAAATTCAAATTTAAAGAAGGTAAAGCGTCTGATGGACGCACCTTACTTTGCCAGAGTTACTCTACAGTTCTCTCCGGACGAGGAGCCGGACGACTATTATATCGGTAATGAACAGCTTTCCAAGAAGGGAGATTATTTCCCTCTGGTCATCGACTGGCGCGCCCCAATTGCAGAGACATATTATAATCAGGAGAATGGAAGAACCTCTTATGAGGTGGACGGCAGAAGAATTCCGGTAGACCTTCTTCTCCGCCGCCAGTTTGATCTTTCTAAGGATCAGCTGAAAGCCTATTTTGATACACAGGTTGCTATCGAGGACAGTCTTCTTTTGAAGTCCCTCTCCAGACAGCATAACGATAAGATGAGAGATATCACGGCAACAATCCAGAAGGAGCAGAATGCGGTTATTCGTCATAAAGATGTACCAGTTTTCCTCGTTCATGGAATCGCCGGATCGGGTAAGACATCCGTGCTCCTGCAGAGGATTGCTTTCTTATTCTATCGGAAGAGAGAAACTCTCCGTCCGGATCAGGTCTATCTTCTGACCTTAAATCCGGTCTTCCGCCAATACATTGCGAATGTACTTCCAGATATGGGAGAGCGAAATCCAAACACATATACCTGGCAGGAATTTTTAAATTCTGTCGGTGTGCCATTCCGCGATAAGGAGCATGACCGCACGAAGATTGAGGATCTGATCCTCTTAAAGGAGAAGCTTAAGGAGCTTCCGCTCAAAATGGAATATTTCCAGCCAATCTATCAGAAAGACCGCAGGATTTTCTCCAGTAATGCGGTGAAACAGATTTTGGAGGAGTTCCACATTCCTCTGTCTGTCCATCTGATTAAGGTAGCGGAGGATGAGCTAGAGGAGCGCGCAAGGATCATTATGCGCAAAAAGAAGAAACAGATTAATGAGAGGAGCAGTGAGAGAGAGCGTCAGGATGCAGAGAAGGAGATGTCTCAGAGTGAGGAGAACAGTCTCAATAATAATCTTGGTGGTGCAATCCGTTACATCCATAAATATGGCTGGATCAATGTCAGTGCGATTGGAAGAGACCTTTTAGGCAGAGATTATCTGTCTGCCTCAGAGTGGTTCTATCTGAAGATGCTTTTAACTGGCGAGTGCGATTCTAATGCCAAGTATGTCATGGTTGATGAGGTTCAGGATTATACGGAAGCTCAGCTCATGGTGTTAAGAAGATACTTCCCGAATGCCAAATTTATGCTTTTAGGAGATGAATTCCAGGCAATTCGAAAGGGTACCGCAACATTTGCTAAGATTAAAGAATTATTCGGCAAAGACGGCAGAGAAGTTGTGGACATGCCATTGATGACCAGTTATCGTTCTTCACCAGAGATCACAGAAGTCTTCACTTCCCTTCTTCCAGAAGAGGAGCAGGTTAGGACTTCCTCTGTTCAGAGAGCAGGTCAGAAGCCGGTTATCCATCAGTTCTACTCTACTGCAGAGTTCGCTGAGAAATTAGAGGAAGATGTCAAGACAGCCAGAGATAAGGACGAGACGACAGCAATCATCGCTATGAATCGCAAGAGTATCAATCGTGTGATTGGGGCACTGGAGGAGAGAGGCTTTATCGAGGAAGACCTTCCAAGGGTAATCCGTGCTAACCAGGCATTGCCAAAGAAGGGCATCTTTATCATCGAGTTAGAGCATGCCAAGGGCTTAGAGTTCGATCATGTCATCATTCCAGATGCAGATGCAGACCATTATGCCAGTGATCTTCTCTCAAGACACAGACTTTACACGGCAGTTTCCAGAGCGACTCAGTATCTGACAATCTATGCCGACGGAAAAGTGTCCCCTTTACTGGAGAGCTTTAAAGAGGAGTAAGAGGATAGGAGAATTCTATGGGGCAAATAGAAGAAAGCGTAAGGGCTGATATCATCAAGGCTCCCGGTGAGCGGGAAAGGATTCTAGAAGGAATCAGACAGCTTCGGGAGAAGATCTCCAGTCTTCTGCTGAGGCGAGACCAGCTTATCTATGAGATCTGTCCTGCTCTTCAGGCCAAGTATGATCAGTTTCTGGGAGGTCTGGAGTTAGAACTTCTGAATCTCAGGCTGCAATATCAGGAGCTGAAGCTGACTTTGGAAGCTATGCGGGCAAGAAAGAATCGGCAGGAGAAGGTCGATTACCAGGAAGCGAAAGCCAGCGCAGAGGAGAAGACCAGCCAATTTCAGGACTTTGTCCGAAAGAAGAGAGAGGAACAGGAGCAGGCTAGGAGGAAGGAAGAAGAAGAGCGAAAAAAACAGGAACGCTGGGAATGGGAGCAGGCTCAGAAGGAACAGAAATATCGGGAACAAGAGGAGGCTCAGGATGAGAGAAGCCCTGAACAGAAACTGCTAGAAGAGGGAATTCAGGATGATCAGACTAGCTATGTCTCCTTCCATGATGAACTGAGAAAGCTCTACCGAAAGATTGTCAAGAGCCTGCATCCGGACTCCAATCCGAATGTTACGGAAGAAGGCAAGAGACTTTTTCGTAAGGCAGTGGATGCTTATCATGAGGAGGATTTAGAAAAGCTTCGGGAGATTGCTGCCATCCTGGATTCTTCCGGGAATGGTCATGAGAAGATTGTCCAGGAGCCGACGGAAAGTTTAGAAGAGCTTAGAGAGCGATACCAGACTCTAAAGAGGAAGGCGGATGCCCTGCAGACGGAGATTCTTATGATCATGTCACAAGTTCCATACACTTATCAGGCTTTCCTCTCGGATGCGGCAGCGGTCCATGAGAAGCGGGAGGAGCTTCAAATGACGATTACAATCCTTCATGCAGAGTGCCAGAGACTGTCAGAAGAGATTAACCAGATGAGAGCAGCATAAACCAACATTGTCAGTGGAGAACACCATGGAAGATAAGGTAATGGGACAAGAGAAGAGAGAAGAAAGTCAAGGACAGGGAACAGAGTTAAAAGTAACCGCATCAGACCTGTCTCTTCTAAAGACAGGTGGTTTTGAACTGTCCCAGTTCTTTGCCAGAGATATCCTGCTGATACATACACATCTAATGGGATTTCAGTATGTGGAAGATCACATGGATTATCTAAAGGAGATCTCAGTGGGAAGCAGACTGACCCTCCTGAGAGAGCCAGATAATCCAGTGGACGAGAGGGCAATCCTGGTCCTAACGGACAAGGGCCATAAGATTGGTTATGTGCCGAGAGCGGATAATGAGATCCTAGCGAACCTGATGGATGCCGGCAAGGAGCTTTTTGCTGTGATCAGTGAGATTTATAGGGAAGATATTGAGGAGGAGATGTGGTGGCGATTCCTCTGGTTTGACATCTATCTGCGGGACTGAAATGTCCAGACCCACTTGTCGCATTTTATGCGACCACAGTTCATAGTATTTCTTTTATAATATTATTAGGAAAATATTTCTAACACGTGAGGATTAGAGAGAAGTTCCGAAACTGTTGAGGGGAATATGAGAAAGATGGAAGAAATGAAAAAAGGTTTGCAGGATAGAAGTCAGGATGATGCGACAAGGTTTGGACAGGAGATTGAGAGATATCTTGACCGTAACTATCAGGGTCAGGTCATCCAAAAGAATGAGGAAGCAGAGACCAGCTGGGATGAGGACCGAGAGCTTCTCAAGATGGCACCGGACCTCTCTCCCTCTGAGCTAAAGAGTCTTGATCAGGTGATCTCTGAAGTGGGAGAGTCTTTTCACGAGACCCTCTTTCGCTATATTGACCGAAGCAAGATGACGGATGTAGAGGTGTATAAGAGAGCGGGCATCGACCGCAAGCTCTTCTCCAAGATTCGGAGTAATCCGGCTTATCATCCAAGGAAAGCGACGGTATGTGCACTGATTATTGCACTCAGACTTAACATGGATGAGGCAGTGGATCTGCTGCAGTCAGCGGAATATGCATTCTCTAATGGCAGTAAGAGTGATCTCATCGTAAAATATTTCATCGAACATGAGATTTATGATATCTATCTGTTAAAAGAGACGATTGGGAAGTTAACATGAATAATCAGAGAGAACAGAAGACAAATACATATGCATTATTAGTGGGGGTCAGTCAGTATCAATTACCGGACTGTCCCCCACTTCCTGCTGTAAGGAGAGATCTTTCCGCCATGAGTCATGCTCTTAATAAAGGCCTGCGGATTGAGGAGGATCATATCATGATCTGTGGCATAGGTGGAAGTGTGACGATACGGAGATTTGCCAGAGCAATCCAGAGCTTCAGCCAGATGTTGGGGGAGGAAGATACTTTTCTCTTTTATTTTTCCGGACATGGGGCTGATGGAGCGCTTGCTTTTACGGATGGGGACATGACAATCCAAAGTATTCTTGATTATCTGGCTCAGTTTCCTGCACGGAATCAAATCGTGTTCTTAGATTGCTGTCAGGCTGGAAATTTTACCCAAGAGCAGGTAAGAATTTCAGATCGTGAAACCGTTGTCCAGTTTGCTGGGAGGGGAATCTCAGTCCTGGCTTCCTCCGCTGCGAATCAGCCTTCCAGAATTCACCCGGCCTTTCGGACCAGTGTATTCACTACATTTCTTACCAGAGCTATCATGAATCCTGCCTTGATTCGGCATGGCAGAATTGCCCTGGCTGATCTTCACAGGCTGGTCCTGTACCAAGCTAGGCTATGGAATCTGACCCACCAGAACAGTATTCAGAATCCCATACTGAGGTCTAATCTGGTCGGGACGGTCTATTTTGATGTGGGCGATTATCACCCTTATCAGAGAAAGGAGATTTATCTGGAGATGGAGGAATGTATCCTCTATGCGGTAAGCCCCCTTCACACCAGAGACAAGAAGAGACTGGCGGCCTTTGTTCTTCCAAAATATCGGCTGCAGGATTCGGAACTTGCGGACCTTACCAAAAAGATTGTGAAAAAGATTAGACGAGCAGATGTCTATGAGAATTCTGCTCAGGAGGCAAGATTCCGAAGAAAGAGATGCGCCCTTGTCTGGTGTTATTTCAGCCTAGATGAATCGGACATGATCAATCACCGCTATTTTGCGACGACATGCTGGGCTTCTCCTCTGGAGGATAGGAAGCACTGGTATCATATGAATTCCAATGCCACCGTAATAAAGGGCATTGCGGTGGAAGAAAATGTCTCATATGACCAACTTCGGAAGCTGCAGGAGGTGGAGATTGAAGAACAGGAATATCGTCAGCTTCTCCATGAGATTGTGATTACTGTGGTTACCCATGCTGAAAAGCTAAGGAGCGCCTATCACCGATACCTCAATCAGGAGCTCGAGGAAGAGGGGTTGATTGAGTTCGGAAGAGACTTGGCTGGTACGATCAGAGAAGCCTATATCAGATTGTCGGATCTTCCTATGGAGCCGGATTCCTGCGCTGAACTTACGGAGGAGGTTTATCAGTTAGCTGGCGCGGTCGATGATCTTACTTTGGTTTTGGATGAGAAGAATTTTGCAGAAGAGAGAGAAGAGCTTTCTAGAGGATGGGAAAGTCATTATTTAGAAGCCATGAGGAGATATCAGGACCATCTTGAGAAGATAAAGAACTATTAAAGTGAACAGAATCGTTCACCTTAATTTTTTGTTCTATCTTTCCAGGCAAGCTGTGGTATAATGATTTTTAGACTGCCTGTAGGTGGTCTCTAAATACATTAATGATTAAGAAAGTTAATATCAGGAGGAGTTATCTTATGACAAGAGTAGAGAAAGCAGCTCAGTTACATGGAAAGGGATACAATTGTGCCCAGGCTGTTGTCTGTTCTTTCGCAGAAGAGTTAGATGTTGATGAGGAGACTTTATTTCGCATGACCGAGGGCTTAGGCCTTGGTATGGGCGGTATGCAGGGTACCTGCGGTGCTTTAAACGGAGCATGTATCTTAGCAGGACTAAAGAACAGCAAGGGTACCAGTGACACAACGAATAAGAGAAGTACTTACAAACTCTCTGCTGAGATTGTAACCAAGTTTAAAGAGCAGGCCCAGGCTACCATCTGTAAAGAATTAAAGGGTGTCGAGACAGGTAAGGTACTTACTTCCTGCCCAGACTGTATCAGCATTGCAGTGAAGATTGCAGAAGAGGTGCTTGGATACTAATTCTACAAGGATGATTTATCTATATGCCTACGGTCTACTCTGCCAGATCAGTGAGTATCTGTCGGATATCGGCATTGACACAGATAGACTGATTTTGAATCTCTCTAGGAGCAACCGCTTCTCCTTTATTAAGGCAGATGTAGGTTGCTTTTGGATTCTGGTAGGTCATCTTCCAGAAAGGATACTTGATGATGACTGGAGTGTTTCCGCCGACCCCAAGCTCTAAGTATACGACTTTGTCTGAGTCATGCTCATTTAGGAAATCTCTGTAGCGGGCGGATGCTTTGTGCCAGCCTGTATCTTCGACAAAGGTATCGTCAGAGCGAAGATTCATGGTCATAGGCTGTCCATCATCTTTACAGTATGGGACCAGTTCGGACGGAATCTCCATGCGGATTTCGGCTCCTTCTGGAATCAGGAGCTGATGGTCATCACTGATCTCAAAGCCCTGAGCACGAAGCATTTTCATCACAATCTCTTCATTGTCGTAAGTCTTTGTCTTGGCTGCACCAGATGGGGAGGAACTCTGGAAAAGGCCGTAGTCTCCCTGAGTATAGAAGAGACGGTTCTTGTCGAATCCGGACCGCTGGAAGCAGTGATCAACATTGGTTGTAATGACGAAGTAATCCATGTCCCCTACTATGTCGAGAAGTTTATCATAGGTGTCATTAGGGATTGGAGTATAGCGGTTTAAGAAGATTGCTCTGGACCACCATGCCCAGTTGGTCTCTAAGTCTGGGAATGGATAGAATCCACCAGAATAGATATCACGGATGTGGAACCGGTCGCGGAAATCTGCAAAATAAGTGTCGAAGATTTCTCCACTGTAGCGGTAGCCAGCGGCAGTGGAAAGGCCTGCCCCGGCGCCGACGATGACGGCATCTGCCTGAGAGATGGCCTGCTTTATCTTTTGAATCTGTTTAGAATATGATGTATGAAACATAAGCTTCCTTTCTTTCGTATGAATATATGCAAAAATATGAGGTTTCAATGGCTATAAAGTCTTTGGACTTTTCCGCAGACAATTCCTGATTAATCTAGAAGATCTTGATATATGGCAAGGTCCTGATCTTTAAAAACATTGAAGATTACAAGTTTGATCTGATTGTTCTCATTTAAGAAGTCCTGGACAGTCTGTACAGCAATCTCGGCGGCTCTTCTGTTAGGAAAGTGAAAGACTCCTGTGGAGATGCAGCAGAAGGCGACAGTGGATAAGTCTTCCTTGGCAGCTAGTTCCAGGCAGGATTGATAGCACGATGCCAGAAGATGTTCATCCTCCTCGGTAACTTGGCCGTAGATGATCGGCCCAACTGTATGGAGGACATGCTTAGCGGGAAGATTATATCCTTTCGTGATTTTAGCCTGTCCAGTTGCTTCCTCGTGTCCCTGACGGCGCATAATCTCGGCACATTCTTCCCTCAGCTGCAGACCAGCTGCGGAATGGATGGCATTGTCAATACAGCCATGACATGGAGAGAAACATCCTAAGAGCTGGGAGTTTGCGGCATTGACGATCGCATCGGCACCTAGCCTTGTGATGTCACCCTGCCAGATAGCGATGCGGGAATCTTGCTTTGTGGTAGGAAGATTTTCCACATCAACGATTCCCTTCTCCTCACGTTCCTCTGAGAGAATCTGATCCTGCATACGAACTAGTGCTTTGGGGAGAATGTGGGGATGGCGGACATTCATCAGACTTCGCATAAGTCTGCGCTGACTTCTTCTATCCTTTGGAAATTGTGATGCATCTTCTTTATATTGAGGCTGATCTTCTAAGAGAAGGTCATTCATTGCCTGTAATTGTTCTAATTGGATCATAAGAACTCCTTTCTTGTCGAATATTGGATTGACTAGAAACACATGTTGTAATAATATTTGTTACAAGTACTATATCACAAATGTAGTCGCTTGCGCAATAATCTCGTAAATTTTTTTCTGACATTTCGACTGCTGGAGGTTAGGTACGGTAACAGTTCATGCATGAACAGTAACTAGGTACGTAATGGTTAGGAGATTATATATTGACAAATTTAACTTTTGTATGTTAGGCTATTGTCTATATATGAACTGCCACCGGGCAGAGGAATGTGGGAGCATTCATTTGTACATCGTTAGGTCTTAGAAGATGTGCGAGTGGATGCTTTTTTCGGCCTGTAGGCATGTGGTAAGGTAAGGAGAACGAGGTATGGAGACAACAATGCAAGACAAATCACTGGGGAGGACATTTATTGATTATGTCAGTCAGAGTGTCCTGGGAACGCTGGGGTATTCCTGTTATATTCTGGTGGATACTTATTTTATCTCTCTTTCAGCGGGGGCAGCGGGTATCACAGTTCTTAATCTGTCGATTCCTCTCTATGACTTCCTTTTCGCGATTGGCTCCATGATTGGGGTAGGTTCCTCTATCCGTTTTGCCCTGTCAAAAGGGATGCAGAAGGAGAAAGAAGATATTTTCTTTTCCAATGCCTTCTTCTTCCTGCTTTTTGTAGGAATCTTCTGCGCGATTTTCGGTTTGAGCAAGCCAGATCTGCTTTTGAGATTGATGGGTGGAAGAGGAGAGATTATGAGAATTGGTATCCCATATGTACGTACCTTCTGGATCTTTTCGCCGTTCTTTTTGCTGAATTTCCTTATCACAGCTTTTGTTCGTAACGACGGGGACCCGACCTTGGCGATGGTAGCGACCTTGACCTCAAGCCTTTTTAACTGTGTCTTCGATTATATTTTCATCTTCCCGATGAAGTTCGGACTTTTTGGAGCGGCTCTTGCGACAGGAATCTCACCGATTGTAAGTATAAGCGTCTGTATGATTCATTTCTTCCGAAAAAAGAACCATATCAGGCTGCATTGGAGAGTGCCATCTCCACGGTTATTATTGATGAGCGCTCAGGTTGGAATTCCTGCCTTTATCGCACAATTCTCCGGAGGGGTCATCACCACAGTGTGCAATCTGCTTCTCTTAAAGCTATCGGGCAATACTTGTGTGGCAGCTTATGGTATCGTAACGAATCTGGCGATTGTTGCTTCGGCAATCTTTGATGGAATTCAGAATGGGATGCAGCCGATTACCAGTGACTTAAAGGGAAAAGGGAGAGAGAAGGATGCTGTATCCGTCTTCCATATGGGATTATTGCTTGCTTTTGTGGTAGCGGTGCTCATCTATATTATGACCTTCTTTGGGGCAGACTTCTTCATTGGAATCTTTAACAATGAGACAAATCCTACGATTGCGGCAGAATTAGCCCGAATTGCAAGACCATCGTTACGATTATACTTTACGGGATACTTCTTTGCTTCACTTAATATTATTGTTGCTGGGTATCTGGCAAGTATTGGAGATGGTAAAGCTGGTGGAATCTTGTCGATTGCCAGGGGATGTGTTCTTGTAGTTGTCTTTGCCTTTCTGCTTGCAGCAATCTTCAAGGTAGCGGGAGTCTTTGCTTCCTTCCCAGCTGCAGAATTGGCAACCCTGGTGATGATTCTTATCTATGCGGCAATCAAGAAGAGACAAAAAGCAGAGTTGAATTGATAAATTGAAGAAAATGTAAAAATTCCCCCTTACATCCGATATGTCACTCTTTACGGAACGATTCAGTAAAGGATATCTATCGGAGTGAGGGGGATTGGTAGTATGGGAGAGGAGAAATTCTTATTGGTTTTAACTATTTTGCGATAGCTTCTCCGAGGCTTAAGCAGTTAGCGTCGGCCTCATCGTCTGGCTCGTTATTGCAGATGACTGGCTCAGCTACCAGATTAGCTCCGTCGGATTCTACCTGATCCTGCCAGTTTCTCATCCATTCTCCATCGCCCCAGCCATAGGAACCGAAGAGAACGACTTTCTTACCGCTTAATTTGGCCTCACACTCTGTGAACATTGGCTCGAACTCAGATTCCTCCAGCTGCTCAGATCCCATGGAAGGGCAGCCAAATGCGATACCATCATACTGGTCTACTTTATCGGCACTGAAATCGGAAGCTGTGAAGACATCTACCTCGGCACCTGCGCCTTTCGCGCCTTCCTCTACCTTGTTGGCCATAGCCTCTGTGTTTCCAGTTCCACTCCAGTATACGATTGCTACTTTACTCATGATATAAACTCCTTTTTAAAATGATTTATGATGAATCGAAGCGATATGCTCCGTATCAAACAATAGGTTTAACTAGCTACGGTAAGCTTTTGGATGCTGTATCCTTCCTGCCATCTCTTACAGTAAATGTCATGACATTTTCTGAATTTCTGGAAGATGCACTGTGCCTTCCCGGCATCTCCATAAACCTTCCAGAGACCACGGCAGGAGTAGTTTTTTCCCTCATTCTCTATGAAACCAGTGACATCTTCCAAAGGATAACCTAAGAAAATGCCAATCTCATGAGGAAATTGTTTCTCTTCCTTCATGCGGTGCTTGAGATGAAGGAGGGCAGAGTCAGGATTGAACTCCTGATACCCAAGTTGGCTTAAGAATTCTCTGGTGTCCGAATTGGAAAGGTCTTCCTTCAGACGTTCCGGTCGATAAAGATAAATGAGTGTCATTTCCTTCCATTCTTTTAAGATCATCATGCGGATTCCTTTTTGGGAAAATTGCTGATTCCAGTAGGTAACGCATTCTCTCATTTTCATTCTGTCAGGACAGCAGCATCGAAACAGATTGGCTGTTTTGAGGGATGCTAGTGTCGGAGAACAGTGTTCGACTAGATATTTCTCAAGCATATGGACACCTCTTTCTTACGCTAATATTAGTTATCTATAATCTGAGTTATTGATAACTAACTGTCGTAATCGTATCATACCTTTGTGGCAAGGTCAATGCAGGAAGCTGAGAGCTTTTCTCATTAGGGAAAAATTGTTCCGGGAAGCTGTTTGTGATAATATCAAGGGGACATTGCAAGCTTTCATTGTATGAAAGTCCTGGAAACAGAAAGGATTGATCAAGAATGCAATATAGAAAAGATAAATATGGAAATGATCTTTCAATATTGGGCTTTGGATGTATGCGTTTTCTAAAAAAGGGACGGAACATCGATATGGACAAGGCAGAAGCGGCCATCATGGCAGCTTACTATGCGGGAGTGAATTATTATGATACCGCTTATATCTATCCGGGCAGTGAGGCTACAATCGGTGAAATCTTTGAAAAGAACGGGATTCGTAAGGAGATTAATATCGCAACTAAGCTTCCGCAGTATCTGATCAGCAGCAGAGCGGCAATCGATAAGTATTTTGACGAGGAGCTTGTTCGACTCAGAACAGATTACATTGACTATTATCTGATGCATCATCTGACTGATGTATTCATGTGGGAGAAGCTCAAGGACATCGGTATTATTGACTGGATTCATGACAAGAAGAGTTCCGGACAGATTCGTAATATCGGTTTTTCCTATCACGGAAATGTCGATGGATTCTTAAAGATTTTAAATGATTATGATTGGGATTTCTGTCAGATACAGTACAATTATCTCGATGAGGTATCTCAGGCAGGAAGAGACGGACTGCATGCCGCTGCCGCCAAAGGGATTCCGGTCGTGATCATGGAACCTTTACGAGGAGGAAAGATTGTCAATATGCTTCCAGCAGCTGCCAAGAAAGCCATGGCGGATAATGAACATGGCTGGACTCCGGCAGAATGGGGCCTCCGCTGGCTCTATAATCAGCCGGAAGTTACTGTTGTTCTCTCTGGAATGAATACCGTGGAGATGGTTGAGGAGAATTGTAAGACTGCATCTGAAGCGCCCGCAGGACATCTGACAGACGCAGACTTTGCCCTTCTTGAGTCGGTAAAGCATGAGATTCAGAAAACAGAGAAAGTCGGCTGTACCGGCTGCCGCTACTGTATGCCTTGTCCAAAAGGAGTTGATATCCCTGGTTTATTTCGAGCTTACAATACCATGTACACCGAGAACAAGTGGAGTGGCAGAATCATGTATGCCCAGACTGTAGGCCTTACCAAAGAACCAGGCTTTGCGACCCAGTGTATACAGTGTGGAAAATGTGAGAAACACTGTCCGCAGGAGCTTCCAATCCGCCGATTATTAAAAGAGGCTGACAAGGAAGTACGACCACTTCCAATGAGAATCGGTATTAACATTGCTAGGAGATTTATGCTGAGAAAGGCTAAGAAGTAGACATAAGTAAGTAACTTGTATTAATGTACCGCATGTGACATGATGAAAAATTGAGGTTATATCAATGCGAAAGAGTATGATCTTAGCGATAGCAACGGTTGCGATATGGGGAACCAATGCTACAGTGATTAAAATTATCTTAACTTCAATCCCGACATTACAGACTCTCGGCCTCAGTGGATTATGTGCTTTTCTCTTTCTTTTGGGTGTGAACCTGCTGAATGGCAATCTTAAAAAGATGAGAGAGTACGGATGGAAGGATTATCTGAAGATGGCTGGATTGGGCTTTCTTGGCCTGTTTTTGTACTCAGCTCTCTATTATTACGGTTTGGACGAGCTATCAGCTCAGATGGCTTGCATTATAAATTATCTTTGGCCTATTATGCTAGTCATGTTCTCTTGTCTGTTACTCCATGAGAAGCTGACCTTGGGGAAATGTGCCGCTCTGCTGATCTCTTTTCTGGGTGTGATTATCTTATCCTTAGGAGGCCAGAGTGGCAACAGTGGTAATTTTACGGGAGGAGTGATTAGCTGTATTATCGCCGCAGCCTGCTATGGACTCTTTTCCGTCCTGAATAAGAAAGCAGACATGGACCAGAATATTACCATGATGGTAATATGGCTCACAGTGACGGTCTGTTCTCTTGTTTTGGGCAGACTGACAGAAGACTGGATTGTCATAAAGGGGAGTCAGTGGATCGGCTTGATTTATCTTGGGATTTTTACCGATGCCATCGCCTATCTTATGTGGGCGCTGGCACTGAAAGATTCCGAGGAGGCAGCGATAGTATCGAATATCGCTTACCTCACACCGATCTTATCAGTGATTATTTCAGCCATTGTGCTGAAGGAGAAGATTTCGAGGAATTCTTTCATCGCATTCATTATGATTCTTTTGGGCATTGTCCTTCAGAAACTAGAAGAATTTCGGCGAGAGAAATCGTAAAAATATTTCAGAGATTACTCTTTTCGTTCTTTTCTCAAGAATACAAAGTAGAGGTAACTCAAGCATAAGATGATCTGCACGAAGGTCGAACATGGAGTTGCCAGTGAGATTCGAACGATAGACGGAGGTTGGATGGAGCTGAAGAGGTAGGAGAATGGAATTCTCACACAGAAGGCTCCCACGATCCCCTGAATCATGACGAATCTTGTCTTTCCGCATCCATTGAAGAATCCGATAAAGCAAAAGAGGAAGGCGGTCATAAGACAGTCGACGGCATATCCCTTTAGGTACTGGGCGGCAGCGAGGCAGACCTTAGGATCGTTCGAGAAGATTCTGCTTAGGATCACTCCGTGGAAGAAGGTGAAGTATCCGATCACCACGCCGCAGGCAAAGGAGATGGAGATAGCATAGCGAAGTGCCTTATAGGCACGGTCCATCTTTTTGGCTCCGTAGTTCTGAGCGGCGAAGGAGGACATAGCCTGGGAGAAGGAGGATGGGACTAACATGATAAATCCGCAGATCTTCTCACCGACACCGATTCCAGCAGATGCATCCACTCCGTATTGATTAATGATTGCCATAATGATCAGGAAACTGATTTGTACCAGTAAATCCTGTAAGGCGATTGGCAGTCCAAGCATCAGAATGTTCCAGATAATCCTTCCGCGAAAACGAATATCTGAGAGGTGGAACGTAAATGGAAGTCCACTTCTTCGGATGATAACAAAGGAGATCAGGACACTGATTGCCTGAGCAGCTACGGTGGCAATTGCAGCACCAGAAGCTCCCATATGAAGTACAGCAACTAAGAGAAGGTCGCCGAACACATTACACACTGCTGCGATAGCAACCGTAATCAGTGGCATCTTGGAGTTTCCAATGCCTCGGAAGGTTGCGCCTAATACGTTATATGCGATGATGAAAATCGCTCCTCCGCAGCAGATTCGCGTGTATTTGACTGCCATCGGAAGAGATTCCGTTGGTGCGTTGAGAATCATCGCGATGGGTTTTGCAAGAGGCTGCATGACGATGGTCACAAGAATCCCGATGATTGCAAACAGGATAATGGTAGAACCGATCACCTTTCCACAGTCCTGTTCTCTTCGCTGGCCTAAAAACTGACCTAATAAGACGGTAGTCCCTAAAGATAGATCAGTGATGACAAAGGTAACCATCAGCATGAGCTGTGATCCGATAGAAACTGCAGAAACATTAGCAGCATCGGAAAATTGTCCAACAATCAGAAGGTCCGCTGCGCCATAGAGTGACTGCAATAACAGTGCCAGCATAATCGGGAAGATAAACTTTAGCAGAGGACGTAAAATACTTCCCTGAGTAAAATCAGCTTCTCTCATAATTCAACTCCTGGTTTAAGCCTGTCCGGTCAGATGGACTGTGATAAAGTCGTGGTCGACGGCAGGTAAGAAAATGTCAGTGATATCTTTGGTACGAATTTTTAGGCTGGAAGTATTCACGCATGGATGACATCCTAGGAACTCACCAGCTAAGACATCCTCATCGATTAGAAGCTTTATGTGCTTATCCTGGTCATTCATTAAGCCCATGACACTGACGGCACCAGGGTGAATATCTAAATATTCAATCATGAATTCCTCTGGAGCAAAGCTTAGTCTTGCGGAGTTAATCTGCTTGGAAAGTTCTTTTGTCTTGAAAGGTTTATCGCCAGGCATCATGAGAAGGTAGAACTTCGTCTTTTGACGATTGCATAAGAAGAGATTCTTGCAAATGGTAGCATCTAAGATCGCATCAACTTCCTTACAGTCTTCCATAGTATTGGCAGCCTGTTCATGGTCTGTCTGCCAGTAGTGAATTCCAAGTTTATCTAAAAAATCATAAGTGCGGACCTCTGGTGCGGTACGCCCTTCCATACTTTCCGGTCTCCCATCATGTAATGTCATAATTGTTCTCCTTGTTGATATATATAAAAATCATTTGTGCTCTTTGTTATAGACAAAGCATATGTTATATGCATACGAAGTTTGCATTATTTTGCTTCGGGTAATCCGAATTCTCTTCTTAAAGCGGTGTAGCGTATCTGTTCTTTCTCCTTGATTGGCTTAGAAAGATCATTCATGGTGTGATGAATCACATCAGCATCCTTTAAGACTTCGTCCATCGGAGAATCCACGATCAGTTTATCGTCATGATGATAGATGGCAGAACAGATGATATCTGTCTCTTCTGGAGTGGTAAGGCCGAGCTCATCTAAGATAGTTCTTGCAAGGGCAGCACCTCTGTGAGCATGGTCATCATAAGAACCGCTCTTGTAAGCCGCAAGATCGTGAAGCATAGCAGCCATGCAGGCTAGCTCTGTATCCTCGCCACGCTTTTCTGCAATCATTGTGGCTGCGAGGGAGACACCATAAAGATGAACGAAAGCACCCTTCATCTTATCTTTATTCTCCATCTTAAAAAGTTCCGCATCTACATATTGTCTAAGTTCTTTTAATCTACTCAAATTTAAGACCTCCTTGTACTAAATGTTTAGTCAACAACTCACATCCCCACTTGGAAGCGAACTTCCGTGGGATGATGAGTTTTGACACTGTAGTCATATTATAAACCCCACAAAGTAGATTTTCCATGAATAGAGTATGATTTGAGGGAGGAAATAATAGATAGCGCTCATGCATTATATTAATACAGATAGTTCAATTAATACAGATAGTTCAAGCTATTTTTCACTGACTTCCATCTGAGCCTACGCTCCGCCCTGTCCTAGCTGCTCCTTA
>JAXJRI010000225.1:0-2677 GCA_036310685.1 Lachnospiraceae bacterium | reverse complement strand
GTGGGTGTCAAAAGTGATTTGAGATGATGAATTTTGACATTGTAGTCATTTTAGACGTGGTGTCAAAAGTGACTACGGATTGTTCCGTCATTTCAATAATCTCTTGAATGCCCACTCCTCAAGAAGAAGGGTGCTCTCCCCTCTCATGATGTACTTGGCCAGGTCTCTCGACACTGCCGGTGCCTCGATGACTCCATTTCCGCCGTATCCGGTTGCCAGCAGGTAATTCTTCACTGGCGTGTCTCCCACGATTGGAAGGAAGTCTCTGGTCTCGGCTCGGTAGCTTAACCAGGAGGAATTCAGTCCCGCATCGGTAAGTCCCGGCACATCCTTCTCGAACTGATGGAAGAGGAAGTCGATGAAGTACTCGTCGGTTCCTTCTCTCTCTGGTAGGCGGTCTGGATCCCACTGTCCTGCATGCATCGGGTTATCTAAGTCCATGGAAAGGTGGAACTTGCAGATAAAGATGTTGTTACCAGCTCTCAAGGCATAGAAGGCAGGGAACTTTAAAATTGGGAAGACATAGTCTAACTTCTTCTCTGGCGGAACCACGAAGAAGGCCTCCGCCTTGGTGTGCCAGATTGGAACATCCAGTCCGACTAGATTGCCGGTGAACCGGCTCCATGGTCCCGTACAGTCTATGATCACATCATAGGACTCCTCACGGCCCCGGTCGGTCTTGATTCCTCTTGCCACTCCGTCCTTGACCACGACCTCTGTCACCCGCTCTCCTAAGACGATCTTGCCTCCGTTGGCCTTCATCTTAGAAGCAAATGTATTGGAGATCATGGTTCCGTCGAAGTAGCCGTCGTCTAAGGTATAGCCAGCTCCCTGAATGGAGTCGACATTTAACATTGGTAAGATCTCTTTGATCCGAGCTTTATCGGTGATGTACTCACCCTGATATCCTGCGGACTTTGCCAGGGCGATACCTGCTTTGATCCGTGCCTCGTCCTTATCGGAAGTAGCGCACACTAAGGTACCGGTATTGTCATAGCCTGCGGAGCCTGGTTTCTCCTGCTCCATCTTGATGTAAGTCTCGAATCCATACAGACGGACATCCCAGTAACGGTTATTTAAGGAATCATCGAAAAGACAAACCGTTCCGGCTGACTTGGCGGTGGTACCACAGCCGATGCGGTCCTTCTCGTAGATGGTGACGTCAGCCTCATCGTAAAGGCTCAGGTTATAGCCCAGCGCTGCACCGGAGATTCCGCCTCCTATGATTCCAATCTTCTTCTTTTTCATTGATTTAACTCCCTTCACCTGATCTGTTCATGCTCATGATTGGTATGGTGTCTTCTCTATTGTGTTTTCGATGAGAGAACACTTGAGAAACCCCAGTGCATGAACAAAAACATTGATAATTTATTCATTCGCCAGCTGGTAAAGTCCATTCGCAAGGACTTCGGTTCCCTGACGTAAATCTTCTATCTGAATCGCCTCTGCCTTATCGTGGCTGATACCATCCTTACATGGGATGAAGATCATACCTACCTTGGTAAAGTCTCCTAAGAGGAGGCTGTCATGATATGGCCCGCTAATTAACTCCATGCATGGGATATTCTTGGCCCCCGCCTGGTCGGTAAGGACCTCTCTTAGATGGGGATCGCAGACCACTGGTTTGTCATTATTTAACATGACTAGGTCTACCTTGACTCCTCTTCTCTCGGAAATCTCAGCAATCTGATCCTTTAAGGCTGCCACCAGTGCGTTCTTATCTTCTCCGCTGATGGAACGAATATCGATGGTGAACTCTGCCTTTCCCGGGATGACATTGGCTGCATTCGGGGTCAGTCTCATCTCTCCCACCGTACCGGTGATGTAGACGCTGTCGGACTCCCTGGCTAACTTCTCTAAGGCAAGAGAAATCTCAGCCGCTGCCATGTAGGCATCCTTCCGGTCGCTCATGCTGGTTCCGCCGGCATGGGACTGAACTCCGGTCACTGTACAGAGCATGTTGGTCGGCGCACAGATTCCCCCGACAATTCCGACGGGAATTCCTGCCTTCTCTAGGACGCTGTTCTGCTCGATATGAAGCTCCAGACTAGCATGAACCGGTGCCCTTTGTGGGAACTGGTCCTCAAAGTCCTCTGGGCCAAGTCCTAACTCGCTTAAAGCATCATAGATGTTGTTGCCCTCCGAATCACAGCTCTTCTTTAGATCCTCCGGCGTGATCCTTCCCGCAAGACCACGGCTACCGATACAGCACATGCCAAAACGAGACATTTCCTCCCCCGCATAGACATTGACAGAGATGGTTCGCTTATGTTTAAGCTCTGCCTTACTGATCATCTTACATGCCTCAAGTCCTGCAAACACTCCGGCAAGGCCGTCGTATTTTCCTCCCGATGGGACGGTATCAATGTGAGATCCTGTCCAGACTGGGGCTAGCCCTGGATCACTTCCCACAAGCTCACCGAAGAGATTACCCAGGCAGTCTTCCCTGACCTTAAGCCCTGCCGCTTCCATCTGACTCTTCACGTACTGACGGGCGTCCATAAACTCCTTAGTATAGACGGCTCGGGTCGTCCCGTCCCCCGGAGTACTGTTATACTGGTCGATCTCTTCTAGCCAATTTTCAAGTTCCTTTGCATCTGCATTCCCTAGCATGTCTTCCTCCAACAAACATTTGTCCATATTACAAAGTATATTCTAACATAGTTTGAATTATATT
>JAXJRI010000224.1:0-5059 GCA_036310685.1 Lachnospiraceae bacterium | reverse complement strand
CCCACAGAAGCTTGCTTCCAAGTGGGGATGTGAGCTGTTGACACGCCCCTTCATGAGCATGAAGTGGTGATTATCACCACGAAAATGCGAATGAAGAGCAGGAATGTGGAATTCGCAAAGCGACGTAACATTCCGTAGTCACTTTTGACACCCACATCATCTTTTGACTACAGTGTCAAAAACTCATCATTCCACGGAAGCTTGCTTCCAAGTGGAGATGTGAGTTATTGACATCATTTCGAATATAAAATATAATCATATTGATTGCCATTTATATGGTAATTGTTTTATATAAAGTAGTGAATATACCTGACGCTCGGGACAGTTCTAGGGTAATGCCTCTCCTTTGTCACCTGCGTCACTTTAATTATTGAAAGGAAGTTGTTGTTTTTTGAGTCCCAGTACAATCGGTCAAATAGTAACTCTAGTAATTCTTCTTATCTTATCTGCCTTCTTCTCTTCTGCGGAGACGGCTTTGACAACAGTCAGTCTTCACAAGATGAGAGCCATGGCAAAGAAAGGTAATCGTTCCGCAAAAAGAGTTGTTTATCTTAGAGAGCACCAGGAGAAGATGCTGAGTGCCATCTTAATCGGTAATAATATTGTCAACTTATCCGCCTCCTCTCTCACCACTACTCTGGCGATCCATTTAAGTCAGCATAGTGGCCTGGGGATTGCAAAAAGTACTTTTATCGGAATTGCAACTGGGGTCCTGACTCTGGCAGTATTAATTTTTGGTGAGATTACTCCAAAGACAATCGCATCTGCAAATAGTGAGAAGATATCCTTACTCTACTCATCTATCGTTTATGTGATTACATTTCTTCTGACACCGTTTATCTTTTTTTTAAACGCTTTCAGTTCTTTACTCTGCCGCTCCTTCGGTATTAGTTTACATGCAGATCGAACTATGACAGAGATGGAACTTCGTTCTGTTGTGGATGTCAGTCAGCAGGACGGTGTCATTGAGCAGGGCGAAAGAAAGATTATTGACAATGTCGTGGACTTCGGAGATTCTGTGGCAAAGGACATCATGTGCCCACGTATCGATATGGCATTTGCTTCTATTGATATGACTTATCAGGAGCTGGTAGATACCTTTTTGGAAGAGAAATATTCCAGACTGCCTGTCTATGAGAATACAAAGGATAATGTCATCGGTATCCTCTACTTAAAGGATCTCTTCTTTTATGTAGAGACTCATCCGCATATGACTCATTTCAATCTTCGCACTCTTTTACGAAAGCCTCTCTTCACATTCGAATTCCAAAAGACTTCTGTACTGATGGAAACCATGCGAAAAAAGTCCGTCAGCTTTGCCATCGTCTTAGATGAGTACGGTTCTACAGCAGGCTTAATTACCCTGGAAGATCTTCTGGAGGAAATTGTTGGAGATATCCGGGATGAATATGACGCTGACGAGGCGGAGGAGCTGATAAAACTTGCTCCTCATGAGTATCTGATTGAGGGAAGCATGAAGCTTGATGATATCAACGAGAAACTCGGAACTCACATCGAATCCGATGACTACGATTCGATCGGAGGTCACATGATTGAACTTCTTGACCATCTTCCTGAACAGGGTGAGACGGTCACTGAGGGGGATTATCTCTATTCTATCAAAAAGTTAGACAACAACCGTATTGAGAAGGTTTATTTAAAAGTTAGAAACTATCCTGGAGAGAAGGACTCCGAATAGTGATAAATTCATGAGGAAAGGACTCGTAAATTTATGATTACTGATAAGCAGAAACAGAGGGATAATGAATATGATGGGGAATATCAGGTAAAGAGTAGTTATTCCAGTCAGCAGTGGAAGAACATCTTAACTTCCTCTCTAGAAGAGGAGGACCTTACCCTTCTAAAGATGATCTACTCTTCCTACAACCATGCTGCCAATCTTGTTCAGCTGTCCTGGCACCTTCAGACAACCGAAGATGACCTCGCAGCACATATGAATCAGATTGGACAGAAACTAGGAGAAGCAAACGGTATGTCCCCAGAGACGAACTTTGACGGGGAGGAATACTGGTGGTATCTATGCTGCTGGGGTAAGGAATTAACCGACGGAAGCACTTTGGAATGGAAACTTCAGCCAGAACTCACCGATGCCATCGGCGAAGTATGGCCGGAACTTGAGGAATCTTATTACGCTTTCATGAGCGATGTCACAAGAAGTCTTCAGATCCGCTATACTCAGGAACAGGCAGTTTGGATTGCCGCTGCCACTCTTCTCTATGAGAAGTATTACACCATTCCTGGAATCACTGCGGATGACATTCTGCTGATGCAGTACGAAGTTCAGACCAGAGCCCAGAAAGTATTTGGACAGGATGTTGATGTCCGCACAATCACCCAGGTATGTAATGCAGACGAGCGTGGTCATCGCTTTAACTATTTGAGAGACCTCTATAAATATTACCGTGTCTCTTTCCCTGGGGAGTTTGAGGGCGACTTGGAGCGTCCAGATCCCAAGGATGTCGATTATAGTGCTTATATCTATTCCCTACTTGGCTATATGACTTTGAATGATCTCTATGACTTCATCTCTCATGAATATGCCCATCTGGTAGATGAATCCTATGTGGACTTAAATAACAGCAACGGCTTTGTCCGCATCGCAGACTTCTTAAGCAGACAGCAAGGCAAGACCTATAATAAAGATGATACTTCTGATGCTATGCTAGACCTAAAAAGTGCTGGCGAGGACTGTATCACAACCTTCCGTATGCTGGGTGATTCTCTAATCAAGGAATATCCTAACTTTACCTATGGATCTCAGGTTAACTGGTATGATCCACTGACAGGAATCGTCTCCAAATCATTCTGTGACACTTTATGTATCCCAGATTACACCTATACTGGTGCCTGCATCGCTATTATGACTGTGATGGAAGAAGATTCCTTGAATATTGAAGTATCTCTCAATCTACCATTCTGCAATAATGAGAATGCTATGCTTGATATCGAGGACAAATGCAATATGCTGACTCTCATGACAGCTGCTCCATTTAATGTGGAGACTGTCCCAACAGAAAGTTATGACTATAAAGCAGGAGTGAATAAATATAAAGCATCTGTCATTTATTCTTACGATGAGATCAAGGGCATGACGGAAGAGAACATTACCGAAACCATGGGAACTGCCATGCAGATTCTCGCTTCCTACTATACGGATATCTGTCAGAATCTCTATCCTGCGAAAGCTTCGGAGGATGAAGATCCTCTTGCTGCTGCCTTAGGAGATAAATTGATCTACCGCGAGGGGCACCCTGCTCCTGGTCCTAATATCATATACAAGGAACCTGTCGAATCTCCTACCGCTGACTTTATTGTCAATGCTTTAAACGGAACCGCTGCAAACGCCGCCAGTCAGACTGCGGCTGAGGGGGCAGCAGAAGGCACTCTAGGAGGAGGTAACAGCCAGCCTCTCAATCAGGAACCGGCTGACAAAATTCCTGTTGAGGCAAGACCTGTCAGCCCTGCTGCAGCCGCAACCGTAGTTGCTCCTACACAGCCTGTGATGCCATATCCTGTCATGGCTGCACCTCAGAGAGAGAAGGTTCCTGTCGCTAAGCATGTAGACCGCAGTGACCAGACATTCCATCTTTATCCAAAGAACACCTTGATTCAGGGACCTCCAAAAACGGGCAAGTATCATGAGGCGATTGTGACAGCTGTCGGAATTATCGAGGGTAAAGATTATGGTGAGATGGATTTAGAAGCAGTTCCTGATATCTTAGGACACTACAAAGACTATGTAGAAGAAGGCAAGATTCTTAACATTTCCTGCCCAGATATCGCTATGGACGGATTTGGCAAATTGATTGAGCGGGAAGAGAGCGGAATCGTCATCGATGGAATTATCAAGGAGTTCGCCAACCACTGTGCTGAAGGCAGATATGTTATCATGATGGAGGAATGTGATGTCAACTGGCTCCACCTTTTCGGAGAAGCCGCTGTTCTCCTCCGCGAGAACCGCCGCGAAGGTGCCAGCAGTGAGACCTGTATCACCCTGCCATATTCTAAGGATTCCTTCCGCCTTCCTTCCAACCTGTACATTATCGCAACCTGCGATTCCATCGTCAGCGAGGATACCATTCTTCAGGCAGTCAACCTGGATTTCTATATCAAAAAGATTGAGGCTGATTCCTCCATCCTCAGAGGTGTAAGAATCGAGGGAATCCGTATGGACCGTGTCATGGAAGCTATGAACCAGCGTATCTCCTATTTCTTGGGGAAAGATTATCAGCTTGGGGAAGGTTTCTTTATGGGAGATGCTGATAACAATCCGATGAATGCTCTCGCCAAAAACTTTAAGGAACAGATCATTCCAGTTCTTGAGAAATGGTTCGATGGTGATATCGAACAGCTTCGCTACGTTCTTGGAGATAATGCGAAACGTCGTGCTGATGCTGTCTTCTTCCGCGAGATTCCATTTAACGACCACATTTTTAAGGGACGGCTTCCAGACTCCTTCGATACTGGTCGAAGTATTTATGAGTTAAACGATCAGGCCTTCCGCAATCCTCGTAGCTACATCGAGATTTACGAGTAGACTGTTCTATTTTCATATGATTAACCGCTCCGATGGGCAATTACCGCTCATCGGAGCTTTTTTTCTTAACGGAAATGCTAGTATATCTAAAGATTACAATTAATATTAAGTAATTATTACCAAATACATTAAAATACATAATTGAGACACATTTACCCTTTATAATTCTTAATAGTATTTAACAGATTATTCACAATTATAAAGTTTTATTAATATGACAACAGTGTCAAAAACTCACCATCCCACGGAAGCTTGCTTCCAAGTGGGAATGTGAGTATTTGACACGCCCCTTCATGAGCATGAAGTGGTGATTATCACCACGAAAATGCGCATGAAGGGCAGGAATGTGGAAGTCGCAAAGCGACGGAACATTCCGTAGTCACTTATGGAATCCACATCAATATATGCCTTAAGAATCAGTACTCACCATCCCACGTAAGCTTGCTTCCAAGTGGGGGAGTGAGTTAATGACACGCCCCTTCATGAGCATGAAGTGGTGAT
>JAXJRI010000223.1:0-15977 GCA_036310685.1 Lachnospiraceae bacterium | reverse complement strand
TTACAGCTTCCTTCAGACCCCACCTCACGATGACGCCCTTGCTGTTCGGCTATATCCTTCCCACTGCCGGGTAGATTCGGGACTTTCACCCGTTAGAACGTGCGCCCGCCGGGCGCACTGAAGTAAAGGCCAGAACACAGCGATGTTCTGGCCTTTTATTAATATGATATTACCAGCAGAAGAAAAGAAGCCTGTGCGGCAATATTGACGATCTCTTCAATCCATGTCACGATTGCAATGTCCCGATCCCCCTTGACTGCTAAAAACCCCAGTAACAATACCAGAATCATCATAAGAAGGAGAAATAAGACTGCGGGCAACTGCAGCAATCTAAGAATGACTGTCTGCCCTCCAAGTGTCATACTCTTCTGAATCAGACCAATTAATAATGCCACAAAGCCAATCGGCATGAACACTCTGAGCTGCTTACTGAGAAGGGGAATATCCTTCTTAGAAAATGTACAGATCAGCTTCCACACTGCTTTCATCATTCCGGCAAGAATTACTAAGATACCCCCTACGGTCACCAAAACATTGCCTGTCCGCCCTACCATAACAACGGTACTGGCACAAAAAAGAAGGACAGGAATCATATCTATAACTGCCATAGCTGGTGTAAATGGATGTTGTGAATTCTCAATCATAAAGGAAGACTCCCCCTATCTGCCTCCAAAAAAAGAAGGAACTGCCATCTGACAGTCCCTTCTAAAAATTCTAAGCTTCAATATTTCCAAGAACTTTATAGAGAAGTTTATAGAGAACCGCAGCCTCCTCTGGGTTAAGCTGAACACATTTACCCATCTGTTCTGGAATAAAAAGAGCATCATCCTGCATCTTCTCACCCTTCTCCGTGATAGAAACAATCAGAGATCTCTCGTCTGCTTCCGAACGACGTCTGGTAAGCATCCCCTTATTCTCTAACTTTTTCAGAACCGGAGTCAGAGTTCCAGAATCCAGGAAAAGACACTTGCCAAGTTCCTTGACATTGGTGTGTTTCTTCTCCCAGAGTACCATCATTACAAGGTATTGGGTGTAAGTAAGATCCAACTGATCTAGATAAGGTTTATACTTCCTCACAATCTCCTTAGAACAGGCATACAGAGGAAAGCAGAGCTGGTGATCTAACCTCAGGCATAAATACCTCTCTTCCTTCAGATTACCTTTATTATCTTCTTTCATGTATGCCTCCTAATTATCCAATATACTCACTCGCGGCAATAGCAGCAACTGCTCCATCCGCTGCAGCGGTTATCAACTGTCTTACCTTCTTTGTGCGGCAATCTCCCGCAACAAAAATACCTTCTGTGCTTGTCTGGCAGTCCTCTCCAGCAACGATATAACCCTTATCATCAAGATCTACAAGATTCTTGAAACGGTCATTGCTAGGAACCTGACCGATTGCAACGAAAAGACCTGTGACTGGAATCTGACGTTTCCCGCCTGTCATCTTATCCGTTACCTCTACTCCATCTAAACCATCGGTACCGATCAGCTTAGTGACGGTGGCATTCAAGACAAGCTCCACATTATCTTTCTCTTTTAACTTCTCCACAGAAGCTTCATCCCCGCGGAATTGATCTCTCCTGTGAATAACATATACCTTCTTACAGTAGTTTGAAAGGAATAATGCATCCTCCACTGCGGTATTACCGCCGCCATTGACGGCAACATCCTGCTTGCGGAAGAACATGCCGTCGCAGGTAGCACAATAGCTGATTCCTGCACCGACCCACTCTTTCTCATGCTCTAATCCAAGCTCTCTATTGTGAGCGCCGCTGGCTATAATCACTGCCTTCGCCTCATAGCTATGATCTTTCGTCTTCACTACTTTATGGTCTGAAGCATCCTCAACGCTTAAGACACGCTCGCTCTTAATCTCGGCTCCCAAGTCAATCGCCTGATCATGGATCTTCTTGGCGTACTCAAATCCGGAAATCTTATAAAGTCCTGGATAATTCTCAATCTCAGGAGTATTGATAATCTGTCCTCCGTAGGCATTCTCCTCGAAAACCAGAACACTCTTGCCAGCTCTCACACCATAAATGGCGGCAGAAAGTCCAGCGGTTCCTGCTCCAATTACAATAATGTCTGTCATAGAATCTGCCTCCCTTTAGGCATTGACAAGATTGTAGATCTCATCTTTAGAGATGACACCAACAGACTTATTGGTAAGCTCACCATTCTTGAATACTAACAGTGTTGGAATGGAACGGATTCCAAACTGACTTACTAAGGTATCCTCATCGTCTGCATTTAACTTGCCAACCTTAAAATCTGTCTGCTCATCTGCAACTTCATCTACGATTGGGGAAAGCATACGGCAAGGTCCACACCAGCTGGCCCAAACATCTACTAAGACTGGTTTATCTGAATTTAAAACTTCACTCTGAAAGTTATCTGTTGTTACTGTAATTACTGCCATGGTTAATCCTCCTAAAAAGAAAATGTTTATTTTCATTAATTACTAATTAGATTGTTTACAATTTACATTTTTGATTGTACACAATCAACTGTGCTTTGTCAAGAGCTTTTTTACCTATACAAAATAGGAGAGACCAGATTAAAGTCTCTCCCATTTTGGGAATTGCGTATATATTGATGAGGGTTTAGATCATCCAGAAATTATCGGTGCAGATAATCTTACGGTAGGTCTCGAATTTTGCCCACTTATTATGAAGGGCAGAACGATCTTCTTCTGGAGCCTTCTTGTAATCCTCTACGAACTTATCATAATCGTCCTTGCTGTGAATCTGAATCTCGAATCCACCTTCATCAAGAACTGGTAGTCCCATGTACTGATACTGACTAATCGGAAGGATATCGAAGACTTTACGGTTTCTGATCTGTACGGCCAGTTTCCCTTCGACTGAAATGATATCAAAGTATTCTGGATATTCGAAGGAATCTCCCTTAACCTCCACATCATCTCCGACATGATAGGTCTTCTTATGGCTGCCGGCTTTTGCAAGGGAAGTATTCTCAAGGTTGAAGTAGAACTCCTCAAAGATATATCCGTCTGACTTCAGGTCGTCCTTCTCAAAGTATGGTTGCTGACCTTCTGTGCTTACGCTCTCAACCACTCCGCAGGCACTTGTCGCATGGGAGAGACGGTCAATTAAGATAAGCTCTCCTAAGGTCTTGTTCTTCTTGAATTCGTCTACGATAATCTTCTCTGAGAACTCAATTGTGCAGACAGCAATCTCGTTCTTCTTTAAGGAATCTGCTGGCTCATGCTCTCCTGTGTTGACGTTAATCTTATAGTCTACCGACTTGATGATTCCAGGAATCTTCTTAGTTCCGACTTTCACAAAGTAATCGCTGGATGATGTCCAATCCTCATCGTCCATCCAGAGAATAGTAGCGGTGATATTCTTGGTAATTGGAAGGTTCTCATTATTGGTAAGGACACATCCACGGCTGACATCTACCTCACGGTCAAGCTGAATGGTCACTGCCTGCCCAGTCACTGCCTTCTCAACCTGAGTACTTCCGTTCAGAATGGATCTAACTTTGGCCTTTTCCATGCTAGGAAGAGTTGTAATCTCATCTCCCACAGCAACAGAACCACTCTCAACCTGTCCCTGGAAACCACGGAACTCATGGTTTGGTCGGCAGACACGCTGAATCGGAACATAGAAGATAGAAGACTCATCATTTTCTGTGACGTCAACGTCCTCTAAATGGCCCAGGACTGTCTTACCTGTATACCAAGGCATACGATCAGAATGCTTCGTGACATTGTCTCCCTCTGTAGCGGAAACTGGAATGATGACAACATCCTCAAGGTTAAGTTCCTTAGCGAGGTCATGAATCTG
The DNA here is from genome assembly GCA_036310685.1 of Lachnospiraceae bacterium. Taxonomy (GTDB): domain Bacteria; phylum Bacillota; class Clostridia; order Lachnospirales; family Lachnospiraceae; genus Anaerobutyricum. Next base: position 12,162 of record JAXJRI010000223.1, on the reverse strand, counting down.
ATCCACAATCTCCTGGAACCTCTCCTGGCTGTAATCAACCAGATCCATCTTATTCACTGCATAGACAAAATGCTTAATTCCCATCAGGGCACAGATTCTGGAATGACGTCTGGTCTGTACCAGAACTCCCTGCTGAGCATCAATCATGACAACGGCAAGCTGTGCAAAGGAAGCACCAACTGCCATATTTCTGGTGTACTCCTCGTGTCCTGGGGTGTCGGCTACGATAAAGCTTCTCTTGTCTGTCGTGAAATAACGGTATGCAACGTCAATAGTGATACCCTGCTCACGCTCAGCCATCAGTCCATCTAAGAGGAGGGAATAATCGATTTCTCCTCCGCGGGAGCCGACCTTACTGTCAAGAACCAGTGCTTTCTCCTGGTCTGCGTATAATAACTTGGAATCATAAAGAATATGTCCGATCAGAGTGGATTTTCCATCATCCACACTTCCACATGTAATAAATTTTAATAAACCACTCATCTTAGAAGTACCCCTCTCTCTTTCTCTTTTCCATACTTGCCTCACCACCGTCGGAATCGATGACACGACTCGTTCTCTCTGACTCGACAGCACCTAAGGTCTCATCAATAATCTCGTCCAGTGTCGTTGCGGTACTCTCAATACCACCGGTAAGAGGGTAGCATCCTAAGGTACGGAAACGGATCATACCGTGTTCTACCTTTTCGCCTGGTCTGAAACGGAAACGGTCATCATCAATCATGATGATATTGCCATCTCTTCTGACAAATGGACGGTCCGCTGCAAAGTAAAGTGGGACGATCGGGATATTCTCTCTCTTGATGTATTCCCAGATATCTTTCTCTGTCCAGTTAGAGATTGGGAAGACACGAATGGACTCTCCCTTGTTAATCTCTGTGTTAAACAGCTTCCACATCTCTGGTCTCTGATTCTTTGGATCCCATGCCTGTGCCTCATTACGGAAGGAGAAGATACGCTCCTTAGCTCTGGATTTCTCCTCGTCACGACGTCCGCCTCCAAAAGCTGCTGTGAATCCATATTTTGTAAGTGCCTGCTTTAATGCCTGTGTCTTCATGATGTCAGTGTAGCTGGAACCATGATCGAATGGATTGATTCCTCTCTTCACACCATCCTGGTTAATGTACTCAATCATATCAATGCCCAGTCTCTGAGCTGTCTCATCACGGAACTTAATCATCTCCTTAAACTTCCATGTTGTGTTGACATGGAGGAATGGGAACGGTGGTTTTTCCGGATAAAATGCTTTCAGGGCAAGATGTAACATAACGGAACTATCTTTACCGATGGAATAGAGCATCACCGGCTTCTCACATTCCGCAACAACTTCTCTCATAATATAGATTGCTTCTGCTTCAAGCTCATCTAAGTGTGATAACTGACTCATAATATATGTCTCCTTATCTCTAGCAGGATAAATCCTGTGGTGATCGTAACTTAATATTTATTGGAACTCTGCCGATCAACATCGATCTGCCTGACCGTTCCATCTCTCTTTTCAATAATCCAATGAAGAAAATGTCCCTCTGCGCTCACGCGCATCTTACTTCCATTGCCTCCGATATCGGCTCCAAGAAAGAAATCAATGGCTCCTACTGGGCACTCCTTTACACAGGAGACGCATCCCCAGCAGTCTCTTTCATAAGCCATGAACGCTTTCCCCTCTCTCTTCTCTATCAGTGAGCCGGGACATACTTCTGTGCATCGGCCGCAGCCGATACATGACATCTGATCGATTCGGATACTCATGCCTTGCCTCCTTCCAGATCAGCGGCGCTTATCGCCTGATCTTCAAAGTGATAAGAATGAGCGTGGACAATGTCACGGTACAGAATCTTTATCTGATCGTCCTCCATCTTAGAGTTAACATAACGGAAATATCTGGAGTCCTGATCTGGATGATCCATGTTTTCATTAAATGCATGCCATCTAGTCTCTTTTCTCATCAGAAGATGAGCGATCAGAGCCTTGCATACTACCAGTCTCTCACGAAGTTCATAGACAAACATGAGCTGGTGCTGATCATCCGCTCTAAGATGACCCGAAAGATCAATAATCTGATCCATCAACTGATCCGCCTTCTGCAATTGGAACTCGTTATATTCATAATTGGAACTGATTCCTCCTGCGTACTCATCCATGACTTTCTGCATGGCTTCTTCCAGTTCTTCCACAGTAAATGGGGGATTCGCCTCATTTCTTACCTGCTCATAAGAATTCAGAATCTCCTGCGCCTTCGCGTTCAATTTATCTGAGGTCTTGGCATCAATCTCGAGATCCTGGTCTGCCTTTGATACTATATCTCTGGCAGCAAGCTCTCCTTCTACCAGAGCGCCTGTCACGTATTTCTGAGGACAGCCACCTGCAACATCTCCCGCTGCATAAAGGCTATCTATGGTTGTCTCTCTCTCAGTATTCACCCAGAAACCGCTTGCAGTATGACCTCCAACCACATAAGGTTCTGTTCCTTCGATCTCGACCCCCTGCTGACTAGGATTCTTTCCACTCTCAATCCACTTCAATGTCTGGCTTGGTGCCATGTTAAGATAGGCTTTCAGAAGATCCTGGTCCTGGTCCTCAGTGATTCCTGTGGTATCTAAGTAACAAGGGCCATGACCAAGCTGATTCTCCTTCACCGTACCGTAGACTCTCTCACTGGTAGTCAATCCATACTTGGTCTCGTAAATCTCTCCTCTGGCATTCACCTGTTTGGCTCCTACACCCTGAGCGATGGTACCAGTCGGTGCGATGGTGTCTTTACATCTCAGTGCGATAAAACGCATCTCAAAGGAGGTCATCTCTGCTCCTGCACGAATTCCCATGGAATAACCTGCGCCAGTATTAAATGGCGGATACCACATCTTATGTCTGGAGAATCCAGGATTGTTCGGACGATAGAGACCTGCGGCTCCACCTGTTGCAATGAGAACCTTATCCGCTCTGATATCATAAGCGACCAGATCCTGCATGCCGAAACCGACTGCACCGTAAACCTTTCCATCCTCTACCAGAAGATCTGTCATATTGACATGATTCATAATCGTTACATTCTTGGCTTCCTGTGCTGCCTTCGCGAGAATCGGTTTGATATTCTCTCCGTTAATCTTGATATTTCGACTGCCTCTGGCAACGTAATCTCCGTTCTCGTCTTTGAGAATGACAAGTCCCATCTTCTCAAGATCTGCTGTCACCTCATTGAGATGCTCTGACATGGTATAGAGAAGATCTTCTCTGACAATCCCGGCGGCATCCTTTGTAGCATAGTCTACATAGAACTGGGGATCATGTCCCTTGGTGATATAGGCATTTAACGCATTCACTCCTGCTGCCAGACATCCGCTTCTCTTGATATTCGCTTTCTCTACCACGAGCACCTTAAGATCAGAATTCCTGCTGATGGTGAGGGCGGCATAGCATCCTGCGGTACCTCCACCGATAATGAGGACATCTGTCTTAAGCTGTCTAACGTTCAGTCTCTCTTTCATCTTGTTACTTTCCTTTCATCTCTGCCTTACCGGAAATCATTTCCTTAAAGGTCCTAAAAGCATCAATAAACCTGTTATTCTTATATGATTACTATGTTTTATTGATTGACCGTATTATAGCACCGAAGAGAAACTTTGTAAAGTATTCCTACTGGAAAAGTATATATTTTATTCAGTAAAATTTTACTGTTCATGCTCATGAAGGAGCTTGTCTACAGGAGAACAGCCACTGGCACTTCACTTTTTTGCCATATAAAAAAAGATCACTGCAAATGCAGTGACCTTCGAATCATTGTGAATGAAAAGATGATGAGTTTTGACGCTTAAGTCATTCATTTTTAAAAAGTTCAAGAACCTGGTTCGCTTTCGGTGCCATCTTGTGCATGAAACGGTCAGTGAGTCTTGCTGTCACTCCCCAAAGCTGAGGATTCGTCTCCCGGTAAAAGAGGATGTCATATCTCTTCTTTCTCCAATGATAGCTCTCACCTCCAGGAATCAGATCATATGGGAAATCCGCTCCGGGTTCTGTGACGAGATTGGTCATATGCCGTTCCGGGCGGTGATGAAGAATCCAGTCATAGCTTAAGGTAAAGGTCTTCTCCACCTCGTCTGTCGAGTAAGTCCCCTGATAATCATGAAGGATTCCGACAAATGGCCAGAGAGGTGCACCAGAAGGCCCAATCGTCACTTCCATCGGAGCCACAATCTCAATCTGGTCCTCGCCAATCAGAAGTTCCTCACAGGTCTCACGGATTGCCGCCTGCTCCGGTGTCTCATCTTTCTCAATACCACCGCCAGGAAAGCAAACTTCCGCAGGCTGAACAGTCAGCTTAGAAGAGCGAAGTTCATATAAGATCTTCAGCCCATCCTTCTCCAGAACTAGAGGGATCAAAACTGCCGCACTCCCCTTGGGATAACGACGCGGAGCCAGATCCATACAGGAGGCAACCAGTTCCTTAAGTTCCTCTATCTTCTTATCTTCCATATCTATTCTCCTTATTAAAAACTACTTAAGTTCGTCTTTTTCATATGTCTGATACCATAACGGATACCCAGATTGATCTTATCTTCAATCCAGTACATAGCATACATGACTGGCACGCAGAGCATCACATGGACAGTGAGAATAAGTCCTCCCTGCAGTCCCAGATGGCTGATCCCAAGCAGATGCGAGAACGCAAACAGGATAATCGCTGAAAAAACTGTCATAGCAACCCAGAGAATCTCTCGGAAACGATTAAACGGTCTGCATACCACAAAGAGAATAATCAATCCGTTAATCAGTACCAGGATACAGGAGATAGAATATAGTGACCTGGTTCCCATATCAAAGGCATAGACAAAGAGCTCTACCAGCACCAGAAGGATCACATTGGTGATACCTCCAGGAAAGGCTCGGTAAAAGACGTTGGCGAGGAAATGTCCTCGGATTCTGTCGGTGTTTGGCTGCATAGCTAGGAAGAAAGCAGGACATCCAATCGTCAGAAAAGAGATTGTCGTCAGCTGCAGCGACTGCAGCGGATAGGCAAATCCCTTATAGAGGGCAATCAGAGCCAGTAAGAATGAGAAAATATTCTTGACTAAGAATAATGTGGCGGAAAGCTGAATATTGTTAATGACTCTTCTTCCCTCTCCCACGATTCCTGGCATCACCTTAAAGTCAGAGTTCAAGAGTACCAGCTGAGCAATCTGAGATGCTGCCTGAGAGCCAGATGCCATGGCAATTCCACAGTCCGCCTCCTTTAAGGCAAGGACATCATTGACACCGTCTCCAGTCATAGCAACCGTATGCTTGTGTTTCTTCAGTGCTAAGACCATCTTCTTCTTCTGAGCAGGCGTCACTCTGCCAAAGACAGTATATTTCTCCACCGCCTCATCGATCATCTGATCATTCTTCAGGGTCGACGCGTCGACAAACTGATCAGACCCTTCGATTCCTGCCCTTCTTGCAACTGCCGATACTGTAGAAGGATTATCTCCTGAGATAACCTTAACCTCGACTCCCTGTTTTGCAAAATATTGGAATGTCTTCTCTGCCTCTTCTCTGACCGGATTCGAAAGTGTCACCAGTGCAATCGGAAGCACCTTAGCAGAATCCAGGGATACTGGCCTCTCCTGCCCAAAGCTTCCCTGATAGGAGGCCAAGAGAAGGACTCGATAACCATCACTGGCTTTTGGAAATACCTGGCTGGCAATCTCTGGAAATCGCTTCTGCATGATAAATTCTGGTGCACCTACAAGATAATTGCCTTCTCCCTCGAAGGAGACGGCACTCCACTTGGTCTTTGAAGTAAATGGCAGGATAAGGGAAGGTGCCATCTGGAAGGTCCCACGGAATTCTCTCTCCATCGCACGCGCTGTATCATTATCGGCTGCCATGGCATTGTAGAAAGCAGAGAGAATCTCCCTGACTTTCTCCTCTGGATACTGAGAAGTCAGGCAGATAAGCTCGTTGACATTCATATCTGGCTCTGTGATCGTTCCTGTCTTATCGACACAGAGCGTATCGACACGGGCTAAAGTTTCTACACAGTTCATATCACGCACTAAGACTTTATGCGTAGCAAGACGAACTACCGCTGCCGCAAGAGCGATGGAAGTCAAAAGATATAAGCCTTCTGGAATCATACCAATCAGAGCTCCGACTGTAGACCTTACACCCTCAGAAAATGATAACTTTAAAATCCAATGTTCATTATAGAATAAACCTAATCCTACTGGGATCAACAGAATACCGATCACACGGATTAAGCGATCTAGCGATCTCATCATTTCAGATTTGGCAAGCTTAACATCACTTTTTGCCTCCAGAGTCAGGCGATTGACATAGGACTCAGCACCGACATGGGTCAGTCTTGCCTGACAGCTTCCTGAAGTGACAGAACTGCCGGATCGCAGCTCTGCGCCAACTGACTTCGGGATATCATCCGTCTCACCAGTTAAGAGTGATTCATTGGCTGTGATGGATCCCTCACAGACGACAGCATCGGCACAAATCTGATCTCCTGCCTTAAAAATCGCGATATCATCTCTCACCAGCTGCGAAGACGGTATCTCCATCTTCTGTCCATCACGGACACAGAGCACCCTCTGCTCTGCCAGAACACTTAAGTTATCAATCGCCTTCTTTGATCTCAGCTCCTGGAAGATTCCAATACCAGTATTAGCGAATACGACCAGGAGGAATGCCAGATCCTTAAAGGATCCCACTGCAATCAGACAGACGGCTAAGATCACAAAGATCAAGTTAAAGTAGGTGAGGGTATTGCTTCTCACAATCTCCTTTATAGACTTGGTTCCATGTATCTCCGTGTTATTCTGGTAGCCATTATCCATTCTCTGGCGCACCTGTTCTGAGGTGAGACCTCTTCTAAAATCAGTCTCATACGGAGGAATCTTCACCCGATGATGAAGCATCTCCTCCTCCACGACCTTCTTTCCAAACAGACCTGTCTTCTTGGCAGAAACTTTCTTTCCCCTATTTTCAGACTTATCCTCTCCTCTTCTTACCTTCTTAGAGGTCAGTCTCCGGTCCGCCTTAGCGGAAGACCTTTTCTGACTTCTTCGGTTCCGTCGCGGTGCCTCCTGCTTCTCTTCTTTTTTACTTTCTTCCTTAATTGAAGAGGCCCCTCTTTCTTCGACGTCCTCCTCAAAATCCCATTGCCCTGATTCTAATTCCTTTTCCACAGGATTATCCTTAATCTCCTTCAAAATAATACTCCTTGTAAAATTCTTATCAATCGAACAGTTACATTATAATTAGTAAATGTGTATTTTACAAGAACTTAGGTATGCAAAAAGGCTATCGGTCAGCATCTAACCTGCTGACTGATAGCCTTCTTTCTAAAAGAAAGATTACTCATCTTCCTCTGTCTTCTTCATATCTGGTTTCTCTACAGCCTGGATAGCTTCCTTGCTCATAGGGATACGGCAGTTACGGTTATTACCGAACTCAACGATTACAGTGTTATCCATGATATCAATAATTACGCCATAGAATCCACTTGTTGTTAAGACACTGTCACCTGGCTTCATAGAGCTATGCATAGCGTCCTGCTCTTTCTGCTGCTTCCTCTGTGGACGAATTGTCATAAAGTAGATGATCGCACCGAAAATGATAATATATCCGATGATCATTGTAATACTGCTTGTATTCATTATCTTACCTCCCAAAAATTAACTCATAATATCATAGCATACTCGACGGATTTTCTCCACAACTTTTTCAGATATCTGAAAAAGTCGTCTAATCTTCTGGTGTGTTCTGCATCTCGATGAAGTTCTTTCGGAACTCCTCATATTCATGATTCTCAATAGCAATACGGATTCTCTCCATCAGATGGTTATAATAATAGAGATTGTGAAGCACACACAGACGCATACCAAGCATTTCCTTGGCCTTTAAGAGATGTCTGATGTAGGCTCTGCTGTAGGTGCGGCATGCAGGACAGTTGCAGTGCTCATCAATCGGACGAGGGTCTAACTCATGCTTCTTGTTGAACATGTTCAGCTTGCCATGGTCTGTGTAGACATGGCCATGTCGTCCATTCCTGCTTGGATAGACGCAGTCAAAGAAGTCTACTCCGCGGTAAACACCCTCAACGATGTTAAGAGGGGTTCCGACACCCATCAAGTAGACCGGCTTATCGACTGGAAGATATGGGACAACCGCATCTAGGGTCTCATACATCTGTTCATGGGACTCTCCAACCGCAAGACCGCCAACCGCATAGCCGTCTAAGTCCAGCTTAGTAATCTCTTTGGCATGCTCGATTCGAATCTCCTTATTGATCCCACCCTGGTTGATTCCGAAGAGGAGCTGATGAGGGTTAACGGTATCTTCCCTTTGATTCAATTCCGCCATCTTCTTCTTACAGCGGGCAAGCCAGCGAGTTGTTCTCTCAACGGACTTTCTGATATAGTCATCGTCCGCAAGACTAGGAGGACACTCATCGAATGCCATCGCTATGGTGGATCCTAAGTTGGACTGGATCTTAATACTTTCCTCAGGCCCCATAAATATATGATGTCCATCAATGTGAGACTGGAAATGTACCCCCTCTTCCTGGATTTTTCTGAGTCCTGCTAAAGAGAAGACCTGAAATCCGCCGGAATCTGTAAGAATAGGACGATCCCAAGCCATAAACTTGTGGAGTCCTCCAAACTTTTTGATCAGTTCATCTCCTGTACGGACATGAAGATGATAAGTATTGGAAAGCTCTACCTGAGTTCCAATCTCTCTCAAGTCATCCGTACTGACAGCACCCTTGATGGCACCGACGGTACCGACATTCATAAAGACTGGAGTCTCAATGGTTCCGTGAACTGTCTTAAGCCTTCCCCTCTTGGCTCTTCCATCTCTTGTAATTAAAGTATACATATATTCTCCTTATTAGCTAATCTTATTTGCTCCCTTTGTTGTCCAATGATCATTGCTGATAGAAATCCTTAATCTTATCTAATCGACTTGTCATGTTGACGAGCATAAGATCTAAGACAGTAGCCGCCGCCATACATTCCACTACGACAACTGCTCTTGGAACAATAATAGGATCATGACGCCCATGGATAACCAGATCTGTATCTTCTCCCTCTATTGTCACTGTGTGCTGAAGACTGGCTATGGACGGTGTCGGCTTAAAAGCTGCGCGGAAGACGATATCGCTGCCGTCGCTCATACCTCCTAAGATTCCACCCGCATGGTTGCTCTCCTTCGTGATTTTTCCATGTTCTGAGCAAAAAGCGTCATTATTCTCGGATCCCTTGCTACTAGCAACTGCAAATCCGTCTCCAATCTCAAATCCTTTGACTGCTCCGATAGAGCACACAGCATGAGCTAATCGGGCAGAGAGCTTATCAAAGACTGGCTCTCCCACTCCGACAGGCATGCCCTTAATCAGGCACTCCACTACTCCACCGCTGGAGTCTTTCTCTGCCATACACTGGTCCAGATAAGCCTCTGCCTGACTGGCAGCTTCCTCATCTGGCATGTAAAGCTTATTGCTATCTCTCTTACTGAGATCAAAACGATCCGGGTCAATACTTACTGGTCCGATGGATCTAGTGTAAGCAGTCACTGTGATGCCCATCTCCTCAAGAATCTTGGCTGCGATTGCTCCTCCTGCCACTCTGGCAGTCGTCTCTCTTCCGGAGGAACGTCCGCCTCCTCGATAATCTCGGAAACCATATTTCTGCTGAAATGTGTAATCTGCGTGTCCCGGACGATAAAGGCCTGCAATGTTGGAATAATCTTTTGATCTCTGATCCTTATTAAAAACTACAAGGGAAATCGGAGTGCCCGTCGTCTTACCCTCGAAGATTCCAGAGAGAATCTCAACCTGATCTCCCTCTTTTCTCTGGGTAGTAAATTTAGACTGGCCTGGTTTTCTTCGATTTAAATACTTCTGGATGTCTTCCTCGCACAGGGCTAATCCTGCTGGACATCCATCTACAACGACTCCGACTCCTCTTCCGTGGGTCTCTCCCCAGGTAGTCAGTCGGAAGATAGTTCCTATTGATGAACCTGCCATCTTATCTCCTCCTTGTCTTCCTATCCATTCCATGAACAATTCAAGACATGTATTCGAGTAATCTCTTCTAATCGTCGGATTCTAATGCGAACATCAGAATCGATAATATTGTCATTCCTGCTGTTTCTGTCCTAAGAATTCTATGACCTAAGGTTATCGTAGAGGCTCCCCTTGCAATCGCCTGATCTATCTCACCCGGTTCAAATCCACCTTCCGGTCCAATAAAAATACCCACAGACCTCATGGAGGAGACCCGACTGATCACCTGTCTGGAGTGTGCAACTCCCTGGGCATCTTCATAAGGCACTAAGATTCCATCCATCTCGGATGCCTCATCTAATGCATCCTCATAGCTGATAACATCCCCGACTTCTGGAATGATTCCCCTCTTAGACTGCTTTGCTGCGGCCAAAGCGGTGGTATTCCAGCGGGCAACCTTCTTTTTTGCCTTCTTGGCATCGAGCTTGACGACACATCGCTTCATGGCAACTGGAACAATTCTGCTGGCGCCCAGTTCGACTGCCTTCTGAATGATGAGCTCCATCTTATCTCCCTTTGGGAGACCCTGAAAAAGAGTAATCTTGACAGGGAGCTCTCGATTAGTTCCATCAATATCTATCACATTGAAAAGAATAGTTCCTTCTTCAAAGTCATGAATCTTACAGTGATAGTCCTTCTGCTTCTCACTGCAGCAGAGGAGAACCTCCTCACCCTTTTTCATGCGGAGTACATTCTTGATGTGATTGACATCCTCCGGTTTTGTCACTCGGATTCCCTCTTCTGCAATATCTTCTTCTCTGATAAAAAACTGATACATCCTTCTAATCTCTTATTTTTTCGGAGTTGCTGTCACAGAAACCCAGTCTTTCATATGATGAACTTCTAAAATCTCAAAATTATTGTCGAGCATTGCCTGTTTGACTGCTTCTTCCATGGTGTTGATAATACCAGATGTGATAAAGATTCCTCCGTCCTTCAGCAGTGGAGTTACTAATCCTGAAAGTGGGATAATCACATCGGCTAAAATGTTAGCCACGATAACATCATATTTTCTTCCCTGGTTCTCCTCGGCAAATGTCTTAGCTTCCTCTGGATCTAAGATGTTCACTCTGTGTACCTCCGCCTTATCTGCGACATGGTTGATCTCTAAGTTCTCCTGTGTCGCACGGATAGCGTTAGGGTCGATATCAGTTGCCATCGCATGCTGTGCTCCCAGCTTGACACCGATGATGGAGAGGATTCCGCTTCCTGTTCCCACATCCAATAACTGTGTTTCAGGATGAATATACTTCTTCAGCTGATTGATGCAAAGTTTTGTAGTCTCATGGGAACCACTTCCAAAAGCTGTACCTGGATCGATCTCTACGACGATATCATCTGGCTTCTGATCCTTTAAGGTCTCCCAGGTTGGTTTAATGACAATGTTGTCATCCAGACGGAATGGTTTAAAGAAAACCTTCCAGTTATTAATCCAGTCTTCTTCCTCAGTAACATCTAAAGTAATCTTACCGGAACCCATCGGCATAAACTGGGAAAGTTCCTCGAACTTATCCTTGATCATCTTTAATTTCTGATCTAAATCTTCCTTCACGTCAACGTAGCATGAGATCTTGGCGGTGCCGTCATCTGGCGCAATCTCATCTGGCAGAAGGTCTACATACATCTCCTTGCGCTCTTTCTCAGTAAGAGGCACATGATCTTCTACCTCAACACCCTCGATTCCCATCTCCTCGAGCTCATAGCTTAAGAGTTCCTCTGCGGCTGTTGTTGTCTCAATTGTAATCTTGTTCCATCTCTTCATAAATCAATCATTCTCCTATGATTCAAAACGGAAATTTCCGCACAATTTTTCACAATACATTTTAGAATAGCATGGCAAAAAGTAAATGTCAAACAAGTTGAAGTACCACTGGCACCTCAGTTACAGTTCATGCTCAATGTCATTTAGTTAAGAATGCTACAAAACATCTAAATTGTAAAACAATTGAATAAAGTTGATCAAGCGGGATACTATCTATCGATATTAGATGGGATATCTGTACTGAATTGATCATTTACGAGGAACAATTCTGTCAACACTTCTTAGTCAGGTACGCCAAAAAGGCAGATTTACATCTGCCTGAAATTAGCTTATAATTGTCTGTGTT
>JAXJRI010000222.1:0-47721 GCA_036310685.1 Lachnospiraceae bacterium | reverse complement strand
CTATTATATCAGAAAAGAGGCAGAAAAAGGGTTTTATATGAATTTTTCAAGGTACTATTAACAGGGTTTTGACCCCAACATCATATATATAAAGGGCAGCGGTCAGCCGGGGCAGCAGTCCGGCATTCTCGCACCTTGTTTTTGCCATTTCCATTCTAATCCCCCTACAAGCCGTTTTAAGGCGTTTTAGCTTTTTATGGTATATTTCCTCACCTAAATGCGTTAAAAGCCGTTCTGGGGCGTTCTCGTGCGTTCTGGGGGCATTCTGTGAAGATCGTTAGCACTCGCCCGGTTAGAGTGCTTGAGATTTCCGGCTCATCTGATCTCGGAACAGTCGAAAATGTCAATTTGCATTCTAAGGCGTTTAAAAGCCGTTTTAAGCGATTTTAGGCTTTACCCTATCAAATACCCATTGAAGCCGTTAAAATGGATTCTGGGGCATTCTGGACGCTCTCAGGGGCATTCTGCGAGTTTTTGGCAGCAGTTAGCCGGAATGAGTGCTTGAGAATCTGAACTTGATGAATGCAGCACATGAAGCATTGGAGAAACAAAAAAGACACTACTGCAAATAGTGCCTTGAATGTAAGCTATATCACGGAAAATTCCTTGTTGCAAGTGTCCCAAAAGTGTCCCAAATTCCATTTACTCATTTTGAAAAAGCCTTGTAAAACAACGGTTTTAAGCCGTTTTTCATACTTTTCCCAGATATTTCCCCAATATTGCCGTGGCATACAAAAAGTATTTTTATCATTTTCTGCATTCCTTTCCTTCATGATATCCCTGATCATCAGAGCAATTCCGCCATATACAGGGGGCAGGGAGATCAAGGTATATTCTACCTCTTTTATGTATAGGGAAACTATACTATGATTTTAATTAGATAACAAGAAGGGATATTCTGATGAGACAAAGAGGCAGGCTAGGTTAGACAAGCACCAGCCTTCTGGTGTGTAAGATTTGTTAGGACTTTGGACATTATAATTCTATAGACGACAGAAAGGACCGCACCGGCGGTCCTTTTTCGATGTCTGTCTGAGAGCTGCCCTCATTTCAGAGTCTGTCTAAGATTTGCTCTCATTTCAGATGATATTTAAAGTACTTGTCGTCCTCCATAGCCATGACCTCTTTTACCGTGTAAGGCTCAAAGAATGGCCGCTTCATGTAATTCTTCACCCAGAAGTAAGAGTAGATTCCCAGGATGACGAAACAGATCAGGCAGACGAGGTAGACCTTAAGCCGCATGGCTGGATTATTGTCAATCCCGTAGAGCATGAGGACGTCCCCGGCTATGCCCAGAATAGGGATCAGGAGACCAAAGGGAGCCTTGAAAGCCCTTGGCACATTTGGCATGCGGAATCTCAGCTTGATCACATCGATGTGGAGAAAGAGGTAGACGATAATCCAGAAGATGCAGGCTACTTTCAGAAAGAAATTTAGCAGATCGTAGATCATCAGGGAGCTGATGACCAGAACTGTCATGGCTATCCCGATGGTGAGGATGGAGATTTGAGGAGCTCCGTGCTTATTCTTCTTCATAAATACCGGTGGCAGAAGGCGGATTCGGGCCATACCTGCCATCAGATAGCCGATGGAGGAGATGACCGTATTGACTGTGCTGATGACTGCTAGGATGGAGACGATTCCCATCCAGTATCTTCCCACATTTCCCAGGAGAGCAATCCCGTAGAGCATATGGGGGGAACCGCTGCTTCCCAGATCCTGGAAAGACACATAGTTGGGGAATCCGAAGACACAGAAGGCCTGCATGATGAAGACGATGATCAGACTTCCGATCATACCGATGGGTATGGTCTTCCTGGGATTCTTGACGTAAGGACCTAGTGGCACCACGAACTCACAGCCCACGAACATGTAGAAGGCCGTCCCCACCAGACCGATGACCTGACGGAAGCTGGCGTGAAAGGAAAGGTCCTGGATCACAAGCTCTCCCTGCCCCATGTGAAGACAGCCCAGCACTCCCATAATGATCAGGGAGGTAATCAGGGAGTAGGCCACCACGTTCTGAACCTTGGCGAACATATCCACTCCACGACAGTTGAGGAAGATGATGATAACCATCATGACGATCCCGTAGACCGGAAGAGGGATTGGGGCGTGGGGAAAGAGCATGCTCATGGTCCGGCCGAACATGGTTCCCTCCAAGCTGCCAAATACTGTCATGCCGATGATGTAACCCCCAACCATGATCAGACAGGTAGGGTAGGCCCCCATGCCGACCAGGGAGTACTGGGCAAGTCCTCCGGTGAGCTCCGGCATGATGGCGTCAAGCTCCCCCACCGAGACGGCGGTGAAGGCGTTAAAGATCAAGGCGATGATGACCGAGAAAATGAATGAGGTGCCGATAGCCGACACTCCCTGCCCGATGACCAGCAGGCAGGAGGTCGCCAGGATGAGTCCCACACCCGTGGCGATGGCAGAAGGTATCCCTAATTTTTTCTTATTCATAGAGAACATCCCCCTTTCGGCTTACAGATCCCCTGGGATGATGGCCTGATATCCATTCTCTCCCGTCCGGATTCGGTAGGCATTGTAGACCGGAGTGACAAAGATTTTGCCGTCTCCGATATGACCGGTGTAGAGATCCTTGGACAGATGGTCGATCAGCTGATCCGTGATATCCTCCGGGACCACTAGCATGATCATGGTCTTCTCCAGAAGATTGATTTGGCTGGTGTCCACATCCTGATATTCCGGAGTCCCGTACTGGACCCCACATCCATGCACCTTGGATATGGTCATACCTGTGATGTGATACTTCTTCAGGGCATCCATAAGGATATCCATCTTCACCTCATTGACAATGATCTCAATCTTCAATAATGGCTTTGATTCATCTTTCTTCATAATTGACCTCCATAAAATCATATGATTTGCCCCAGACAAAAAGAAAGACTCAAAGATAAATTTCCAAAAAAGGAAACTCATCTTTGAGCCTGTGATGCGCAGGAATGGCTAATCATATAAAATCATCTGTTGCATTCACTTTATATAACAAAACCATTATAGATAAAAGACCTATACTCTGTAAATGTCTAATTGTGAACTAATTAAAAGATACAATCGAAAAATATGGATAATATATGCACAGCCACACTATGATGCTCTTCTTCTCTCCTCTTCCTTGGTGAAAGGATATTTGACGAAATTAAGTTTGTTGACGATAGGCGTCTCCAAATACTTTCTGTTGATGCAGGCATTTCCTACAAATCTGAAATCCGGATCCGAGGAAAGACGGAAGAGAATATCTTTGTAAGGTTTCTCCTCCACTGCATACTTGCTGACAGATGCCATATGCTCCATCTCAAGTGCGGAGGATGCCTTGCCACACATGTGGACAATGGACCGGTTCATATATGGCTTAATCTTACTAATAAAGTATAACATTGATTTTCCGACGAACTCCTGATAATATTTTTCGCCGATCACATCCATGGATCCTTCCGGCTCCGCCAGAGAAAATACCTTGATACCGGCCTGAGAAGCCAATTTAATGTATTCGGCCAGCTCATCCGCCACATCGAAGAGAAGATTCTGTAACTCCTCCCCGTGTTTGCGGGCAGCCACGAAAAGTTTCATCGGATCGATCATCCCCGAAAGTACGGAGAATGGTCCCTCAATTTCAAGGATCATCTTCTCTCCAGAGTGTCTCTTGACGTATTTCAGAATCGACTGAATCTCAGGAGTCCTGACGAGTGAGCCCTTCTCGATTGAGATATCGGAGATCTTACGGTAACGATAATCCCTGATGCTGTAAACTTTGCCAATCTGCTTTGGGATTGCCCCCAAAGCAACAGACTCGATATTCTGCATGAGAGGTAATGTTTTCACCTTAAGACTGTCACCGCCCGTGATGATGTTCATGGCATCTTCCAGGAGTTCTGTGTCTTTTAAGGCATCTGTTCCTAATGCTAATACTGCTTCCGGTAATATTCTTCTGTCTTCTCCCTTACACTGCCAAAATTTCATTTGTCTCACTCCTCGAATAAAAATCGTAAAAAAATAAAAAGCCCAAAGAGAATTTCCATTCATGGAAACTCGTCTTTGAGCTTTGTGTGTTTGATTGAATTTAATTCAATTATATTTATTCTCGCCAGAAAGTATAGGTACAGTGCCGAATTTTTTTATTAGGTACAGAATCCTTTCTTCCGACAGTTACAATTTACAAACTTAATTATTTAAAGTTCCTGTCTCGCAGCGTAGGCAACCTCGGAGAGTGCCTGCACATTTTCCAGAGGGCTGATAGGGGAGAGGTCACAGCCAGGCATAAGAATGTATCCGCCTTCCTCCCATTTTGCAGCCTCCATGGCTTCCCTGGACTTGGCCAGAACATCCTCCTTAGTTCCAAGACCGATCACTTCCGCTGGATCGATCTGTCCGGAAAATGCCACTTTACCCCCAAGAGCCTCCCTGGCATCCGCAGGATTTACTTTCCAGTCCATGGAAAACATGTCCGCCCCGCTCTCCGGAATGTATTTTAAGATCTTAGTCGTATTGCCGCAAATATGGAGCATTCTGGAAAATGCCTGTCCCTCAATCCCCTGAAAGGTCTTTTGAATGTGAGGAAGGGCGATCTTCTCAAACATCTTCGGACTGATCATATCTGGGGAGGCGTCGGGCTCCGCCATCTCAACATGCTCGCAGCCGGCATCCAGGAATAATCTCCAGTACTCGAGGACAGCTTCCGACGTGAAGTCCATGATATATTTTACTGCCTTTTTATCTTTGACCAGCATCATCATAAAGTCGGAAGCTCCGATCATCAGTCCGGCTAAGGTCAGCGGACCCCACTGGCTGATGCCCAGCATGGTCTCGTCTCCCATCTTTTTCATCATGAGCTTTGTGGATTCCAGCATAGCGATGACTCCGGGATCCTTCTTGATATCTCCGATATCGAGTTTGTCCACATCCGACGCGCTCTTGATCATTGGCTGTACGCTGGCAGCGACTCCTACCTTGGAAAAGTCGGATTCCGCACCCAGAGCTCTCAAGACCAAATCATTACAGCCGGAAGCGCAGAAGATCAAGTCAGATCGAATCTTCTTGTTGGTCTCCACCCAGAAGTCAGAAGACTCTTCCGGAGTCAGCTCAAATGAATCCTGCAATGACTTTCCAACCTGCTTATATGCCCAGACACCGCCAGACATAATCACAAATGGACATCTCGGTGTCTTCTCTAATTTGATTGCTTTCTTAAATATCTCTTTTCCTGTCATAATCGCTACCTCCATAATCACTGAACTCCTGCCAGTTTCTTTGCAAGCTTAATCGCTTCTCCTGCGTTGACGGAATAACCATCTGCTCCAATCTCCTTAGCGAATTTCGGTGAGACCGGCTTTCCTCCTACCATGACTTTAAACCGGTCTCGGACTCTATTCTCTTTCAGGAGATCTATCACATCAGCCATACTATCCATTGTCGTCGTCATGATCGTTGACAATACTATAATGTCAGCGTCATATTCTATCGCCTTGTTCATAAAATCCTGAGCGCTGATATCGCGGCCAATATCGTGGACCGTGAAGCCCGCACTCTCAAGAAAACAGGCCACAACGTTTTTTCCAATATCGTGGGTGTCCCCGAGAACAGTGCCGATCACAATGTTCTTCCCATACCCGACCTTCGCCTCCTGTAGCTGAGTTTTTAAGATATCCAGGGAAGCGTTCATCGTGTCCGCACAGCAGAGGAGGTCAGGAATAAAGTATTCCTCCTGATCATAAAGATCACCCACTTCCTCCATACCAGCAATCAGAGCCTGCTCTATCGCTCCCTCAACGGAATAGCCTGACTCAATAATCTGATGGGAGAGAGCTATGGCGTCATCGTCTTCCATATCTACCACTGCCTGTTTCAGTTCTTCATAACACAGCAGTTCTTCGTTCGAATACATAAGTGTCCCTCAGCCTCCCGTTCTTTTTCAGACTCTTCTCACAATACTGCACGTTCTTAAATCCTACCTTTTTGTGAAGGTCAATGCTCAGCTGATTATTGGTGAAAATTCTTGAATGAAGGTAGCGGTAGGCTCCATTCCTTCCAGCCATCTGAAGATAACTGTTGTAGCGGATCAGACATTGCAGGAGCATGGTTCCGATTCCACTGTGTCTGTACCTATGATCCACATAGATGCTGACCAGACCTGCCTTACTCTTTAGTTCCTCCGTGAACTGCTTTTCTGCAGCGACAGCAACGAAGCCGACAATATTATTATCGATCACCGCGACGATTCTCTGATCTTTGTCATGGTCCCTGTCCCACTCTCTCCACGAAGGACACTTCGTAATATACGTAGCGTCATCATGCTCGATGGAGTACTGGTAGATCGCAAGGATACCATTGATATCTTCTTTCCTAGCTTTTCTGAAGTGAATGTCTTTCATCGCAGCACCTTCTCCCAAAATCAACTCCGAATAACTTGTAAGATGAAAAGGCATAGAGATCAACTAATTGCCATGACCCCTATGCCATAATTTTTATATAAAATTCAGACATCCGACAAACAGATCATTGTATCCATCTATCGTGGAAAGTTCAACGGAGAGAACCTGCTTTACCAGATTTTTCGTGTCTTCCCTGATCTGTTTATTTAAGAGGAATGCAATTCCGCCAGTCTTTGAGGTATTGCCCACAAAATCTATCTTGCCCTCGAACTCCTTAGGGAGAAGGGTGATATTGATGAGACTCTTAGCCTGCAGGTGATAGCCGAAGGAACCTGCGATCATCACCTTGTCGACGTCCTCCACGCTGACCCCCTGGCTCTGCATGAGAGCCTCAACGCCAGACCGGACCGCTCCCTTGGCAAGCTGAACCTGACGTACATCAGAGATGGTAAGGTAAATGCCATCCGCAACCAGGAAGGCGGGTTTGCCTTCATACTTACACAGTCGCTCTCTTAGCGGATCATCCTTCGGAAGCTTAGATTCCCGAATAAATCTTCCTGTCTTTGTGATAATGCCAGTTCTCACCAGTTCAGCGACAATGTCAAACAGTCCGCTTCCGCAGATTCCGACTGGCTTACCATTCTCGATCGTCCGAAGGGTGATGCTGTGATCATCATTGATCTCAAAGAACTCTATGGCTCCCTTGGCAGCTCGCATACCGAATGTGATGTTCATACCCTCGAAAGCAGGTCCTGCTGCTGTGGAAGTGGCGGACAGAGAACCATCCTTGGAGATCATCATCTCACCGTTCGTCCCGATATCAATCAAGATCACGGTGCCCTTCTGTTTGTTGAGCTCCGTGGACACCAGACCCGATGTGATGTCCGGCCCTACATAAGCGGACATGATCGGCGGGTAGTAGATCAGTCCAAAGGGAGAGATATCAAGTCCGATCTCCTTGGCAGTATCCTCACATCCTCCGTACAGCACCGGCGTATACGGATATTTGCCCAAGGATTCTGGATTGCGGTTGCCAGCCAGATGGATCATGGTCGTGTTACCGCTGTAGATCACCTCGTAGATGTGGGTTCTGGAGATATTGTTTTTCTTACAAAGTTCTCCGATCATCCGGTTGAACTCCTCCGTCACAATCCGGTGCATCTTACAGAGTCCCTCTGGTGTGGATGCAAACTTGATTCTGGTGAGGACATCCTGAGCGTCAATACTCTGCGGATTTAGGGCAGATACAGAATCCAGTTCTTTTCCTGTCTTCATATCGATCAGTGATGCAACGACGGTTGTGGTTCCGATGTCGATGGATATCCCATAATAATCATCTACCGTGTCCCCACTCTCCAGGCCAAGTTTCTCGTCTCCGCCGTAGATTACTGTGTTCTTGCCATCAAATTTTTTTGTAATATATGGATCGATATCGTAGTGGAATGTCACTCCCTCATCTAGGATCTTCAATGTCTTATTGTGGCTTGCCGTGGATTCAAAGACCACGTCCAGATCTTCTGTCCCGACCTCCGACTGACAGGCAAGGACATAACCTTCCTGAATCTCTTCCTCCGAGATCTTGTGGTTGGGATCAAGATAATTTATCTTATCAAGATTCCCTGCCCCGATATTTACTTTACATTTTCCACAAGTGCCCATCCCATTACAAGGGGCTTCCATCACGACACCTGCCTGCCTTGCTGCCTCAAGAAGAGTAGTGCCCTTCTCGACCTCAATTGATTTATTCTGATTAACAAATGTAATGACTGGCATTTGCACTACCTCCTTCTTTCTACTACTGAATAAACCTACATATTTTTCACAGTACCAGTGAATGCCTGAATGTTCTCGAGTGGTGTTGATGTGGAAAGTCCACATGCCGGAGCCATGATATTGATCTTGTAGTTGACAAGCTGCTCTGCTCTCCTAGAGATCGCAGACTGGTCTGCATCCTGAAGAAGGATGGTGGACAGATTACCCATCGTGGTGATGTAATCATATTTCTTCTTGATATTTGGAAGATTGACAAAAGCATCTACGCTCAGGGCATTGTCATGAATTTGTGCAGCATAATCTATGACGGAATCCATCTTTCCACAGATATGCATGATTGCCGGAACTCCCATACCGTGAATGGCATCAATCAGCTTGTTCAGATAAGGGACGGCATACTCTTTAAACATTCTCGGTCCCAGGATCTCTCCGGTAGCTGTCGGATCCGCGATGGAGATCACGGTGACACCGTTCTCAACCATAAGGCCTGCGAACTCAATCAAGTGGTTCGTCACATAATCTATCACCTTGTGGGAGTTCTCCTTATCTTTTCTCAGATCCTTGAGAAATCTCATCGGATCTACCAGGGAGGCTGCCGTGGAGACAGGACCTGTCAGGCTTCCGATCACCGGGACATCCGGGTATTTCTTACTCAGCTTATCGATAGAGGAAACCACTGTCCCCACTCGATAATTTTTCTCCATACTTCCCAACGGAAGAAAATCGACATCTGCCGCTCTGGCATATCTCTCTTTCTGAATCTTTGGCTCACATTCAATCGTCCCGAAGTTTATCTCACTTCCCAGCACCTCGGCTTCTATGGTCATACAGTAGGGAATTCCGAAATTCTCAAATCCAGTCATATCATGGACATCATAGGCAAGAGCGCTCATCTCGTCCACATCGGAGTGTGCTCTCGGCAGCACATGACCGTGTGCTTTCTGCACATCGACGATGGCGGAGTTCATCATGCCTCCCGGACAGATGACTGGAGGTCTGTCCACCTTCTGCCCATCCAATGATCTCAATAATCTCTCCTTAGGTGAAAACACATCTGACATATCTTAATCTCCTTTTTTAAATGAATCAATACTTATGCTATGTTACAAATTTTTTTTGCCAGCTTGACAGCATCTGCTGCGTTCCTGGAGTAGCCATCCGCTCCAATCTTCTTCACAAAGGAAGCAGAAACCGGTCCTCCGCCAACCATGATTTTGTACTTGTCACGGATGCCTCTCTCCTCAAGTTTCTTCACCACATCTCCCACAGTGTCCATGGTGGTTGTCATCAGTGTGGAGATACAGATGATCTTTGCTCCAGTTTCCTCTGCCTTGTCGATAAACTGTTCCGGTGTTGCATCTCTTCCCACATCGATCACATTGAATCCGCTAGTCTCCATCATAAGTTTGACCAGATTCTTTCCGATATCATGGGTATCTCCCTCGATCACTCCGATCACTACGGTCGGCTCATCAGAGCTGTCATCGACTGATGCCAGGTGTGGCTTTAACACATCGATTCCTGCGTTCATGGCATCGGCACACATTAGAAGCTCCGGAACGAAATATTCCTCCTCTTCAAAGAGTTTGCCTGCCTCCTCCATGCCTGCGGATAAGCCCTTGTCGATTGCCTCAAATGCATCAATTCCTTCGTCGATACACTGATTTGCAAGATCTACAACCTCATCATCTTCCATGTCAACAACTGCCTGTGATAATTTCTCAAACATTTCTTCCTTTGTCATAATAATTACCTCTCTTCCCCTTGCTCCCTGGCAAAAAATGAAAGGAGCTCAACGCGAAACATTCGTCCGAATGCTCCCCGTTGAGCTCCTTAGTGGTTATCTGTTATGTTATGGACACATTATAGGAGTAATGATGGAGAATGTATATATACAATATTCTACTATTTCTATAGGAATAGAGTAAATATGTACAGTAGGGCCAGAGTAGTCTTTTTTACAGCATAAAAAGAGCCGGACCATCCATATGATCCAGCTCTGTCCACTGAGAGATTATTTTAGTTATTTCATTTTATGACGTTGGTGTCAAAGATGATGCGTTTTGACATGTAGTCATTTTACTACTTTGTTGTAATGATAAGTTGGGTTCGGATATCCTGGAATCAGACAGCGAACGTTGGTCCCCGTGATCTCATACTGATCAAAGAGATCGTCCATGATACCCAGAACGATCTTCTGCAGCTGGCCCGGCTTTATCTCCGCTCTGGCATTGACTGTCAGACTGGACTCTTCGCTACTGCAATCCTCATCTACGAGTGTTGCGGTGGCAGCGTCGATGGTGATATTTCCCATCCACTGATGTGCCTTGGAATTTAGAAGAAACTTGACATGTCCCACGGCAACCCTTTCCTCCTCAAATGCGCTTGCAAGAGCATTGAGAAGTTTGTCCGCCTTGTCTGCAAAATCTTCTCCATCACTGGCAAACTGATAGGTGGCGTTCATCCAGCCATAGGCAGCCTCCCCAGCCCCATAGAGATCATAATCAACCTCAGCAAGGTTCTGCCCGGTTACCTGAACTGACATAATGTAATCAAGCCAGTCTTTCACACCGGTCCCCTCTTTCACGCTGCAGGTCATGACCTTGGCATTGGTGAAGTTCTCCTTTGTCCGACTGACCAGATCCTTCAACTCATCCGCAGACAGAAGGTCGATCTTATTGATGAGAATGATATCTGCCTCATCGAACTGCTTTGTCATGATATAGTTGGCTGTCGCCTTTTTCTGATCCAGAATAAACTTCAGCCTTCTAGGATCCGCCATCACAGTGAGGGGTGCCAAGTCCACCTGGTCTGCATACTTATCCTTAATTGGCTGAACGATAGTCGCGGACAAGTCTGTGCAGCTGCCCACCGGTTCCGCGATGGTGATGCCGCCGTTTATCATCTGGGCTGTCTTCTCAAATGCCTGAGCAAACCCAGGGAAATTACAGCAGAAACAGCTTCCGCTCACCTCCGTGACGATATTGCCCTCACCTGCCAGGTAGGACGTATCTACAAGATTGCTGGCCTGATCATTGGTAATCAGACCGACACGGTTGCCCTGCTTTTTTAGCACCTCTGCCGCAGACCGCATCATGCTGGTCTTTCCAGCTCCCAAAAAACCACCGACTAAAATCATCTTTGTTTTTTCCATTGTATTGTCCCGACTTTCTATATGCTTGTTATCTTTGTAATTCTACTTTATCCTTGAAATATTTTGAGACCGCCTGGAGCACCACCGAAGTGATCCGTATCCCAACCGATGAGAATATGACTAGTTTTGTCTCATTAATTTGATCTGCGCTTTCCTGCAGATCTATCTCCTCCCCGACACAGTTCACGGTGACCATTCCTCCCACCGTCTTAGCAAAGCCTTTGACACGGTAGGTTGATGGCACGATCTCCTTGAGAAATCTCTTCCACTGATCTGCCGTCAATGCTTCCCTGGACTTTAAAGTATGAGTGATTGGCCTTGTTAACGGGGTGTTGATGGAATCATCACTTCCAAAGACGACGGGACTCTCCTGAATAATCTTCTCTATGCTGACATCCGCATAGGAAGCAGGATATACCGTGATTTGCGGATTGATTTCGTAGATAATATCGGAGATCATCTCGATGTCCTCATGACTGACGAGATCTTTCTTGTTGACAATGGCAGCGCAGCACCGCTCGATCTGTCTTTTTAAGACAGGGAGAACATCAAGATATTCTCTGAAATATGTGGCATCGACAAGGCAGATAGACCCCAGATACTGATAACCCCTGCCCTGATTTGCCTTGATGTAGGCAAGGATGTTCTCAATATTGGAAGGATCCGCCATGCCGGAAGCCTCGATAAAGACATATTCCAGATTTCTCCCCGCCATCTCAGCCAGCGCCTCCGCAAACTTGTCCTTCAGACAAGCACAGAAAACAGACCCGTTATTTAGCTCAATCATCTCTGATACATCCTCGCTGTGTCTGATCAGTGCTCCGTCTATTCCTGTCTGACTGAATTCATTAATGATCAGTCCGATCTTTTTATCCTCATATTCCTCCAGGATATGATTGAGGAAGGTCGTCTTCCCCGCACCCAGAAATCCGGTCAGTAACACCAGTTTTGACATCATACCCTCCTCTTAATTGAGGGACCTTATCACCCGATAAAGTCCCTCTCTGCCAATCCTTACAGCAGCTTCTCAATCTCCTTATCGAGTTCCTCACTGCTTGGGATGATCGATACATATTTCACGACACCATTGATGGCCATAGCCGGAAGGTTCTTGATTCCCATCATCTGATCTCTCTTTACATTCTCACGTTTCGTATATTTGTACTCCACAATGTCATGGATCTTATCCCCGAATCTTGCCTTAGCCTGCTTGGCCGCATCGACCATGTAGGTACATGCCGCACACTGCTCGGAGTCGATGGTAAAGCACTCGATGAGTGGTTTGTCAAGATGCTCATAATCCGGAAGCTCCACGACGATATCATCCAGGCTGGATCCTTCATATCCCTCGATCATCGGACGGATGGTATCCGTCGTTCTGACGGCGTTACCGCAGGCGATGGTGTTTTCCACTGGAACATCGTAAGGCATATCACAGCCAGGACTCACGATAAAGTTCTTTTTAGCATTGACCGTATCAATCTCATTGACGACAAACTTCATGTTATCCTGCGGTGTTCCGAAAAGCATGACAGAGGTCAGAGGGATGTTGCCGCTCAGTACCAGAGTATACTTATCCGTGATCACCTTAGCCTTGACCAGGTCTACATTCTCATCAACAGCGACACCATCCGGATTGGTCTTGCACATAACATCAATCTGAGGTGTGGCATTGCCACAGACAAAGAAGAAGGAGTAGGCACCTTTGCTTCTGATATAGTCAAAGACTGCTGTGAATGATTCGGACAGCATCTTCTCAAATGCCTTGGGTGCCACCTGGCTGACAAGGGGGTCAACGATGGCGATGATATCCATCCCAGCTTCCAGGTAATAGTCAACCATGGCCATAGCAACTTGCGCACAGAACTCAACCAGCTCTTTCACGTATTCCTTATCCTTGATCATGTCCAGGAAGAGCTCGCTTCCTCTTAAATGGGAGGCCAGTGTCAGTGGTCCGGTGACCAGACCATATAGGGCAACCTCATCTCCTATCTCAGCCTTTACTTTTTTCATGGCATCCAGCATGAGGGGGATTCTTCCATCATTCTTGGTCGGGATCTTGCAGCTGCAAGGGATTCCCTTATTCTTCCCCTCGTATGGATGGGATGACACTGACGGTGGGTTATCTCTGGCCCAGAGCAGGTCACATCCAAGGACCTCCGCCTCCAGCTGCAGGTCGAACATGATCGGCATTCCATCCGGCCCATAGGTATGGAAGACCTCGATCAGGGATTCATAAAGTTTGTTGGAGTCCTTGAGAACCTCCTCTGCCGTGTATCCTTTTAACTTGCCTGAATGGATTCCGGAAAAAGGAACCCAAGGAGCCCGTTCTGTCTCCTCATGTCTGAGGGTCTTTAATATCAGTTCTTTCGACATCTTGTTACCTCCTACGTGTTACGAACGATGATTAATAGATTTTTATAACAACAAGTTGTTACTGGCAGTTGACATGCATGGAAATAAAAATGGAGCCAAACGTCAGATACACCTTTGAGTGCCCTCCGTTGAGCTCCTATAAAAGCATTATATATCACCGATATTATCTGTTATATATACAGAGATAGGCGATTTTATTAAGTACAGTTAGTACAGTGGATGGGGTTCCATCCCTCATATCGTTTTATCCCACAAGCGTACGACAGCGCTTTTTAATGCCAGAAACGCTTTCTCTACCTCATTTTCAGCAAGGCAGGAGAGGCCAACCATATAGAGGTCCTTAATTGCATCCTCCCTCCGGCTCCAGTATTGATAGGTGGGGTAAATCCTGATCCTGCTATAGACTCTCAGCTCCCCAATCACAGATTCCTGGTCATAAAGGCCATGAAATCTGACTAGAAGGAGAGGTCCCGAAGGAGAGAAGGGCAGCGAAACCCGGCCTCGGTCAATCTCCTGGGCAAATATCTGACAGAATGTCTCGTACTGTCTTGTGGCGGTGACAGAAAATCTTCTAGAAAGATGTTCCAGTTGTCCATCTTCGATGAACTGGCTTATCATCATCTGAATAATCGGAGAGAGAAAACTGGTCCGCTCAGATCCGAATCTTTTCTCATAAACTTCCAGGAGCGGGCGGGGAAGAACCAGAAAAGCACAGGGAAATTCTGGTGTCAGGATTCTGGTCAGACTGTCCATGTAGATCACCCTCTCACCCCGGTCCATGGACTGCAGGGAGAGGGTAGGACTCTTCTGATATAAAAAGGCACTGTTGTAATCGTTTTCTACAATATATGCCTGTCGCCTGCGACACCATTCCATCAACTGCAAACGCTTGGACAGAGACATACAGTATCCAAGAGGAAACTGGTGCGACGGTGTCAGGTAAACCATGTTACAATCGCTCTTCTCTAAAGCATTGACATCTATCCCAGTCTCATTGACCTGAACTGTCCGAATTCTAAATCCATGATTCCGAAAAGTACTCCTGGCCTCGTCCAACCCCGGATCCTCAAATCCCACAAGACACTCTTGCGGCCGGAACAGGGAGCAGACGATCTCCAGGGCAAAATTGAGCGACGGAGTGATGATCACCTGGTCTGGACTGCAGCTGACACCACGGCTTTTCTTAATATACTTGCAGATATTCTCCCGCAGCGCCGGATCTCCCAGACTGTCTGTCTGGGACAGTGTTCTCCGGTATGATTCCTCAGCCACTGCATTTTTAAGGTAATCAATCCATCTGTTCCATGGGACCATCTCATTACTGTACTTGCGATAATCGAAGTCATAGAGAAGTTCTTCCCTGACCGCAGGGGGCTCCTTTCTCGTCTGCGTTGTGTAACTGACCTTAATCGGGAAGTCAAACAACTCTTCCACATAGTATCCGCTGCCCCTGATCCCCCTGATGTAGCCTTCCGCCAGCAGCTGCTGATAGGCCTTAGTTACGGTATTCCGGCTCACATTCAGTTCCTTAGCGAGTATCCTGATTGGTTTAAGTTGTTCATCCTTCTTGAGTTCGCCGGAGATGATGTCCTTCCTGAGCTCGAGAAATAACTGTTCATAGAGTGGTACTTTTTTATTTTTATCTACTATTATCATAAATTATTTCACTTTCAGACATGCTCCATCTAGGAATGTGTTGCTTCTGCTGTAGGCATGGATGCCGCCTCGCCTCTGACGATACATCAGGAGACGTTCCAGACCAAACCCTATCCCGACCCAGGTGCAGGTGATCTTCCAGGCATCGTCTAGCTTGTGAGGACCCATGGAGGAGGAGGCCAGTTCCAGTCCGTCGCTTCCCACGACATCAATCCCCTCCCCGTAGACGACGGAATCGTCTCCGGCAAGTTGATAATCTTCAATCCCAGCGGCTCCCATCACCATGGTCGCAAATTCCCTAAGACGCGCTGTCCTCTCCTCCATAGGTGTGCCCCACTCCACAAGATTGAGCATGGTAAATTCTTTCAAATGGGACTTGCCTTCTGACTCCTTGCGGAAACAGGACCCAATCTCAAAGACCCGAAGAGGAAGGCCCTGGCTGTCAATCAGCTGCCGGGATACCTCATAGAGGTTGGGGGCCAGCATGGGCCTTAAGGCCTGGTTGGAATCAATCCAGAAGACCTGCTCATAAAGCGGATTGTCCGGCGTGATTGTCATGTTAGAAAGCGCCCTTCTTGATATGATCGTCGGCGTGACGATCTCCGTAAATCCATTGGCACAGAGCATGTGAGCCAGGTCTTCATGGAGAGTGCAGAGGGAAGCGCGGCGCGACTCCTTAAGCAGACCAGTGATATGATCCTTATTCTTCTTTGCCAGCTTTTTCTCCAGAATCTGGAAATCCTTTTGCCGATCAGCTGCGCTCTCATACTCTTTCTCGAGTTCTTTTCTGTCTGCCCCGAGCTCAGACAGACGATTTTTCTGCGTGTCAGTATATTGATACATCAATCGATCACCTCATCCCTTAAAGACAGTGTTGGAATACTTCTCCATCTTCCATTCCGGAACCCGGCATTTCGGACATGGCTTCTTGATCCAGCGGTTTCTGAGCCACCTGGCACTTCTGCTGTGTCTGGAATTCCATACCACAAATGTCTCACCACAGTATGTTGTGATGATCATGGAGTCCCCCCGGTTTTCGATATCTTTCACTCCGTGAATGATACCGGCGCGGGAAGGCCAGAGTTTTATTTTATCGATCAAATGAAAGAGACTCTGATTTTTCTTTTCGTATCTTATTTTTACATTTTCTGACATAACGATGACTCCTCCACCTGAGACAGGCACTGATAATACATGGTAAGCACGCCAAGCTCCAGTGGATTGTGAATTACACTGGCCTTGCCTCTGGCTTCTCTTGTCGCTGCGCAGGGCATCCCCGCCGCGGAAATGATGGTCTCTTCAGTGACATCACCCACATCAATGATATCTCCCTCAGTGGATGCATCCATGATGTACGGATATTTTGAATAATCCGGAACATCCTCCAAATATCTGCTACCTGTCATCTTTGCTACCTTCATGGCCTTGTCGATGAAAGGGTCATAAATCACGGTGTCCACGTGATGATTGATGGCATAGTCCGCTGCGGCAGATCCGACTGGACCCGCTCCAAGGATCAGAACTTCCTTGCAGGCCGGGTCGATTCCCCGGGACTCCATGGCTGCAAAAAGGGCAGCCATGTATCCCCTCCCGGTGGCATCCCCATTGTCAGACTGGGCGCGAATTCCCGCCCCGAAAGCGGAGAAGACGTCATCATCTGCCATAAAAATGATCTCCCTGCCACTAAGATAGGCTTCCTGAATTCCTGCCACATCTGTCCTCTTGGATACGACTGCATGGATTCCGGCATGCTTGAGGATGGCGGCGACAGACTCAGAAAATGTGCTGATGATCCCTAGTCCGCTCGTGACAGGTATGACCGTCACACCATAGGGTACTATCTCCCCCGTCACTCCGGCAGCAGTTCTGGCAATCTGTGCCATCGTCTTCCCCGTCTGTGACATAAAATACTGATCGTACTGGCCAATCTTCTCTTCAATCTCAAAAATATCTTCACGAACTAATCTTGTCATAGTATTGCCTCATTTCCTCTGTATCTAAAAATATTAAGCAGAAATCCTGTTTCTCTGATCCTGATAGAGGATTGCCGCTACCATGTTCTCATAGGTCATTTTTGCCGCATTCTGGTCATCCCCTGTCACGATTGTGATGGCTCGCCATTCTTTACGCTCTGGCCCGTAATCGGTGATTGCCTCATCCGCCCCGAAAAATCTGGATATCCACTTAAGCCTGCTCGTCTGCGACATGATATGCTCTCCCTGCATGTATACCATTCCATCCTGCACCCGGATCTGCTGATACATACAGACCTTGGTCGGACTGGTATCGATGTCACGCCAGCTTTTTCCGGTAAACAGACATATCAACATATCCACCATATTGACGCCCGTCGCCTGATAAACACTGATCGGTGTCTGGCTGGGAAGCCTAGCGTCAATCTCCAGAATCTTCAGAGTTCCATGGTCGTCTATGACTTCAATGTCAAAGATGCCACGGATATTCAGACTTTCAGCAAGCCTGCGTCCTATCTCCATAAACTGATTCTTCTCATCATCTGAGATTCTGGCTGGAGCGATGATCCTCCTGCAATCATAATCTTCATCAACGACCACCTCCGTGATGAGGGGGCAGACGTAATGTCCGTCACCATCCCCGATCACCTCCAAGGAGAAGGACCTCCCGGACAGGAATTCCTGTACGACAACCTCCGTGTCAGAATGTTCCCTGAGATACTGGTCCACTTCTCCCTTGCTATGGGCAATCTCAACGCCCGCGCTGCCGCTCTCCTCGCTGGGCTTGCAGACAACCGGGTAATGGCATCCCGGGTAGGTTCCAGGAACAGGAATTCCAAGACTGCGGAAGAGTTCATTAGACCTGCTCTTGGATCTTGAGATCTCATAGGCAGACATGTCGAAGATCATGGGAATCCCAGCCTCGTCCGCCAAGATCTGCAACTGTCTCAAGGTCTCCAGATTCTCCATGGCCGGAAGGATGACATCAACATCTTTAAGCAGGGGAAGAAAATCCTCCCGGCAGCACATATCCACCTCTCGAAATTCATCTCCCAGAAAAGATCCCGGCGCATCAATATTTCTGTCGGCAACGATAACATAATACCCAGCCTTCTTTGCCAGATACGTTGCCTCTATTCCCTGGAGCTTGGCCCCGCATACCATCACTGTTATCATTGCTCAGACCTCCTCTTTCATTCTCTGATCTTGTATCTTTCTCTTCCTGTCATCCAGCCAGTCCCGGTATTCCCTAGCACTGGCTGGTGATAAACCGCATCGCCCCAATGTAGCCTGGATACCCTTTACGGTCCGGTAACCTTCATCGATATCCTGAACACTGTTGGCCACTCCGGCATAACCTTCTCTGGGTGGGATGATGGACGTGACCACATTGGCTCCTGCCTGCAGTCTATCATACAGTCCGTCCAGACCCTCCACATCCAGGGAAGCGGGGATCAACTCATCCGGGAAGAGCAGCCTCATAACTGCGATCGTCATCAGCTCTCTCTTGGATCCGTTAAGATTCTCCCCTGAAAGCGGTGCTCCATCCTGAGGCACGAATGTCATGGTCCTGACCTGTGAGGTCCCAAGCTTCTTCATCTGATGAAAGCTTACCACCCGGTCCTCGATGGTATCCCCGACACCTACAAGAAGTCCTTCCTCCAGAAGCAGCCCTCGGCTCGCCGCATATCGCTTGGCATCTATACGCTGGTCATAACTTTGATCCAGACGGAGTCTGTCGTAGAGTGATCTGTTGTGTGTCTCCTGATAAAGGGCATACCAGTCAGCGCCTGCCGCCGCGATCAAGTCGATCCCCTGCTGGTCCAGAACGCCAGGCGAGCACATGATGGCAAGCCCCGTCTCCTTCCTTACCCTGCGGATGATCTCGGCGAGGCGTTCCGGATGGCGGGTGTAATATGGGTCATCCCCCGTCGTGAGGTCAATGAGACCAACCCCTGAGTTCGCAAGTTCCCTTGCCGTGCAGACGATCTGATCTACACTCTTTCTGTAACGTGGCGGCTTATCATTTTCCTTCCTGAAATAACAGAAAGAGCAGTTATTCTGACAATAAGTCGAAAAATAGACAAATCCATACATGTATATCTTATCGCCGAAATATTGTGCTCTCTTCTTCCTTGCTGCACTGAAAATTTTATCCATGCTTTCCTGATCAGACCGTGATAGAAGAAATCCGATATCCTGGTCGGACAGGATTTCCTCTCCCTGTAACTGATCTAATATGCTGTCCAGTCTTCCCATGATTCTATCTCCTTACTCATTCATATCGCTTCTCTAATATTTCATGCCATCTCGTCTGTCACGAGATTGAGCACATCAAAAAACTTCTGCAGGTTGCTGTCTGTGAAATCTCCATATTTTATGATGATGACGTCATCTTTTGCAAAATTTCGATTATACCAGTTTTCTTTGGTCCCAATGACATACACCTTATTTTCATGGAGCTTATCCAGAAATTTTTTCTGGTCCTTCACTCCCAGTATATGGATGGCGATTCCCTCTTCCATATAGAATATCTGGGTGCAGGTTCGGAATCTTCCATGAAAATTCTGTTCCGCATAAGTGTAAAACTTCTTTTTTTTCAGACTGTTGTGATAAAGTACCTTTCTTATCATCTTAAACAGATAGCCATCGTCCGAGAAATGGCTGATCGCTTTCAAACTAACAATCGGATAGGAGAGACCGTATCCGCCAAATATATTCTCGTATCTCGTGAGAAGCCGTTCTGGAAGTATGATGTAGGCAAAAGGTATGGCCGCCGGAAGGATCTCGTCAAAGGAACCAATGGACACCAGATGTTCCATGATCGGATCATCCGCATCCAGCGACTTCAGATTGCTGAGTCCCATATCATACTCGATCAGGAAGCAGATCTTATCAGCCATCCAGATGGAGATATCATTGAGTAGTTCTGAATCCACATCAATGCCCCTCACGATCTCAGAGGGAAGGATCAGGGAGGAATTCTGTATGATGAGCTCCTTGTTATCCTTGGCAAAGTTCTTGCGGATCGGGAATGCAGACACGGAGAAATTCGACGCCCGGAACACATTTCGCACCCTTGCTGCGATTGGGTCCGCGATGGCGATGGCGCTTGTAAATGACTGAAGCAGCTTTGCCACCCGCTCCACTGCAGTCAATGTATTGGGACAGATAAAAATCTGTGCCGGTTTGACGGACAACCCTCGATAGGCTCGAATATACCGGCTCAAGCTCTTTTTCAATATCAACTCGGAATCACTGCTGCTTCCCATGCTCCTGGAATATTCCATCTCATCAAATGCTGTATTAATATATTTTCTCCATTTGTTCCAAGGGAAGCACTCTTCTGCAGTAGTGCTGACCCGGAAATCAACCAAAGTATCTTTCTTGATGGGGGTCGCACGTCTTTCGGCCTTTCCCTCCTGCATCTGCCCGACATAATATCCCCTTCCTCTGACAGAATAGATATATCCGTCTGCCATCAGTTCCTGATAGGCATTGACAACTGTGATTCTGCTCACCTCTAGTGTTGCGGACAGCTCACGGATGGAAGGAAGTTCATCATTCTCCTGGCATACATTGTTCAGAATATCATTACTGACACATTGATATATCTGTTCATAGAGCGGGACACTGCTCCGCTTATCCACTCGAATCATCTGTCTTTCCCCTTCCTATAATAATCTGAACTGCCACTGGCAGTCATTTGCATGCTTGGCATATGAGTAAAAAATGGCTCAAAGGAGAGAAGCACTGTGTGTCTCTCCTTTGAGCCATTATGTATAGTTAAGTACAGCATCCTCTTGTAATCTGTGCATTATTTCTGATTTTCTTTGCCGTTTCTCATCAAAAAAAGATACACTCCGACAAAACTTTTGACTGGAATCATCATCCCGCTTTTTGTGAGCTCCATACCAATCCGTTCCTGATTCATGAATTCAAAAAATTGACCGACTGAGCTTCCGGGAATTCCTCCTAATCCTGGAGCAATGAGTTGAGAGATAGAAATCTCATCCCCCGATTCTCTCTCCTCATGCTCTAGGAGCAGCTTCCTTAGATGCTGCACCGAGGAATCGACGATACAGGTCTGCCAGGAATCAATGTAGTACTGTCTACTGACCGGAAAGGCTGCCAGGTCGATCGTCGGAGCATGCAGCATGAATGCATAACCTCCGATGATTTCTTTTGCTTGTTTTGTCACAAAGTCACATGGAATCTCCGTGTCATCAAAGACCAGCGACTCATCCCTCACATTTTCTCGGGTAAAGGGGACGAGAAGAACATCGACATCCGTTCCCACGAATATATTCTGCCAGACATCCTCTGCCTTTGCCCTACTCTTCCTGGCGGCATTGTTATCCCGATTTAGTCCGCAGAGGCTTTCCATCTGTTTGATGGCCAGATGATATACATGTTCTGTCTTTATCTGAATGACCACATTCTGCATGCCGCACCTCCCATTCTTAAAATTTATCAAAACTCATGTACTTGATAAAAAGTTCTTCAAAGCCATGATAAGTGGACAACTCCAGGGGCCTGA
The DNA here is from genome assembly GCA_036310685.1 of Lachnospiraceae bacterium. GTDB lineage: Bacteria > Bacillota > Clostridia > Lachnospirales > Lachnospiraceae > Anaerobutyricum. The sequence goes on along the minus strand of JAXJRI010000222.1, from coordinate 25,854 downwards.
TTCTGGTCACAATATCCGCCATCTGCTGACGATAGGATTTGTTGAGCAGAAAGGCCGTACCGCCTGTCTTGGAGGTGTTGCCCACAAAGGCGATCTTCTCTTCCATCTCTTTGGGAAGAATTCCGACATGAATGAGACTATCAGTCTTCAGATGGTAACCAAAAGACCCGGCGATTAGCACCCGGTCAACCTGATCTTCCTTTACTTCATTGAGTCCCATCATGGCTTCCACACCGGCCCTTATGGCCGACTTGGCAAGCTGGATCTGGCGGATATCCAGCTGGGTGAGATAAACATCGTCCGCAACCAGGAAGGCTGGCTTCCCTTCATATCTGACCAGTCGGTCTCTCAGTTTGTCTGGAACGTGGGCCCTGTCTTGCTTGACGAAACGTCCATCCTTCTTTATCAATCCGGTCCGCACCAGTTCCCCGACGATGTCGAAGAGTCCGCTGCCGCAGATTCCCTTGGCCTTGCTGTCCCCGATCACATGAGCATGAATCTCCCCGTCTTCATCGATCTCAAAGGACTCGACTGCTCCGGTCCCCGCTCTCATGCCAAATGTAATATTCATGCCCTCAAATGCGGGCCCCGCTGCGGTGGATGTTGCGGTCAGTTGTCCGTCTTTGGCCATGATCATCTCCCCGTTGGTCCCGATATCAATGAAAAGAGTGCTTCCGGTAAGTTTATCCAGCTGACAGGAAAGGACTCCGGACGTGATGTCCGCTCCCACATAGGATGAGATGATCGGTGGAAGATATACTTCCCCACAGTCCGATATGTCTATTCCGCAGTCTCCGGCAGGAAAACATTCCCCGCCTTTTAACTTTGATGTGTATGGATATTGCCCCAGGGAATATGGGTCTGTGTTGGTTGCCAGATGCATCATGGTCGTATTGCCGGAGTAGACAATCTCATAGATGCGGTCAGCCCTGATACCATTGGCCTGACAAAGATCCTGCACCATCTGATTGATGCAGTCCCGGACCTTGCCAAACAAGGTTACAAGGCCATCCTCGTGCTCACTGGTGTACTGGATCCGGCTCACCACATCCTGGGCGTAGACGCACTGCGGATTCATGGCGGAGACCGTATCGACCTCTCTGCCCTCCCTCATATCGATCAGGGCAGAGACGATGGTCGTGGTCCCGATATCGACGGTGACTCCAAACAGCTGGTCCATCGTGTCTCCATCCTCGTATCCTACGACCTTAGCTTGGCGGCATATAGCGGTGCGATCCCCGTCTTGCTGTTTTGTGACTGGCAGGTCGATTTCCACCGCCCTGCCCTCCCCCTCGCTGAGAATTTTCAGGGAATCATTATCTCTGGCCGAAGCTAAAGTCTCTACCCTGATATTTCCCAGGATTTTCGTCTGACAGGCCAGGAGACTGCCATCTTCTAGGACTTTTTTCGCTGCGACTTCACTCAGGCAATCAACCTTAACCTTACATTTCCCGCAGGTCCCGGACTCATTGCAGGGAGTCTCCAGATAGACATTTGCCATCCTTGCAGCCTGGGCGATCGTGACACCTTCCTCGACTTCTTTCTTAATGTTTTCATTGACAAATTCTATGACCGGCATGAAACACCTCCATCATAAAAAAAAGTGATGTGAAACGTAAAAAAGCCACATCACTTTCAGCGGAGAATACGGGGGTCGCACCCGTCTGTACGGTTTTAGAGACCGCATGATCGCTCCGATCTATCCTCCAAATCTAATATTCTCTTGCATGCTTTATTGTATCTTGGTCGATTGAAAAATAAAAGGTACAATTTATAGTTTTTTAAAGGTTACAATTTTATTTTATTATCTTATCATAGTGGATTAGAACCGTCAATATAATATGAAGATACAGTGTTATCTTCGGGTCGGACAGGTCGATCCCCGTGATCTCACGGATCCTCTGAATGCGATACTTGCAGGTACTTCGATGCAGAAAGAGCTGGTTAACTGTCTCCGTGATATTCTGATTATTCTCCAAGTAGACATACAAAGTTTTGCAGAAATCACTATTATTATGCTGATCATAGTCCATCAGCTTTTTCAGACCAGAAGGAATGAACAAGTCTAAATCATCTGAATTGATGCCATTTCTGATCACATACTGAAGCTGATAGTCTCGGAAGCAATAGACGGACGACTCCTCAGTATGCTGTCCCATGGAGATTGCCGCGTACGCCAGCTCAAAATGTCTGACGTAATCAAAGAAATCAGGGAAGGGCAGGGAAAAACCGATATCCGCCTTGAAAGACCCTGCCAGTTTTTTCATCTGTTCTAAAAGATCCTCAGTGATCTCCCCCTGCTTTGTCATGTTAACTAGCAGGTTAACCTTGCCTCGGTCAATATAACAGACTCCGCTTCGTATCAAGTTCTCCCACTTCTGGCAGAAAAATCTCCCGTTAAATCCGGTGGAGTCTTTCGACCTCCTTGCGATACAACAGCACAGATACTCATCGTCAAGTTTCCAGCCATGTTTGCTCACAGCAATCTGAAGGCTCTCCCGGTTCCCGCTGCCCTTGGCAAACTCCAGAAGCCTGGAGTGAAACTGATCATCGGAAATACTGGACCCCCTCTTGCGGTATTTCAGGAACAATTCAACAAACTTTGCCATCATACAGATGCGGACATAATCCTGTACAACAAGGTTCTTATGGCAGGCATCCACACAGATCTGGGCGATATACTCGTCCCCCTTATAGATATTGAAAAGAAGGGATGAGAATTCCTTCTGGTAATGAAACTCAAACGGGCCCCGCACCGAAAAAATGTTGCGCTTGTTCTTAAGAGCGGAGTTAATCCATTTTTCCGACAGATAATCGCTCTTTCCCTGACGAAATTCCGTGGTATAAAAGATATCCTTCGTCTCCCCGATACCGATTAGCTCAAAATTATCATCCTGGACGGTGAGGGGGTTGCCAAAATACGGGACGCTCAGACTGCAGAGATCATGAAGAGTCCCATTGCCCAGGATCACATTTGACATGTCGTCTTCCCACTGATTGTAATACTCCAGAATATTCTGCAGGTTCTCATAGATCTTCCCCAATCCGATCTTCTTATCGACTGAGATACAGTCATGAGGACAGGAATCCACATTTTTTTTTGTCGTCGTTCCCAGCAGGATTAACAGACATCTTCCATTTTTTGCGTCCTTGGGAAGCTTCTCTGGATCGAGAATGATATAAGCAGTATTCCGGTTCATGGTGATCTGCGGATAGTATATCGTGACATACTTGATCACACACTCTGTAGTACATTTACTAAGCTTCCTGGCGATAATCCCGTCAAGTTTTTCGCTGATCAGATAACTGTTCACTGCCATAGAATCTCCTCCCAAACACATCTATTTTTGGATATTTATATAAAACGTATAAGCGGGTAGACTTCACCCTGGAAGTCCATCCGCTATATATTTCTGTAATAAATTTTCCAGTATTTATTAATGAATTATTTGTCCCAGTATGTGAGTCCAAGACTTCTCAATGCATCCACAGCCTCCTCGTACACCTGTACGTACTCGTCTGATGGTGTGATGGTCTTGACATCGTAGCACTCCTGGAATTTCTTTCCTTCTGGTGCAGTCTTGTAATCTTTCTCATACATTGCAACCAGATTGTCAAGTAATACGTTCACATCATGGGTATCCATACCAGCAACTGCATGAGCGGCCTCGCCCATCATCCTGGCTTCCATACCAGTGAACAGGTCGGTGTACACACCCTTGCGGGATGCCACGCCAGATAAGACCTCTCGTCCGGAGCAAGTATCCGTGATCGCCTGTGCTGCTGTCTCGAGCAGACACATCTTGGTACAAGGACCAGCCAATGTGTAATACTGATTACCTAACATTAAATGTGTATTTGCCTCGATGGCACGAGCAGCGTGGCCAGCAACTGCAAGAGCCTCTCTTGTAGTTGTGATGCCCCATCTTACATGCACCGGGCCATCCAAATGCCATGTTGCACCCAGCATGACAAAGGAGTTGATAGTTGTCGCAACGTCAACGATTGTTGTTTCCTCAAGACCACCAGCGTATCCGCCATAGATAGGCATCTGCTCTACCATAACGTTAACACCGTTGAGCGCGTAATGTGCACCCTGGCACAGTGCGTTCATATCGATCTTAAGCTCGTTGAGCTGTGAAACCTCGTGGGAGTCATCAGGTCTCATGCCGCCCTGGAAATCGGCTTCAATGACACCTGCTGCACTTAAAGAAGTTTCGTTTCCCTACAATCCCATACCTTTTCTTCCGGCACGCATCATAGCCTCGCGGACCTGAAGAGCTTCAGAACGAACTGCCATAAGCTCATAAGGAGTATTTGGCTGAGGGTCATGTCCATTGACAGTCTGCAGGACACCATCGACGATTGTATCAACGATCGGTTCCTGAGCATAGGACTGATGAATCGGAAGGAACATCTCCTCCGAACATGGGGATCCAGTAGGTCCACCCTGAATGATAGGAGCCTCTTTGGAATCGTAAGATCTAGGCGTGATATAATGTGCCTCTTTCTCGATACCATAAGTGAAATGATCAGGCGCTGTGTCCAGTGCGTGAAGGATCTCATCACGGGTATATTTGATTACTCGCTTGGTATCGATACAGAAGATACCGCAAGTCTCAAGCATCTCAAGGCCTGCCTGGAACAAATTGTTGACAAGTTCCGGATCCTCTGGAATAATCGTGTGCTTGTCCATCTTGATGTTATATTTCTTCTTCAGAGCTCTTGCCGTTTTTGGAATGATCTCGAAATCCCATTTCTTCTCTTCCATCTTGGGGCCATGTTTTGCTCGGTCGTAAACATCGAAGACGGTAACGTTTCTACCGATTGTTTTCATAGCTTCATTCCTTTCTTTGTGATATTTATAGCTCTAGAATTATGATAAGATAATTCTAGCAGTTACCATTTTTATAAACTTAGTTCGCTGCCTTCTTCTGGGCAATCAGCTTCTTAGCAACCTCAACTGCCTCTGTCGCGGAATCTGTGTAAGCATCTGCTCCAATCTGCTCGCACCATTCAGCGGAAACTGGAGCGCCGCCGTACATACAGATGAACTGATCGCGGATACCATCTTCCTTGAGAAGGTTGATCTCGTCTCGCTGTGCCGGCATGGTCGTTGTCATAAGTGCGGAACCAACGATAAGATCTGCATTTACTTCTTTCGCCTTTTCGATGACATCCTCCACTGCAACGTCACGGCCCATATCGTAAACCTCGAAATTGTTAGCCTCAAACATAGTCTTTACAATGTTCTTGCCGATATCGTGGATATCTCCCTGTACTGTGTGGATAACAACGGTTCCCTCTTTCGCCTTGCTCTTATCTTCATCGGAAAGGCCACTTGTGAGAATATTGACCGCTGCCTCAAATGCCTCAGATGCCATCAGAAGCTCCGGTACGAATGCCTCGCCCTCATCAAAACGCTCTGACATGATCTGCATTCCAGCGGAAAGACCTCCACTGATACATGCTAAGGGATCAAGTCCAGCATCTAATGCCTCCTGAGCTGCTTCTGCTGCCATATCCTCATCCATCTCTGTAACTGATTCACTTAACTTTGCGTAGATTTCTTCTTTAGACATTGTGATAATCCTCCTTATATAAGCACAAATTTTTTTCAGTGGTGCAGGAGATTTATTGTTCCCTCCTGACTTGAATGCATCTTATCATCGAATCTGGTATTTGACAATAATTTTTCTGTCTATTCCGTAAAATCGATAAGTTATACATTTATTAACTGTCTACTTTGGATATATCTTTGTATATTCAGACAACAATATCCAAAAACAAGGGAACCAAACCTAAAAAAAAGATTTGGCTCCCTTGCCCTGAAAAATTATTTATGCAGACTATCTATGCCTTTGTCGAATCATGTTCATTATAGATACCATACTATGTACTGTAAATGTACAATTCGCAAGTAATTACAGGGTATAATCTATATTTTTCTATTGTTCTCCCATGGAAGAAGTTTTTCGCTTCTTTTCCATCTTCACTGGGAAGAAACTCTTTTGTATACATCTGATTCTATACATCAACAAGCTGAACTGCCACTGGCAGTCCACTTGCATGCTTGGCAATAAAAATGCTGCCAAACCGATAAGTCTGACAGCTAAATCGATATCACTCCGTTCGGAACATGTTCCTTTTGCTCGTGAGCCAAAGAGGATCATTTTTTCAACACCGTTCATCTTGGCAATTTTTATGATATCCCGTTCATCTCTTTTTGGAAGATTGTATCCCACAACATCTGCCCTTCTGCAATAATCATCATATCATCATATATTCAAGAATGAGATGCAAGGAAAAAATCAGTCTACAATAACGTGGGCTGGATAAATATTTCCCGAAACATCTCATATTTTGAAATCATTATCCCATTTATAGAATACGCACAGGTTTGAAATTCAGATAATCTCCCGACACCAGAGAATAGGTGATCCCATGATATGAGCCCCGGATACTGTCTCCGAACCGCTCCTGTCCATGGCAGTGAGAGTAGATGACCTGACTAACTCCATATTCCTCTGCCATGCGAGTAAATACACTGTCTCGCTCCAAAATGTTGGTCGGCGGATAATGAAGGAACATGATAAACTTGGTAAAACCAGCTTCCTGGGCTGCCGCAAAAGAGGCTTCCAGCCGTTTGGCTTCCCTCTCTACCAATTTCTTGGCATGATCCTCTGCCTTTACATCCCACCCTATGATCTGCCCTCTTCCATTTAGGTAGAAGAGTCCTTCGAAGGTGAAGCCTTTGGTACCAACCAGAGCGTAATCCTCATACGAGTAGAAGTTGTTTTGAAGGAAATGAAGCTTCCCCTCATATTTGTCGTTAAGTTTCTGGGTCTTTTTCGCATCCCAGAACATGTCGTGGTTTCCTCGAAGGAGAATCTTTCTCCCCGGCAGATTTGCGATATAATGAAGGTCCGGTTCCGCTGCAGAAAGTTTTCTACCCCAGCTGTGATCCCCAGTCAGGACTAGGGTATCTGCGGGACCGACAAGCTTCTCGATATTCTTTTTTGCCTTGACCTCATGCTTTCTCCAGACCCGTCCGAATTTGTTCATAGATTTATCAGGAGTCCCAAAGTTTAAGTGCAGGTCACCCAGTGCGTAAAGAGCCATAATTGGATTACTCAACTACAGAAAGTAACTGGATATGGAAATTCAGAGCTTTTCCAGCTAACTCATGGTTAGCATCCAGAACGATCGTAGTATCAGTCTTCTCCTTGACTACAACTGGAAATGATCTGCCGTTGGTATCCTGAAGAGCAACTCTCTGACCAACCTGAAGATTCTCACTTCCAGGAAGTTCTGCAATCTGAAGGTGAAGGACTGCCTCTGGGTTGAACTCACCGTAAGCTTCTGAAGGTGTCAGATGGATATCCACCTCATCTCCAACCTCCATATCAACAACAGCTTTGTCAAATCCTTTGATCATCATACCAACACCGCAGACAAAGTCTAATGGCTGATTACGCTCTACGGAAGAGTCAAATACTGTTCCATCATCTAAGGTTCCGGTATAGTGTACGGAGCACTGCTTTCCAGCATTCTTGCCATCATAGATGACATGGAGCTCATGATGGCTACATCCGCCACAGCTTCCGCAATTAGATCCGCATCCGCTCTCCTGCTCTTCATGATGGTCATGGTGGTCACAGTTGACACCTTGGGACTCTAACTGGCCTCCTAGATAAGCCTCAACTGCCAAATCAGCTTCTCCTGCAGCACCAGAGATCACTTCAATACCAGCAGCAGAAAGAGCATTCTTTGCTCCGTCTCCAAGTCCACCGCAGATCAGTACATCAACCTTATACTCTGCAAGAACTTCGGCTAACGCCTCATGCCCAGCATCTCCTGCTGAGATAACCTTTGAGTAGATCACCTTGTTCTCCTCTACGGTGTAGATTTTAAATTCTTTTGATCTTCCAAAATGCTGAAAAACATTTCCGTTTTCGTAAGTCACTGCAATACGCATAGTGTTACTCCCCTCTTAGTCAATATTCTTTTCTGTCTTTCGGAAGCCATCTTGAAAAATGGTTTCCGAACTTTTTGTCTTGAATTGTTACTATATCATACTTTATCAAAATTGACAAAGATTCTATGATAACTTGACATCTCCATCCTCTCCCCAGCTCAGTACTCTCTTTTTCATACCATCAATATCAAGAACTCCTAAGGCAAAGCCCTTGCGTATCAGGTCCTCTGGAACGTACTGGTCATACTTTTCAAAGACTGGTACTTCCTTTGGATAGAGTAATTCCAGCGGGTCAAAAGGAGTCTCTGCCTCCTCTTTTACAATCTGGTAGAATTCTTTTTCACTCACCTTCATAGTAAACTGGAGGAAGTATGGTCTGGATGGATTCATTCCTCGAAGGCCCAGTCTTTTGCCGCAGCGCAGTCTGAGGAACCGCTCCAAAGCAAGAAATGCATAACTTCCCAGCCATGGGAAGAGGGCCCACATATTGCCTCCCAGATTGATCAGCGGATGGTCTGCCATTCCGGATTTCTGAAAACTCTTTCTGGCATCAAAAAGGCGGCAGACAGCATGACGGCAAAGATACTGATATTGTTTCTCCTCTGCCAGGACAAGATACATTCGCTCTAAGATTCTGGTGTGAATATCTCCCGCTACATCTCCAAAATAAGCTGGGATATTACCCTTTACCAGGGAGCAATAGACCTCTCTCTTCTTGTGGTCGACATCTTCTACCACCCACACTCGACCTGCGATGGCAATCTTATCTCCCACTGGCGGCGGCTTAACAATCGTTCCCAGCTCTTCGGATCCTGTCCTCACACTGTACTCAATGTTCTCCTGAAATACCGCATAGAACTTGTAATTGTTGACGATTCTCTCACCAGCAAGTCCGACAATCAGTCCTCCATTCTCAGTCTCAATGATATGGTCAATCTTAATGAGATAACGAAGCAGGGTTCGATAGTCATCCTGCGTGATACGATGGAAGCAGGCCAAAGGAAGGACCCTGCTGGCAAGCTCAGCCGGAGTCATCTCCCCACAGGAAGCCAGAGTACTCATGGTCTGATGATAGAGCAGACTATAAGGAAGCCGGTTGGTCCTTGGAGGTTCCACAAAACGGTCTTCAATATATATCTGCACCAGGGCAATTCCCTGAATCATCCGCCAGGGAATCATCTCGGGCAGCATCGCTCTCGGTTCCGGATGATCTTCTCTCATCACAAACCACATCTCGGAAGGGTCTCCCCGGCGGCCAGTTCTTCCCATTCTCTGAAGGAAGCCTGAAACCGTAAAAGGAGCATCAATCTGAAAGGCTCTCTCCAACTTGCCGATATCAATTCCCAGCTCCAAAGTCGCGGTTGCACAGACAGAATCCAGAGAATTCTCATCCTTCATCTCTTCCTCCGCACTCTCACGGTAGGATGCCGAAAGATTTCCATGATGAATCAGGAAGCGGTCTTTCTCATGGTTGGCCTCACAGTACTGACGAAGATTCTGACAGACTGCCTCACATTCCTCCCTGGAGTTTGTGAAGATGAGACATTTCTTTCCCCGGGTATGCTCAAAGATATAGCCGACGCCTGGGTCTGCCGCTTTGGGTGCAGTGTCAGAAGGCACTTCCACGGTTAGTGCTCCATTAAGATTTTCCTGACCCTCATCTGCCTGAGGATCCGTATTAAAGAAATGTTCCATAGAAAGACGCCAGATTTCCCGGTCCCCCTTGAATCTTGGAATGATGGTCCGTCTCCCGCTGCCAGCAGAAAGATAACGTCCAGCCTCCTCGGGGTTTCCGATGGTAGCAGACAGACCGATTCTTCTCGGATTGCAGCCTGCCAGCTTGCACATGCGCTCAATCAGACAAAAGGTCTGCATACCTCGATCGCCTCTTAAGAGAGAATGAATCTCATCGATCACGATAAACCGAAGGTCGCCAAAGAGAGAAGGAATCTCCATGTGCTTATTGATCATCAGCGATTCCAGAGACTCTGGCGTGATCTGCAAAATCCCTTCTGGCTTTTTCAACAGCTTTCTCTTCTTACTCTGGGTGACATCTCCATGCCATTTATAGACAGGGATATAGGCCTCCTCACAGAGCTCGTTCAGTCGTTCAAACTGGTCATTGATCAAGGCCTTTAATGGCGCGATATAGAGAACCCCGACACTTTTAGGAGGGTTCTCATCCATCAAGGTCAGGATGGGGAAGAAGGCAGCTTCCGTCTTTCCCGAGGCAGTGGACGCTGTCAGAAGGACATTATCTTCTGTCCCGAAGATAGCCTCCCCGGCTGCATTCTGAACACCTCTTAGGATCTGCCAGCCCGACCGGTAGATATAATCTTGGATAAAAGGAGCATAGCGCTCAAATACATTCATAAGGTAAACTCCACATAACCAGGGTCTGCCTGATTGGAGACAGCCTCCGATTCCGCATAGCAAAACTCATCCGACTGCATGAGTTCCTGAATTGACAGGGATGGATTTTGGTAGAGAAGGTCTAAGAGCTCGATAAAGTCACGGATGACTTCACGAGGGGTCAGTTTGAGATCCGCGCCGATACGTCCGTACTCGATTTTGATAAAGTCGGCAAGATCCTTCTCCCCGATTGGACTCTCATATCCGTAAAGATCCGCATGCATATTGGTAAGCTTTTCCGTTAAGACCAGCATCTCCTCGGGAGTCAGCGGATCTAATCGGATTACAGGAGACAAAAGGTCTCTGACATTCGGGCGGGAGAACCTTCCTTCTGCCAGACGGGAACGAAGCGCCTCATAGGAATATACTCCTCTTCGCTTGTCCTCGAGGGCCTGTGGGGTAGACCCCATCAGGATACCCAGATACCTGGCTTTCCCCTGCAGGGTATCGTTGTACATGGTGAGGATCTTCTCATAGTTATACTGCCTTGTGATGCTGTTTGGAATCTTGTAGATATTGACTAGCTCATCAATCATGATGATCATGCCGGAATATCCTGCCAGGCGGAAGAAATAGGCGAAGAGCTTCAGATATTCATACCAGTCATCATCGGTAATCATAATACTGACACCAAGGTCTTCCTTCACCTCTCTTTTTAAGGTGTACTCCCCTCGGAACCAGCGCACGACCTTGGCTTTCAGCTCCTCATCACCCTCCACATAGGCATGATAATAAAGAGATAAGAGTCTGGCGAAGTCAAATCCGTGCACTAATTCTCTGACAGCTGCGGTGACCGCATAGATCTTCTGATCTACCATCTGAGTGAGCGCAGGATCCCCTGAAGTCAGACCGGATTCCTTGAAAGCCTGCGACTGGACACTGCTGATCCAACGGTCTAAGATTAACGTCAGGGCACCGCCCTCTGGTTTTGTCTTCGTTGACATGTTGCTGATCAGCTCCCGATAGGCGGCAAGCCCCTGACCCTTGGTGCCAAATAGTCTCCGTTCTGGAGAGAGGTCTCCATCTACCACGATAAAGCCGCGATCCATCACATAATTGCGGATGGTCTGCAGGAGGAAACTTTTCCCCGCTCCGTAGCGTCCGACGATAAAACGGAAGGAGGCACCTCCCTCCTCAATAATATCGACATCATGAAGCAATGCCGCAATCTCATTCTTTCTCCCCACAGTCACATACGGAAGCCCGATTCTGGGAACAACTCCACCCTTTAAGGAGTTGAACACCGCACGGGCAATCCGTTTGGGAACTTTCTTCTTTGTCTGATTCATACATTTCCTCCCAAGATATCTTCCACATCTTCCTGGTAATCCTCCACCAAGGTAAGATGGTCATCTTCACATTCCACGACATTGTCTCCAATCTCATCAAAAAATGTCTCATTAATCGTATCCGCCACAATCGACGGCATGAGATGCGCTTTCTGAAGAATCTGGTCAGCCGACTCTCCCTGTAGAAGCTTTGACAGAATCTTAATCAGGGCAGGATCTAAGTCTAAGCCATTCTCGAGATCAGGCATCTCCTGTGTCTCTTTCTCAGCGCTTGTGCTGATAACAGCATTGTCTCCCAACGAAAGGATCTCAATCGGAGATTGCTCTCTCTCTTCGACATTACTAAGAGAATCGGAGCTCATGGTCGGAACAAACTCTTCCCGCTCTTCTTCCGTCAGAAGAGAATCTCTGGTCTTAGCAGCGTCCTGACGAATCTGATTGAGATGGGAGAAATCGATATTGATTTTCGGTCGTAAAGCTTCCCTTTTCTTCCGCTCTTCTTCCTCCAGAAATCCCTCGATGATTGGTTTTACCCAAGCTCCTTCCTCTCTCTCCTTTAAGTAATTGCCGGTTTTTAGATATTTTCGGAACTGCCGGTCTGCCTCCCGAAGAAAGCTTTCAAATAACTTCTTTTGATATTGGATAGATTCATAACCTTCCTGAATCCACGATCCGTCCTTGCAGATAAATCGGCGGCAGGCATCTAGCTGATAGGTTCTGTCAAAAGAAGGCCCTTCTTCCCAGTATACTGCATTGGCAAAAGGATGCCAGGGCAACTGGTAAGGTTCCCCGAAGCACAAGGTGAAGAAGGATTCTTCCTTATCCTGATAAACCTGCATGATATATCTCCAGACCCCAGCAAAGAGATGTTCCACCTCGTCGGAATACTTTTTCATGGGGGCTGATTTCTTAAGCCTGTCATTGACAAAGGTATCTAAAGCCATAAAGATATCTTCGTCTGGATACTTATTGCCGTTCTTAAGAACGAAGAGAGCCTCATCTTCCCTTAGATAAAAATATGGAAAATGATCACCGATCGACTTAATTGGGAGATTGTTTACGATCGCATATTCCACCATCCATCTGTTAAGATTGCCATCCATCATGGTATTTCCATAGCCGGCCTCCAGAAAACCTTTTTTAAAATCTTTCATCTTATCAAGTGCATCCTGTGGGGAAGTGACTCCGATTCCACAGAGAAGCTCATATAGATAGATATAAGCGAGAGCCGTCGCAATGGGACGATACTCTCCTTTACGGACAAGACTTCTCCAGGTAAAGTATCCGCGCAGCTGCTGCAGAGTAAGATCATGGTAGGTTGGAAAATGTCGGTGGACATTGCCCTCATATATTACATTATCCTCATAATTCTCCATAAACTTACCCTGAACGTAAAAGTTATGACATTTGGTGAGAAAAGAGCCTCGATCGTACTGGTATAATTTATGCATCTGCCGAATCTTTTCCGGAATCTCAGGCAGTGAAGTACTTTCATAGTTATTGCCACCCATATAACTGGAATCTATGCGATAGCTGTTATCTGCGGTTTGATAATAGTCGCTTATTGACAACTGGCGTCCACGGCTATCAGATTCCCTCTTAACTTGCTGGCGTTTTCTATGATAGGAAGAAGGATTCCTGCGAGGTCTTCTCCTTGGAATGTGGGTCGCCCCATAATATTCTTTCTTATCAGAAACGTCGCCTTCTAAGACTACGGTGAACCCTCTCTGTTCCTCTTTCTGAATGGCTTGATCCAAAAGCTTCCTTACAAGATCCTCATCCGTATCCCCTTCCATCTTCACACCTACCCAGTTTTCCCCCTTCATTCGAAAAGGCAGAGATAGATAAGATGAAGTATTCTGGGAAAGGATCTCCCGTCCGCACTTGATGTCACATCGCTGGATCTCTTCACCTGTCTGTCCGTCCCACTGCCGCATCAGTAGTGCAACCCATTTGCCTGTGTTCGGACTGCACAGGACAGAGAAGCCCGGAAAAGAAGCCCATTTATGTTCTTCTTTGATATGATATTGGCTATCTGCATATCTTGTAAGATCTCTTAACTCCATTCCTAAACTCCATCCTAAGTAGATTCCAAGTGACATCTCCGTTCATTATATTATCATATTTGACAAGTCTTGACTTAAGAAAATGTCTTTCATGGCTCATAAAGGGGCGTGTCTACAGGAGAACAGCCACTGGCGGTTCTCCTGCTTGCTTGGCAAATTACTCACATCCCCACTGGTAAGCAAGCTTACGTGGGATGATGAGTTTTGACACTGTAATCATATACTGAATTACCTCCCTATCTGAAAACAGATTAGGGAGGTATGCGAATCTCAGAATCATGTATTCTTTTTATACTGTGTCCAAATATCATATATTAATTTTATACTATGTCTAAATATTACATATTAATTTTGGAATATCGCATATTTTAGCCCTATATGATTCCTACATTCCTTGCAGTGAGAACGGCATCGCTTCGGCTGGATACCCCTAACTTCTTGTAAATCTGCTTAATATGATACTTGACCGTACTGCTCTTTACAGCCAGCATCTCTGCCATCTGAGGGACACTGTAGCCCTTTGCTAAAAGCGAAAGTACCGAAAGTGCCTGCTCCGAAAAGTCTGCTCTTCCTGCAATGCCGACTCTTAGGTATCCAGGATAATGATTCTCCATACTATCTGCTTCGGTTACTATCTGCTTAAACCAGGAATTATTGGTATCTAATTGTTTCTGATCCCATCGACTGTAGGCATTCAGCAGCTTGGTGACTGCAGATCCCTGTGCTGAGATGATCCGAACAAAGTGGTAGTGATGAGCTTTCTTAAGAACTTCCTCTAAGAGTGACAAATAGTCTTGTCCAGTTCGACTGTACACAATTGCCTTTAATAAGGTGGATTCCATCTCCACATATTTTCGGTCATAGCTTTTTGCATACTGGATCAACTTCTCTAAGAGTGATAAAGCACCAATATAATTACGCCCGGCAATATAGCAGCGGACTTTGGTGAGATAGCGGTAGCGTTCTAAGATATAGAATTCCTGATTCTCATCCGGTGCTTCCTTAAGCCACTCTTCCACTTTGGAAAGATCACCCTTGTATAAGGCGATTCTCACTTTAAATGCTTCTAAGTTCTGAAGTAATTGTTTTGGAACTTCGTCAGTGATTGACTGTTCAAAATTATTTAACTGTTCCAGTGCTGCATTTTCTTTTCCATAGAGGATGTTTATTCTAGAAAGAATACCAAGAGCAGCAAATTCCATCTCTTTCTTTCCACCGGACTGAGCTTCCATCTGACCGACCGATACTTTGGAGACGACAGCATAGCTGTCTGCACCCTTCTCAAAAAGGCTCTCACCCAAGGCGATGTTGACTAACCCTTTTCCATAAACGCCCAGGCAGCGGCTTACAAGTGATCCCATAGAGGCAGCAATTTCATAATCCCTCAAAGACCATTCACAGAAATCCTTTCCTCCGTTCATGAGGGAAGGCATGTTGCTAGTGACGGAGAATTCCGGAAGTTTCATCCCATTATTAAAGATAAGCTTTGGCATAGATGCGAAAATCTTAAGCACATTGTGGCTTCCACGATGGGGCAGAGAGATATCCAGATAGGCAATCCTGCTTTTGGCTTCTCTTTTTTCTGCGCCACGTGCTTCCTTCTCATGCAGTTTCAGCACATCATACCAGTATTCGCTCTTCTCCGGTTCCAGTGTCAGAGAATACATCATACTCATACCGGCAATCAGCATGGCACTTTTGTTGATCTCTTCTTCCGGAAGACGTTTATAATATTTACGCAACTTAAAATAGTGACCATTGCCAGGATTCCGTCTCGCATTGCGAACTAAGAGTTTTTTGATATACTCTTTACTTCCGCTCTTTTCAAACATTTCAAGAGCCGAAATCAAATCTTCATGTGTCTCGTAGTAAATACCCGCATTACAATAGAGCTCCCGCTCATAAAGGCGGTCCATCGTCTCCTGCCGATATTCCCGTAGGGCAGTCAGAAGTGTTTTCCTTATATGATAATACTCTCCATCTTTCACGAGGAAGGATCCCGTTCTCTCGGCTAATGCCAGGACGGCTCCGCATCTTCCATTTCTGGTAATGGCTTCCGCCATCTCCAAATTAAAACTATCCACCCCAGATATCTGAAGCAGAAATTCTAACAGCTCTATATCAAAATATTCTGTAATTTCTACAATCAGGTAATCGCGATAGAGTTTGGCAGCCTGATCGAGAAGCTCCACAGTAACGGTATTCGTCTGATAACTTTCCATTAATCTTGTCAGTAATTGCATGCCCTTGGGATTACCATGAGAATACTCCTTAACCTGCCTTACCTGTTCTTCCTGCAGAGGGAAACCCTGTTCAGAAAAATATTCTTTAATCTCTTTGTCTCCAAAGGCTAAATC
Source organism: Lachnospiraceae bacterium (assembly GCA_036310685.1). Taxonomy (GTDB): domain Bacteria; phylum Bacillota; class Clostridia; order Lachnospirales; family Lachnospiraceae; genus Anaerobutyricum. The sequence continues at coordinate 9,752 of JAXJRI010000222.1, read as the reverse complement.
CTGCTCGGTAATGAATACACAACCGTGCTCGATAAATATCTGGGTAAGCCATTTGACAACCTGTGCTCTTCCGACAAAAATCATCCAGATCTTATCATTCTCCACAAACTCAAGGAGCTGTTCCGTACAATTGGCCTGCTCTAAGAATTGCAGATCATCTACAACTAACACGATGTCAGAACTGCGGTTTTTGGACAGTTCTTTCTCTATTTTGGCATTCAACTGTTCCGGATCCCATCCACCATTCTTACAGGAGATCTCAAGATATCGTCTGGCTTTTAAATAATGATGAACCAGCTCCGTCTTTCCGAATCCAATAGGAGCACTGATATATGCCGTCTGAGACATACTTCGGGCTGTCTTCAGCTTTCTGTGTGCTTCTGGCGGAAAAATATATACATTTTTCATAATGTACTTTCAACTCCTATCTTTAAAAATGTCTGTTAAAAAAGTCTGTGATTTCCATTCACTGCCTCAAAAATCTTTAAAATTTGTGAACTGAAAAGTTTCCGGATAATCGTGGCTACGCCTGATAAGTTCATCCCGGTCCACCATCATAATCATGTAAATCACATCGTAGAATTCATGATAAACCAACTTGCCGATTGAGATGACATCCTTTTTTGTTCCGTGATAGCCGACCATCTGGCATTCTACATAATAGGTGTTCCGATTATCTGGATTATCGACCTGCTCCTGGACCATCCTCTCAGTTCTGGCATAATCGCCTGGTGTAATCAGGTTCTTCAGGGAACCGTTACTGTACTGACGGATACCAGAGAATATCCCCATACCCCTCCATCGAGTAAGATTGGCTCAGCTATCACAAGCTTATCCCCATAAAGCCCCATGTTTAGAATCTGCCTTGTCTGATTCAGCTGTGCAAAGTTAAAATTCCGATAATCATCTTTTGAGTGGGTCGGATAGACATGGTCGATTCTTCCATCTTTTGCTAAGGCAATGGAAGTAATCGGATCGATGGGAGAGATCAGAGAACCTGCATATTGATCAAAATCATTGACCTTCCCCTTCTCCAGCCTTACCATCGTTCCCACAGACTCTGTGGTTGACGAACATTGTAAGAGAGCATTCTGAAGCTCAGTCAGGGCATCTTCTCCCACATTCGATGCGTCAAGATTTGAATTCATGCGGATCATCACCGCCACTTCCGTGATCACAATAGCCGAGATCAGAAGGGCAGCAATCAATACGAAAACACGTGGAGCGATTAATTTGAATGAAAAATGATCTTTTGTTTTCATGACGCTCCTTTCTTCCGATGAAATGATTGTGATCTTTCGTAATTTATATCATCTCATAATTTAGAAGCAAAATCCACTCCCCATTTGGGTAGTTCCTCTTAAAAGTATTATCGTACGATATTTCCGTCCTCGTCAATTTTCATATTTAACAGTTGGACAAACTCCCCATCTTCCAGAACGATTAACTGATCATCAAATCCATGCATGAGAGCGGTCTTTCGCAAGGTTTCTCTGGAAGTTACCCAGTGGTTCAGGGCCTCCATGTGACAGGCGATGATAATCCCCTTCGGATAATATTCATGCATCTTGACAAGGTCATGCTCATCCATGATGAGCGGTCTTCCCGGCAGAGCATTGCCTCCAACGCTGGCTACAATGACTTTCGGACGATACTGGTCTAGAGTAGCCTTGACTGGATCATACCAGACGGTATCTCCTGTAAGATATAAAGTCTGCTCGTCCTTGGCACTAAGGACGATTCCGGAACCGATTCCGATCTTTTCGGCAGTTTCGGGATCGTAACCATGCTGGGCTGGAACACGGTGCATGGTGACTCCATGAAAGACAGCCTCATCAAAAAGGCGGACGTCCTCAAATCCCCAAGATGACAGTTTATCCTTGTCATGTTCACTTTGTACAAAGACAGGGATATCCTTCGGCAGCTGCCTTGTGGCTTCCCGGTCAAAATGATCTGGGTGAAGATGTGTCACTAAGACCGCATCTACTAAGAGGAGCTCTTCCATTGGAACAGGAAGTTCAACGAGTGGATTCTTGACATCCGCTCTCTCCTCGCTTGGAAAAGGCGCCATAGTCCCCTTCTCCCCTAACATCGGGTCCACAAGGAACTTAAGATTATGATATTTTAGTATAAGAGTTGCATTTCGAATCAGCTTAATCAGCATAAATAACCCCCTAGATTCATGATTGATAGTTACTTGATATTCTTAGTTTAACTATATCATGAATCCGGGGGGTTCTCACTTAAATTTGAAAATATGACTGCAGTGTTAAAACTCATCGTTACAGTTCATGCAACAACTCATCATCCCACGGAAGCTTGTTTCCAAGTGGGGATGTGAGTGATTGACACTGTAGTCTGATTAATCAATCAGATCATTCTGAAATCTTGACAGATGCTCATATGGAAGGATCAGCCTTCCCCGCAAAAGTCCACAGCCATCATTAATCCGGTAATTATCATAGGCAGTAAACATATTGACATCTATCTTAGAAAAATCAATATTCTGGAGTGCCAGTCCTCTCTCATAAGCCTGATCAAAGTAGACATTATCTCCTGCTGGAATCTCCTTTCTCTTGGCTCGCTCAGTATTCTGAATCTGCTCATACACACTGTGATTGGCCTCTCCAATCTCAGCCAGGTCATCCATCTCTTTGGTACGCAGCTGCAGTTCGATATAACAGCGGGCCGTGTTGTCAAAGAATGTGATGTGCAAAGACCGATAGCCTTGCTTTTTCATGTTAGCAATATAATCCTTATAGTATGGATACAAATCCTGGTTCATGAGTTTGGAGTGTTCCTTCTGTTCCAAACCGGAAAGTTCTGCAGAAAAGCCTCGCTCCTCCAGAAACTCTGGAAGGATGTTTGCAATCTCATAGAGATACTTGATCTCCTCTTCCTCCTGATTCTGTCCGGGTTTCAGATGGCATTTGGGCATAGAAATCACGATACGGTAGGCAATCAGATCATGAAAGCGCCGTACTTTATCCCGCAGTTCCGGTACCGATGGATAATCCCCAGTTTTACGGTGATAGTCTAAGATATCGCTCATGATATAACCGTTAAATTTCTCTTCCGCCCGAATGAGTGACTTGATTCGGCCTTTAAAGGTAAAGGCAAGAAATGGATAGGTATCCGCCATGTATTTATAAAATTCACGAATCCTCTGGGACTGAGAGGTTAAGAAATCATTGTGCTCCAGAATCTCAGAGAGACGGATGAGGAAGTTGCAGTGCTCCAGGTCAATCTTGTTGTGAGTCTTTAATGCACTCTCTTTCAGATCACTGGAATATTTATGCAGAATCCGAAAAATCGTATCTCCATTGTAAAGATAATCTACTAGATTTACCATATCACTGCCCCTCATTCTTATTTTAAGCTAATACTGGTTTATCCCAGAGTGTTAATCTGGTTCCGATTCCCTTCTCTAAGGCATTGCGGTATACGATGGTACCCCAGGCGACATCCTCCACCGGCATTCCTCCTACTGAGTATACCACATTTTCTCCTTCCTGTCTGTGGACAGGAATCTTACCCATCAGGACATCTCCCAGGTCATCAATCTGATCCTTGGACATCTTGCCTTCTGCAATCAGGTCCTCTGCGTGAACAGCTGGGATTGGAATGGTATTGTAGGCATGCGGTGCGTACTCTTCTTCCCATGCCTCGTAGAGCTTGATATTATCCGTGACTGTCCTTGCCTTGTTGATTAGGAAATCATCGTCAAATCGCAGGGCAGCGGTTGTACAAAGCATTGCACCTGGCTTAATCCAGTCTGATTTGATGTATGGATAAGCGCTTGGATCACCAGTCGGTGAGGAAGTGGCAGAATAGACGATATCACTGTCTCTGGTTGCTTCCTCCACTGAGTCAACTGGAATAATATTTTTAATAGACGGATATCTGTTTTTAATGAAGGCGATGTATTTGTCCATAGAAGCCTTGCCGCGTCCTTTGATTTTAACCGTCTCAATGCCAGGACGAACGGTCATCATTGCCACTAAAGCAGTCTTACTCATAACACCAGGTCCGATAATACCCACGGTCTTGGTATCTTTCGGTGCAAAATACTTAAAGCCTACTCCAGGGACTGCTCCAGTTCGGAAAGCACTTAAGACATTGGCTGACATATAGGCAACTGGAGCTCCCGTATCCTTATCGTTCAGAGTGAGCATGAGAACAGAGCGAGGAAGTCCCTTCTTACGATTCTCCGCATTAGATCCATACCATTTCATTCCTGCCATATCGAACTTGCCGCCCAGATAAGCCGGCATCGCCATAAATCTTCGGTCAGGACCATCCTTAGGCATCTCAGGGAATGGAGATTCTGCCGGGAAGGAAACCATGCAGCCATGGGAATTGCCATTGGCACCGCCCATACGATAATTGCCGACCTTCATCAGCTTCAACATCTCTTCCATGGCATCAATGCAGCCTGCCATATCCTCAACACCTGCGTCAATCATATCCTGCTCATTCAAATACAAAAAATCAACCTCTGGATAAGTACTCATATCTTATGACCTCTCTTTCAACAAGCTAACGTGCCACAGGCACTTCACTTTCATGTTGCATAAAAAGGCAGGGAAACCACTAATTAATGGCCTCCCTGCCTCATGCATATCTTAGATAACTTCTAGCCTTATCATACAGGTTAAGCTGTTGAAAAAATTGTACAAATCAGAAGTAATACGCTTAATCTGGCACAATCATATAGGCCACTTCGTGACCATTGATAAGGTTTGGATGATGGGTAAAGAAGACACATCCATCTCTCGGCGCCGTCATGGTCTGAAGCAAGGTGCCATCACATGGATTGCAGATTCTTCCTAAGAGATCACCCGCCTTTACCTGATCTCCCGCTGCCACTTCACGGATGAGCAGTCCTCCCGCTGTGGAAAGAACTCGGTCCATCTGTTCCTCAGGAAAGATGGTGGAAGCACCTTCTTGAGGGATTCCTCTCTCAGTGGAGATTCCCTTAAAATAAAGGAATCTTAAGATTGCGTCCAGGCACTGATTAGCTGCCAGAACATCAATCTGGTCCGTCTCCCTGGCATAGACAGAGTAAGCTCTCGTCTCCCAAACCTGCCAGTTATAATTTAATGTAGTCGTATCAAATGGCGCCGGGTCTCTTAAGATCACATAAGGAAGACCGAACGCCTTGGCCTCCTCTGGCTGTTCGTATCCGGACTTCATGATACGGACATGGGGGATGATATCCCCTGGCAGATAAAGACTGACCAGATGAACACCTAATTCATAACCGCTCAGAACCTTAAAAAGTCTTCCCGCAATCCTCTGGGTGGTCTCTCCTAACTCATATCCAGGGAACATACGGTTAATATCGGTATTATCGGAAGCGAAGAATCGCTTTCCAACATTCATCGAAAGTTGGTTGGCACAAGGAACTACTAAGATTCCACAGTCCTTTGAAAGCTGCCCCTTCTCTTCCAATTCCTTCAATGTCTGAATCAGCAGGGAGCAAATGTACATCTGCTGAATCTCATTGCCTCTAAGAGCCCCCATGATGGCAACGGTCTTCTTGTCTCGATTTCCAAAATACCATCCCTTGACTTTCATGGTCTGACGGTATGGAGAACTTAAACTAAATAATATCTCTTCTTTCATCGGCTGCCTCCCAGAATTCTTGCAATCAGAGAGCCCTCATAGACGACCGGGTACTCTCGTAAGGTAAACAGGATTCCTGTGGCAGGACAGATCAGCTTCTCTAAGACATCCCCTGTCATTGAATCCACGATATAACCAAAAACCTGCCCCTCTCTCACATGTTCTCCATGTCGAACATCTGGAATAAATATTCCTGCCTTTGAGGCATTAATAAAGGAGACATGGCCGTCCATCGAGATGATCGGCGGAGCAATCGGCACGGTGGGAGCGGTCCACATCCCTAAGTTAGCCATCAGGGAGAGAATTCCATCCACAAGCTGATCTCCGTAATCTTTGGTCAGCCTGAGACCGATTCCCATCTCCACAACCAGAGTCGGGGTTCCAATATCATTTAAACTATAGGCAAGAGTCGACTCCAGAACCGTTGCGGCTGAATGGACCCATATAAGATTCATATTCAGATGCCTGGCCAGCGGAACCAGCTTGTCGGCACTAATCTCATTGATTCGGACTTGGGGAATCTCCCGAAGGTAGGTGTTGCTGGCATGAATATCGATGCAGACATCCGCACCCTTAATATCGTCAATAATTCCCGCTGCCACATGTTCCGACATGGAACCTTGATGACTTCCCGGGAAGGTTCGGTTCATATCCAGATCACAGAGAGGAATCGTACGGGTCATGGTGCTGATTCCCAGAGGATTGGTCGCTGGGTAGATGTCCACGGTGCCCTGAAGGTCATTTAAGTGTTCGTTGAGCAGCCTGGCAAGGCGAAAGCAGACATACTGACCCTCCAGCTCATCACCATGGGTTCCTGTTACGATGCAGATTCGCTTACCGCCGCTTCCAATACGGTTCTTCTTAATGACTAGATCTTCGTCCACAGCTAACGGGACTTTTACTACGTCCTCAATCATCATAATTATTATCCCTCTTTTCTATCTATCGTGCACGCTTAAAGTATCACTGCCCACAGAAACTACGGTGGTAGAAACTATGTTGGCCCTACTCCTGCTGGCTTATTACCTCCATAAAGACGGTCTGCGTCTGATCAGAAAGTCCATGAAAGACTCCTCTTTCCATCGGACAGTCTCCAAAATCACGGCCCCGTCCAATGACCAGATAGGTCTCATCCGCCATCTTTCTTCTGGTAGGATCCATGCCAATCCAATATCCATCCACATAAACTTCCACCCAGGCATGACTGGCTCCAGTCCCCTCTGGAAGCCCAGTCACATACCTTGAAGGAATACCCTTAGCCCGCAGGAGACTTAAGCAAATGTGAGCATAATCCTGACAGACTCCCTTTTTCAGAGCAAATGCATCCACTGCCTTGGTGTGAGTATTGGTCGTGCCTGGAAGATACTCCATGGTATCATGCACTGCCTTTGCAATCTCCTTGGCAATGTCAAAAGGATCTTCTGGTAAGATAAGAGAATCCAGAAATGCTAACATTTCCTTGCTCGTACGGGTATAAGGAGATGGAAAGCGAAAGATTGGATGACATATCTCTTTCTCTCTCTTCTTGAAATCGATTCTTGCAGTGCCCTCCACCAGATAGTGAAAGTAAGTATGATTCTCACCAATTCGTCCGATTGCCAGCTGATTGCCATAGACATCTGTCTGTGTCATCAGGTCTGTCCCCGGCTCGACAATCAGCTTAGACTGAAGAATCTCCTGACCGGCAAAGGAAGGGGGAACACAACGCAGAACGAAATCATGCTCCCTTACTGGTTTGTTGAATTTTAAAAAGGTATCATAATGAAACTTTAATCTGTGACTCATACCTGAACCAGATTCTCTACGCTGTTTAACAGCACCGGAATGCTGGCGGAGAGTTCTTTGTTCGTTCTGCCTAGGATAACATCAAAAGCTGCCTGGTCAAACTGTAAATTAGTCTTCTCTAAACGGAAGAGCAGCATGGAGAGTTCCTGATCTAAGTACTCCAGTTTGATACGCATACGAAGCATCAGACTCAGTCGCTCCACTTCCCTGCCTGTCTTTATGGTATTTCTTACACGCTCGTTTTGAATGGTATCATCGAAACTGCCGCGAAAAGCTGTGATATCATCGATCACAGTCTGCAGCTCCATACAAGGGGAATCACTGCGTTCTGCCTGTTCCAGGGCGGAGCTAGCCATCTGCAGGTAAGACAGGGATTTGGAAGTAATAGTACTTCTCAGCTCCATGCCATTTCCCAGCATGGCATCCGCTGCAGCTCTGACAGAGAATGGATTGCCCCCGTCAAAGAGATAGTGTTTAAAGAAGTCATTTTCATCCTGATAAATGCTTGGAATTCCAAGTTGCTGACAATATTCCCGATAAGGGATCTCTTTGTTGTCAATCATCTGATCATATAGTTCCATCATAAAATCGGTCGCCCGGTATACTCTCTCCGCGTAGCGGCCGAGCCAGAACAGACGGTTCTGGCTGCTTAATGTAATTCGATCCATGTATCCTTAAAACCTCCTCCTTGTGATGAATTCACAATAAATCCTTCCGTCCGTGAGAATCTAGTCAGACCGCTCGGCCATACCATGGTCTCCGCTGGAGTTGATAAGACAAAGGCTCTTAGATCCGCCTTATGGTCGGAAGTCGACTTATCTTCATTCAAAATCGGCAGGTCCTCAAAGTCAACCACTTCCTGCGCGATAAAACGTCGCGGTTCATTCTGAATAGTCTCTTTCATCTTAGCCAGTTCCTCTGCTGTCATCTTGTCTCCAAAAACGACGCCGTAGCCTCCTGCCTCTGCTACGTCTTTTACGACCAGAGTATTCAGATGCTCTAAGACATACTTTCGGTCCTCCTCATAGAATGGCAGATAAGTCTTGGCATTATTAAGAATCGGCTCTTCATTTAGATAGTACTTTATCATCTTCGGAACAAAGTAATAGATGCCCTTATCATCTGCCACTCCATTGCCCAGAGCATTTAAAAGCCCGACATGGCCAGCCCGGTAAGCAGACATCAGATTTGGGATTCCAATCAGCGAGGACGGCTCAAATGCCAGCGGATCCATGTACTCATCGGAAACTCGACGGTAGATCGCTCCTACCCTCTGATCTCCCTGAGTGGAACGAAGATAAACGAAAGTATCCTTGACATAAAGATCTCCCGCTTCGGCAAGCTCTGCCCCGACAAGCTCTGCCAGATAAGAATGCTCAAAGTAGGCGGCATTATATCTTCCTGGGGTAAACACGACATTGATTCCGCCGGTGTTGACACTGTCCATGGTCTTCTTTAAAAGAGATCCATAGTTTCGATTGTCAGCAAGCGAATGAATTCGAAACGTATCAGGACTGCATCGACGGCAAAGTTTTCTTGCAATTAATGGATAGGATGCACCCGAGGGAATTCTCAGATTATCTTCCAGAACATACCAGGTTCCATCCTTGCCTTTGACAAGATCGATACCGGAGATGTGGCTGTAGACTCCACCTACTGGCGTGATTCCCTCGCACTCTGCCAGGTACCCTGGAGACCGATAGACGAAGTCCTCCGGCACCACTCCATCCTTTATAATCTTCTTATCTCCATAGACATCCTTTAAAAATAGATTCAACGCATGAACACGCTGTGCCAGGCCTTTATTTAAAATATCCCACTCATCAGCTGTGATGACTCTCGGAATGGGATCAAAAGGGAAAAACTGTTCGTGAAACTCGCCATTTTTATAAATGCCAAACTTTACGCCATACCTTTGAAGCTGTAGGTTAATCTGATCCGAATGATCAATAAGATATCTCATAGGCAACTCCTCTCTTTCTAACAATAGGAACAGCCACTGGCAGTTCATTTGAATGTTAGGCAATAAAAAAGTCCGGCAACGATCACACGCGGACTTCGTTGCCGAACCTTTTATTTATTAAGTATATATTTATTACTCATCACTGTCAAGAATTGCACTTCCATTTTTCCTAATTACGAAGATTGAAAAGTCAGACAAATCTTACACTTATCTTATCAAAGTATAAACCTTACAAAGATAAAAGTTCGAGATCTCAAATAGTTAGTGTAAAGAATTCATCAGTTGGGAAATAAAAAGAGAGAATCCTCTCGAATTAAGGTATAATAAGTTTCAACCAAAAAACCAGTACCTAGAAAGGATTCTCTCATGAACATTG
>JAXJRI010000221.1:0-16212 GCA_036310685.1 Lachnospiraceae bacterium | reverse complement strand
TGTATTATTTGAACTTGAACGACAATCGTCCGCATAAATAGAGGAATCCTCTAGCCCGATGGTGTTGAATAAAACATGTTACTTTGGTATAATAATCGTAACTATCATCGCTGGAAAAGGGCTAGAATACCCTTTCGTATATGCGAATAATATGTATCATAAGAAAGGAACAATTAATATGTCTTTATTAACAGAATGGAGAGACTTTGCTTACGGGCATGACGATAGAACAAAGGAGGGACAGGCTTTCTGGGTTGGATATTTCAGCCAGGAGCGTGCAGTCTATGAGCAGATTCTTGCGGATCCAGATCATCCAGTGAAGGGAACTGTAAAAGAGCTCGCAGATAAATACGACATGGAACTTAACTACTTCGTAGGTTTCCTTGATGGTATCGATGAGAGTTTAAAGAATCCTAATCCAATCGAGACGATGGATGAGAATACAGAAGTTAATCTGGATTATGATAAAGAGAAACTCTACTACAACATGGTCGGATGCAAGGCTGAGTGGCTTTACAATCTTCCACAGTGGGATAATCTTCTGACGCCTGAGCGCAGAAAAGAGCTCTACTTACAGCAGAAGAAGTCACACACGATTGTGAAACCGAAAAAGATTGGAAGAAATGACCCATGTCCATGTGGCAGTGGTAAGAAGTATAAGAAGTGTCATGGAAGGAACGCTTAATAGTAGATGAGCTATGATCCAAATTACGCTGTGGTAGAAGAAAGCGACCGGACCTGCGATTCCGTAATCGGTGGAGTTGCACTTGCCTCAGTGAAATCAATTTTACATAGGATTAATATACAGTTTGAGGAAGGCCTACATAAAGACGCATACACGGCAGCACTTGCGGATGCTCTTGATCAGAATCGGGAACTCATTGTAGAGATGCTTCCAGAAAGTGTGCTGGATTTTCTCTTGGACGTCTGGGAGGCAGGCGAGTTGGAGATAGATGATCTGGATTGGGATTACCTTCAATATCTGAGACTTTTCGGACTTGCTGATTTTAAACGTGGAAACCCGCTGGGTGATGAGAACAATATCATATATTCCATCACACAGGCGAAGGATAGATTTTATTTCTATTTAAAGAGTCGGAAAACCAAGAAAGTCATCGAGGAGTTCGAAAGATGGGAAGGGGTAGTGACCGGTCTGATCTATTACTATGGCCTGATTGATGAAGGATCCCTTTATCGACAGTTCCTTACCTCTGCCAAAATTGTGATTCCGGAAGAGGAATTCGCTAAATTTGTCAAATGCAGAGTATCACTCTGGCCGATCATCATTTTCTTAAAAGATGGTTCTGGAAGAGATTTTGTCCAGTATGTGAATGTGGATAATCCGGAAATTACATTGCTCTATATCAGAGAGCATAAGGATCTGCTCTATAAGAATGTATCAGAGAGTGATCTGTTCTATATCTATGAGAATGGGGGAATTGACAATCGGTGGAAGGGCATTACCGAGTTGTCAAATCTCCTTTTGGATGAGATGAACATGGACTATTATAAGACGACTGTACTGGTCCACACTGTGATTAGTATGATTCAGAACAGCTGTGAGCTTTCGGAAGTTAGAGGCAGACTTTCAGAGATAAGTTCTAATGATGAGGCACTTAAGAATAAGCTGTACAGTGCTGCAGAGCTTCTATATTATAATATTCCAATTTTTGAGTTTAAAGGGCATACAAGACTACAGTATCAGAAGATGCAGAAAAACCACAAAGAATCTGAGAAATATCGTAATTTTAAATTAATTAAATAATTATAGGAGACGATAGTTCCCATATAGAATGATACAGCGTGATTTAGGGGATGCAAACACGGTGTCATGATCTATAAAGCTATAATTGCTGGGAGGAATAACATGGAGAAGAAGAAGAATGTTTATGTCATTGGTCATAAGAACCCAGATACAGATAGTATCTGTTCTGCACTGGCATATTCTTATCTGAAGAATCAGGTCGCGAAACGTGATAACATTCCGTTAAACTATGTCGCTTCGAGAGCTGGTCAAGTTAATGAGGAGACTCGCTATGTCATGGAGTATTTTGGTGTGGAAGAGCCTTATTATACCAACGATATCCGTCCACAGGTAACAGATATCGAGATAAAGAAGATTGAAGGAAAAGACGGAGAGACATCCCTGAAGAAAGCATGGGATTACATGCGTGCGAGACGTTATGTATCTCTGCCAATCCTTAATGGTAAGCAACTAGAAGGTATGATCACAATCGGTGATATCGCTTACTCTGATATGGACGTTTACGATAACAAGATTATTTCTAAAGCTAAGACTTCTTACAAGAACATTGTAGAGACCTTAGATGGCGATATGGTTGTCGGGGATGTAGATGGTGTGTTTGATCAGGGACATGTTCTGATTGCTGCTGCTAATCCTGATATGATGGAGAACTATATTGAGCCAGGTGATATGGTTATTCTTGGTAACCGTTATGAGTCCCAGCTCTGTGCTATTGAGATGGATGCAACAGCGATTGTTGTATGTACAGGTGCCGCAGTTTCTAAGACTATTCGCAAGATGGCTAATGCTAAGGGATGCCGTGTGATTGTAAGTCCATATGATACTTTCACTGTAGCGAGACTGATCAACCACAGTATGCCAATCCGTTATTTCATGACCAAAGATAATCTGATTACCTTCCACACCAATGCATACATTGAAGATATTCAGGCTATCATGACCAATAAGAAGTTCCGTGACTTCCCAGTCCTTGACCGCGATGGGAACTATGTTGGTATGATCGGCAGACGTAACCTGTTAGGTTTGCAGAAGAAGAAAGTAATCTTAGTTGACCATAATGAGAAGACACAGGCAGTCGATGGATTTGATCAGGCAGAGATTCTTGAGATTATTGACCATCATCGCCTTGGTAATATTGAGACTACCAATCCAATCTACTTCAGAAACCAACCAGTAGGCTGTACCGCTACTATCGTTACTCAGATGTTTGATGAGCAGCAGATTGAGATCCCTAAGAAGGTTGCAGGACTTCTGGTTTCCGCAATCATCTCAGATACCTTGATGTTCCGTTCTCCAACCTGCACACCGCTTGATAAGGCAACAGCAGAGCGTCTGGCTAAGATTGCAGGTATTGAGATTGAAAAATATGCTACGGATATGTTCACAGCGGGAAGTAATCTGGAGCAGAAGGATGCGGAAGAGATCTTCTATCAGGATTTCAAAAAGTTCCATAAGGGTAAAGTAGAATTTGGTGTTGGTCAGATTTCTTCTATGAGTAAGGACGAACTTGCAAGCTGTAAGAAGAAGCTCCTCCCATATATGGAAGAGGTTAAAGAAGAAGCTCATCTTGATATGGTATTCTTCATGATGACACATATTCTTTCTGAGTCCACTGAACTCCTGATGGTAGGAGATATGAAGGACGAAGTAGTAGGAGAGGCCTTCAAGGTAGATGCCACAGGTGATTCTGTTGTGCTTCAGGGTGTCGTTTCCAGAAAGAAACAGTTGATTCCAGCTATCTTAGGACAGTTAGATAAGTAAGCAAAGAAAATTGTAAGATTATTCAAGTATATGACTTTCAAATGAAAGAATCTTGCACATAGAACTAATTATTTATCATATATGCATCAAATTTGCAGGACAAAAAAGCAAATTATTCCACATTTATGATATTGTAATTTACTTTGTTCTGCGTTATTATAATAGGCGTAGTCCCCTAAGTTAAAGGTTAGTATTATACGAGATATACCCACAGCGAGATTTGCCCCTCGCTGTGGGTATTTTCTTTTTTCGATATGTTTTACTTTCAAATGAAAATTAAGTAATAAGTTCAGTAAGAATAGGGATAGAGATATGTTTAGCTACCGTAATGGGACAATCAGAATATCGGTGAGAAATCTGGTGGAATTTCTCTTCAGGGAGGGGAATATGACGACAGGCTCTCAAGTTGTGATGGATGTAGATTCCATGCAGGAGGGAGCACGCCTTCATCGAAAGATTCAGAAGGCTCAGGATGGGTCCTATCACAGTGAGGTCCCCCTCAAGAAGGAGTGGTCACTTCCTGATTACAAGTTGGTCTTAGAGGGAAGAGCAGATGGTATTGAAGTCAAAGGGGATGAATGTCTAATTGACGAGATCAAATGTGTCCACAAGGATGTCAATGGAATTACGGAGGCGGAGTTGCTTCATCTTGCGCAGGCTAAGTGTTATGCTTGCATCTATGGTCAGGAGCATGACCTGGAGGAGATTAGTATTCAGATTACTTACTGCAATATTGAGACGGAAGAGATCAAGCGAATCACAGATAAGTATTCTATGAAGGGATTGTCAGAATGGTTTGATGCACTTTACGACGAGTATAAGACTTGGGCAGATCTCTTTTATGCCATGCGTCAGCAGAGAGAACAGAGTGCAAAAGATATGACATTTCCTTTTGAGTTTCGGCCTGGACAGAAGACGATGACGGCGCTGGTATATCAGACTTTGAAAAAACGGAAATCGGTCTTTTTGCAAGCCCCGACGGGAATCGGTAAGACAATCTCTACGATTTATCCGACGATTAAGGTTATGAGCCAAGGTGAGGTCGACCGGATCTTCTATCTGACGGCGAAGACGATTACAAGAACAGTGGCGGAAGGTACCATAAGGCTGTTAAAAAAGGAGGGGCTTAGTTTTCATTCCGTGACGATTACAGCGAAAGAGAAGATCTGTGTTAATGATACGGTAGAGTGCGATTACAGAACCTGTCCGAGAGCGGAGGGCCATTATGACCGAATCAATGAGGCTCTCTATCAGATGCTTACGGAAGAGACGGAGATGACCAGAGAGGTTATCCTGCTTTATGCTAAGAAGTTCCAGGTATGCCCTTATCAGCTAGCATTTGAGGCGGCAGCATGGGCTGACTTTGTCATCTGTGATTATAATTATGTCTATGATCCACATGTGAATCGGTCCAGTCTTTTCGGTGAGAATATCTCCCGGACGGTATTCCTGGTGGATGAGGCGCACAATCTTCTGGATCGGGCCAGAGATATGTATTCCGCAGACCTGCTTTATTCAGAACTTTCTCATATGAAGAGGCTTTTCCAGAAGAGAGACAAGAAGATTGCCAGAAAGCTAGGCAATGTTATGGGAGCATGGAAGAGGCTTCTCTGTGAGGAGCCTTTGGAGGAGTATGTCCTCTTAGACAATTCGGACCCTCTCTATTTTCCAATCTATCGTCTCTTAGAACCGATGGGGGATTACATAACGGATCACCCAGAAGATGAAGAGCAGGAAGAGATTATGGATTGCTTCTTTCGAATTCGACACTTTTATCAGATGCTAGAAGAGATGGAGAGAGGTTATCAGATTTATTGGGAGAAGGTAGAAAGGACACAGAGGATCGTGCTTTTCTGTGTCGATCCATCACAGAAATTAGAGGAATATATTGAAGGAAGTTTTTCTAGCATTTTCTTCTCAGCAACCCTTCTTCCGATAGAATACTTTAAGAAATTGATTGGGGGAGATCAGGTTCCTGCCTACAGTATTCCATCGCCATTTGACCGGGATAAACGGCTGCTGGCTATCACCAGGGATGTGACGAGCCGCTACAAGATGAGAGGGCCAGATCAATATGATCGCATGATAACCTATGTGATACAGACCGTAAAGGCACACAAGGGCAATTATATGGTTTTCTTCCCTTCCTATCAGATGGTGAGGGACTGCATGGAAAGGGATACTTATCAGGAATTGACAAAGAATGCCAAGGTGACAGTTCAGGAATCGTCCATGACAGAGGAGGAGAGGGAAGACTTCTTAAGTCAGTTTCGAAAAGATTCTGATGAGCCGCTTGTCGGCATGTGTGTGCTGGGAAGTTTCTTCTCGGAAGGTATCGACCTGGCTGGAGATCGGTTGATTGGAGTAATGATTATTGGAACAGGGATTCCTCAAGTCTGTACCTCGCGAGAAATTATCCGAACGTATTTTGATCAGAATAAGGAAGATGGCTACGAGTATGCTTACCGCTATCCAGGGATGAACAAGGTGCTTCAGGCAGCGGGAAGAGTGATTCGAACGATGGAGGATAGGGGGATTATTCTTCTGATGGACGAAAGATTCCTCTATCCTAAGAATCAATATCTGCTTCCGGAAGACTGGGATCAATATTATCAGGTTAATTTGACCAACTATACACTGCTTCTTGATGATTTTTGGAAAATTTCCTCATAATATAGCTTTCGTTTATCTGATAGAAGTGTTATAATTGTCAGAAAGACTAGACCCAAAAAGTCAGATCAAGAGAGTGAAAAGAAAGGGGATACACATGAGAACATGGATGACAAAAGCATCTGCACTTGCTATGTCAGCTGCGATGCTTATGACTGCTACACCAGTTATGGCAGTGAGTAGAAACGCTGGACCGGAGAACCCTGTTGTAGCGGGCTATACTGGCTGGTATCAGGTAGCTGGAACAGAGAAGCTGTTCTACTTTGAGAATGGACGTCCACTTGCTAATACATGGGCAACACTGGAGAGTCCGACAGGTAACGGAGGAACATATCAGTATTACTTCAACGCAGATGGAACACTCTGCACTGATCTTTTTAAGAAGAACTACAAGAAGTGGATCAACAAGGATATCTTAGTCGTAGTTAATGTTCCAAACCATAACCTTACGTTCTATGCAAGAGGTAAGGGTAAGAATCTGAAAAAGCGTGCAAAGAAGTATGTACGGTCAGATTACAATATCCCATTAAAGACTGTAGTATGTTCTACTTCCAGAAAGAAGAACGGTACTAAGTTTGGAAAGTGGGCTTATCTTGAGAAGACAAGTGCCACAAGATGGTATATCTATAAGAAGAGCCATCCTTTCCATTATTATCAGTGGGGAGTTCATGTAAAACATGCTAACTTCTGGTTCCATTCCAGCATGTATCGTACTACTAACAATCGTAAGCTCAAGGTTGGCATTTACAATAAGCTTGGCTCTAACCAGACTACACACTGCGTACGTATGCAGGCAGTCAATGCTAAGTTAATGTATGATATCGCTACAAAGACTAATAAGAAGAGACGTGTCTTCGTAAAGGGTACTCATAACCCAGCACAGGCAAGCAATTACGGACCATTCGGACTTTATAAGTTAAATGGTAAGAATAAGATCATCGTTGATTATCAGGGACAGAACTATAAGATCAAGAAGAAGAGCTATGATCCTACAGATCCTGGTATCAAGTCTAACAAGAAGATCTACTAAGAATTGATTATGATACATTCTCCCGGAGGGTTTTCTCTCCGGGAAAATTTTTATAAAAATATTAGCACTCGTTGCTTGACATGGCTAATAAAGAGTGATATAAGTATGTTATAGAAACAGTAGAACAACAGATTCTTCTTGTATTTAAGAGGAGGCTTATATATGAATATTAATAAATTCACTCAGAAATCACTCGAAGCAGTGAATAATTGTGAGAAGATTGCTCTTCAGAATGGAAACCCAGAGGTTGATGAAGAGCATTTTCTTTATAGTCTTTTGACCATCGATGACAGCTTGATCGCAAAGATGATTGAGAAGATGGGTATTGATAAGGAACAGTTTGTAAATCAGGTTCAGAGTCTGATTGATAAGAAACCGAAAGTTTCTGGCGGACAGACAACTTTAAGCAAGAGTTTGAACCAGACCTTAGTGAGTGCTGAGGATGAGGCTAAGGCAATGGGAGATGAGTATGTCTCAGTAGAGCACCTCTTCTTATCTCTCATGAAGTATCCGAACACTGAGATCAAGAAGCTGCTGCAGGCGTTCGGAATTACTAGAGAGCGTTTTCTTACCGCACTTTCCAGTGTGAGAGGCAATCAGAAGGTAGTCAGTGATAATCCAGAAGCAACCTATGACACACTTACTAAGTATGGTTATGATCTGGTAGAGAGGGCAAGACAGCAGAAGCTTGACCCTGTCATTGGCCGTGATGCGGAGATTCGTAACGTGATTCGTATCCTGTCGAGAAAGACCAAGAACAACCCTTGCTTGATTGGTGAGCCTGGTGTTGGTAAGACTGCAGTAGTAGAGGGGCTTGTACAGCGTATCGTAAAAGGCGATGTACCGGATTCTCTGAAGGATAAGAAGATTTTTGCTCTTGATATGGGATCTCTGATTGCTGGAGCCAAGTATCGTGGTGAGTTTGAGGAGAGACTGAAAGCAGTTCTGGAGGAAGTTAAGGCCAGCGAAGGTCAGATTATCATGTTCATCGATGAGCTCCACACGATTGTCGGTGCCGGCAAGAGTGAAGGTGCTATGGATGCCGGAAATCTCTTAAAGCCTATGCTGGCAAGGGGTGAGCTCCACTGTATCGGTGCGACAACTTTAAAAGAGTATCGTCAGTATATTGAGAAGGATGCAGCGTTAGAGCGTCGTTTCCAGCATGTTATGGTTGAAGAGCCAACAGTTGAAGATACTATCTCGATTCTTCGTGGACTGAAAGAGCGTTACGAGGTATTTCACGGTGTTAAGATTTCAGATAGTGCACTGGTCAGTGCAGCTGTACTTTCCAACCGTTATATCACAGATCGTTTCCTTCCAGATAAGGCTATTGACTTAGTTGATGAGGCCTGTGCTATGATCAAGACTGAGATGAACAGTCTTCCGGAAGAATTGGATGAAGTTCAGCGTAAGATCATGCAGTTAGAGATTGAGGAGGCAGCCTTAAAAAAAGAGACTGACCATCTGAGCCAGGAGAGACTGGAGGCTCTGCAGAAAGAACTTGCAGATTTGAAAGAGGATTTCAGCTCCCGCAAGGCAGCATGGGATCAGGAGAAGTCCGCAGTGGATCGTGTATCTTCATTGAAGGAGCAGATCGAGGCTGTCAACAATGAGATTGCCATTGCTCAGCGTAACTATGACCTGGAGAAGGCAGCGGAGCTGCAGTATGGTAAACTCCCAGAACTTCAGAGACAGCTGCAGGAAGCAGAGGACATGTCTGGTAAGAGAGATTCTTCTATGGTTCATGAACAAGTCACCGATGAGGAGATCTCAGAGATTGTCAGCCGTTGGACTGGTATTCCAGTTGCAAAGCTTACAGAAAGTGAGAGAAATAAGACCCTGAATCTTGACAAGCAGCTCCACAAACGTGTTGTTGGTCAGGATGAGGCAGTCGAGAAAGTAACTGACGCCATCATTCGTTCCAAGGCTGGAATCAAGGACCCGACAAAGCCGATTGGATCCTTCCTCTTCTTAGGACCGACTGGTGTTGGTAAGACAGAGCTAGCCAAGACATTGGCCGAGTCTTTGTTTGACGATGAGAAGAACATGGTACGAATCGATATGAGTGAGTACATGGAGAAATATTCCGTGTCTCGTCTGATTGGAGCGCCTCCAGGATATGTAGGATATGAGGAAGGTGGACAGCTGACGGAGGCTGTCAGAAGACATCCATACTGTGTCGTACTTTTCGATGAGATTGAGAAGGCGCACCCAGATGTATTCAATGTACTTCTTCAGGTGCTTGATGATGGTCATATCACAGATTCTCAGGGCAGAACGGTAGACTTTAAGAACACGATACTGATCATGACTTCTAACCTGGGATCTCAGTATCTGCTTGACGGTATCGATGAGATGGGCAACATTCGTCCAGAAGCATCAGAGCAGGTAAAGGCAGAGCTTAAGAGAGCTTTCCGTCCAGAGTTTTTGAACCGTCTTGATGAGATTATCATGTTCAAGCCACTTACTAAGGCTGATATTGGTGACATCATCAACTTAATGATTGCAGATGTCAACAAGAGACTGGTTGACAAGGAGCTCACCGTTTCTCTTACCGATGCTGCTAAAGATTACATCATTGACCATGGATATGATCCAAGCTTCGGAGCACGTCCACTTAAGAGATATCTGACCAAGCATGTAGATACTCTTGCAGCCAGAATGATTCTTCAGGGAGATGTTAACCCACAGGATATCATCCAGATTGACTTTGATGGAGAAAAATTAGTAGCGACCGTAGTCAGCAATGCATAAGAAGTCATGAGCAACTGATGATATCCGTACCATCGTTTTTGTATTCTAATAAAAGCAGGTGTCAAAATGAGACACCTGCTTTTTTAAATTCTTTGCTTTTTAAATCCTTATTAGTTTGATTGCATAGATCTGTTGACTGCAGAAATCAGTGCCCGTACAGAAGCAACGATGATATCATCGTCAAGACCAACACCCCAGCAGGTTCTGCCGTCTGGCATATCAATAGCAACATATGCACATGCCTGGGAGTTAGTACCATAATTCAATGCATGCTCCTCATAAGTGGAGAGGGTGTATGTGATATTAAAGTGACGCTTGATGGAATTGCTGACCGCATCCAGACGTCCATTACCATGTCCGTGGTAAACCTTAGGCACACCGTCTCTGTTGATGGAGAGCTCTGTGGAGATACCGTTCTCCTGCTTGAAATGTACTTCCTTTAACTTGATTGGTGCTTCGACATTTGCAAATTCCTGCTTAAATACATCGAATACTTCGGCAGGTTTCAACTCAGCATGCTCGTGATCTGAGACATCCTTGACTAAGTAGCCAAGCTCCTCGCGCATCTGTGCAGGAACACGAAGACCATAATTCTGATCCAGTAAGAAGGCTACGCCGCCCTTTCCGGACTGGCTGTTGATACGGATGACATCGGACTCGTACTCACGTCCGATATCTTTTGGATCGATTGCCAGATAAGGAACGGTCCAGTGTTTGCAGTCATGAGTCTCACGCCACATCATACCCTTTGCGATCGCATCCTGGTGAGATCCTGAGAATGCGGCGAAGACTAACTTGCCGGCATATGGCTGTCTCTCATAGATGTGCATTCTGGTTACTCGTTCATAAACCTCTGCTAAAGCAGGGATGTTGGAGAAGTCTAACTTAGGGTCAACTCCGTGAACATACATGTTAAGAGCTAAGGTGACGATATCTACATTACCAGTACGCTCACCGTTACCGAATAAGGTTCCCTCAACACGGTCTGCACCAGCCAGTACTGCAAGCTCAGTATCTGCAACTCCAGTACCACGGTCGTTGTGAGGGTGAACGGATAATACAACACCATCACGATATTTCAGATTCTCATGCATGTACTCAATCTGGTCAGCGAAGACATGGGCTTCGGAATGCTGAACAGTAGCAGGAAGGTTGATGATGGTCGTGTGATCAGGAGTTGGTTTCCATACATCTAATACTGCGTTGCAGACCTCTAAAGCGAAGTCCATCTCAGTTCCAGTGAAACTCTCTGGGGAGTACTCGAAACGGTAATCAGCTCCCTCTTCCTGTGTCAGTTTCTGTAATAATTTAGCACCGTCAACGGCGATTTTAATGATCTGATCTTTCGGTTTCTTAAATACCTGCTCACGCTGTGCAACGGAAGTGGAGTTGTACAGATGAACGACAACGTTCTTGGCACCTCTTACAGCCTCGAAAGTCTTGCGGATGATATGCTCTCTGGCCTGAGTCAGTACCTGGATAGTAACGTCATCAGGAATCATGTTCTTCTCAATTAAGGTACGGCAGAATTCATATTCTGTCTCAGAAGCAGCTGGGAAACCAACCTCAATCTCTTTAAATCCGACTTTAACCAACAGCTTAAAGAACTCTAATTTCTCTTCAAGACTCATTGGAATAATCAGAGCCTGGTTACCGTCACGAAGATCGACGGAACACCAGATTGGCGGATTCTCGATATGATCTTTCTCGATCCATTTGTGTGCGACCTGTGGGCGAAAATACATTGGTTTATACTTTTCTGAATGCTGCATAATTAATATTCCTCCTTCAAAATCTCTACATGTTGTCATGTGATCTGGAAATGGGAACTATCCGAACAATAAAAAAACTCCATCCCTAACAAAGAGACGGAGAAATCCACGCGATACCACTCTTATTCACACTGCACTTACAGTATGCACTCATTCCAGATACGAACTATAAATAGTTTTATATCCTCCTGCTGTAACGGACAGGCTCCGGCGCTACCTACTAGGAATTCAGTATGCTGCTCAGAGGCGAGTTCACATCAAATCGGCAGTTGCTTTTCACCAGCCAGCAACTCTCTGTATTGTCTTTTTAACGCTACTACTCCTCGTCTTTGCATTTCGTGCCTATAAGATAGCACGAACTTTAAACAGTGTCAACTGAAAATGTTGAGATAATGAAGTAAATTATCGCTCAAACTTGTGTATGAAAAGCGGGAATTCTTGCGAAATAGGAGAGTGCCCCTTATAATGAATGTGTGACCTTGATTACGAAAGAGAAAGAGAGAGATTTATGAATTCTGTTTGGAAAGAAAAATTTGAATCCATTCGAGAGATGGAACGACATTATCAGAAGGGATTCCTAAGTAATTTTAAGATGGCTTTGATGTGGATTGCGGTTGCAGTAATTTCTGGTGTGGTAGTTGGAATCTTCAGCAGCACCTTTGCGTATTGTCTGGCTTTTGTAACGACATTTCGCCAGTTTCACCCATGGATTGTCTATCTGCTGCCAGTAGGAGGCCTTCCAATTGTACTGATTTATCGCGTGACGGGGCTTTATACCGATAAGGGAACGAATACAATTCTGGATGTAGTCCATGGTAAGAATGATCAGGTTCCGGCTCTTATGGCCCCAGTTATCTATGTAGCAACTTTGATAACCCATCTTTTTGGAGGCTCCGCAGGTCGAGAGGGAGCAGCTCTTCAGATGGGCGGCAGTCTCGGGTCTACCATTGGAAGAGTCTTAAAGATGAATGAGAGAGATCGTAAGATTGCGGTTCTCTGTGGAATGAGTGCGGCATTCTCTGTTGTTTTTGGAACACCTCTTGCTGCAGCTGTCTTTCCAATGGAGATGGTGAGTGTAGGAATCATGCAGTATTCTGCCCTGGTTCCCTGTGCATTTGCCTCGATTATTGCCAATCAATTCGCGGTTAATATGGGAATTAATCCTCATGCCTTCCAGGTCAGCAACATTCCGGCTATGTCTGTAATCACAGGAACTAAGACTGTGTTTTTGGGAGTTCTGTGTGCTTTTCTGTCCATTATATTCGTCGTGACTTTAAGGATGGCTCATAAGTTTTATGCAAAGATTGAGAACCCGTATGTGAGAATTGTAATCGGTGGATCAATCGTACTGCTTCTCACACTGCTGCTTGGCACTCGTATCTATAATGGTGCCAGCGTTGGAATATTGGATCTTTCTATTGCAGGCATCGCTCCAAAACCAGCATTTCTTATTAAACTGATTATGACGGCGCTAACATTGGCAGCGGGATTCCGAGGGGGAGAGATTGTCCCAGCCTTCTGTGTGGGGGCAGCATTTGGCAATCTTTTTGGATCACTGATGGGGATGTCTCCAGCTCTTTGTGCTGCAGTTGCCATGGTTTCGGTCTTCTGTGGAGTCACAAACTGTCCGATTGCTTCTATGTTAATTGGTTTTGAGCTTTTTGGTTTTTCTGGAGTGCCATATATTCTTCTCAGTGTATCAGTTAGCTATATGCTTTCTGGATACCGTGGCCTTTATAATGACCAGATTATCATGTATTCCAAGTTCCACCCACGCTATCTCAATCGTATTTCTGGGGAAGAGGATTTTGACGGACGCGATTATGAAGAGGAAGATTGAGCTTTGCAACAATATTGGCAAATTTGTACAATAGTTCGAATAAAAATACATATATCAGACTCTGGAACTAGCGATAGATACTAACAAATAATAATCAATTCCGTCATAATCTAAAAAAATTATGATAGCTTCGTTTAATATGATATGCACAGAGTGTTGGCTTTTGTGTACTTATCACAAAAAATGATGAAAAAGGATAAAATTATTGGTCTAATTCCCGAGGCAAAAAATAAAAAATGACAAATTTTTGTCAAAATAAGATTTTTTATAGAATGTAGCGATATTTTGTGTTATAATTTCAGTTGCTGTAAAGCAATAAAAATGCGTATTATATTTAACATTCTCCTGTTTTCAGGGGGAGCATTTAATTTAAGGAGGAACAAATATGGCTCACAAATATGTCTATCTGTTCACTGAGGGTAACGCTAACATGCGTGAGTTACTTGGTGGAAAAGGCGCAAACCTCGCTGAGATGACTAACATCGGTCTTCCAGTACCACAGGGCTTCACAATCACTACTGAGGCTTGTACACAGTACTATGAGGACGGACGCGAGATCAATGCTGATATCCAGGCTGAGATCAAGCAGTACATCGCTAAGCTTGAGGAGATTACTGGAAAGAAGTTCGGAGATAAGGAGAATCCACTTCTTGTATCTGTTCGTTCCGGTGCACGTGCTTCTATGCCAGGTATGATGGACACTATCTTAAACCTTGGTTTAAATGAGGACGTTGTTAACACATTAGCTGAGAAATCTAACAATCCACGTTGGGCATGGGATTGCTACAGAAGATTTATTCAGATGTTCTCCGACGTCGTTATGGAAGTTGGAAAGAAATACTTCGAAGAGTTAATCGATAAAATGAAAGCTGAAAGAGGAGTTAAGCAGGATGTTGAGCTTACAGCTGATGACCTGAAAGAACTTGCTTCTCAGTTCAAGGCAGAGTACAAGGCTAAACTTGGTGAGGACTTCCCAGATGATCCTAAGGTACAGCTGATGGAAGCTATCAAGGCTGTATTCCGTTCATGGGATAACCCACGTGCAAACGTATATCGTCGTGATAACGATATCCCTTATAGCTGGGGTACTGCTGTTAACGTTCAGTCCATGGCATTTGGTAACATGGGTGATGACTGTGGTACAGGTGTTGCATTCACTCGTGACCCTGCTACAGGATCTAAGGGTCTCTTCGGTGAGTTCCTTACAAACGCACAGGGTGAGGACGTAGTTGCTGGTGTTCGTACACCAATGAAGATTACAGAGATGGCAGACAAGTTCCCTCAGGCATTTGAGGACTTCAAGAAAGTTTGCAAGACTCTGGAGGATCATTACAGAGATATGCAGGATATGGAGTTCACTGTTGAGCACGGTAAACTTTACATGCTGCAGACAAGAAATGGTAAGAGAACAGCTCAGGCTGCTTTAAAGATCGCTTGTGATCTTGTAGATGAGGGAATGAGAACAGAGAAAGAGGCAGTTGCGATGATCGATCCTCGTAACCTTGATACTCTGTTACATCCACAGTTCGATGCAGCAGCTCTTAAGAAGGCAGTTCCTGCAGGTAAGGGACTTGGTGCTTCTCCTGGAGCAGCTTGTGGTAAGATTGTCTTCACAGCTGAGGATGCTCAGGATTGGGCAGCTAGAGGAGAGAAAGTCGTATTAGTACGTCTTGAGACATCTCCAGAGGATATCACTGGTATGAAGAGTGCTCAGGGTATCTTAACAGTTCGTGGTGGTATGACATCTCATGCAGCCGTTGTTGCTCGTGGTATGGGTACATGCTGTGTATCTGGTTGCGGCGACATCGTTATGGATGAGGCTAACAAGCAGTTCACACTTGCTGGTAAGACATATCATGAAGGAGACTTCATCTCCCTTGATGGATCCACTGGTAACATCTATGATGGCGTTATCCCTACAGTTGATGCTACAATCGCTGGTGAGTTCGGAAGAATCATGGGATGGGCTGATGAATTTAGAAGACTTAGCGTTCGTACAAACGCTGATACACCTCGTGATGCTAAGAAGGCTCGTGAGCTTGGTGCTCAGGGAATCGGTCTTTGCCGTACAGAGCATATGTTCTTCGAGCCGGACCGTATTCCGAAGATCCGTCAGATGATTCTTGCAAGAACACTTGAACAGAGAGAAAAAGCATTGAATGCTTTGATTCCGTTCCAGAAAGGTGACTTCAAGGCATTATATGAAGTAATGGAAGGAAAACCGGTTACTATCCGTTTCTTAGATCCGCCACTTCATGAGTTCGTTCCGACCGATGAAGGTGATATTGACGATCTCGCAGTAGAGATGCTTATGACAGCGGAGGAAGTTCAGGAAGTTTGTGATTCCCTCCACGAGTTCAACCCGATGATGGGACACAGAGGATGTCGTCTTGCAGTGACATATCCTGAAATTGCCCGCATGCAGACAAGAGCCGTGATGGAAGCAGCCATCGAAGTAAAAGCAGAGAAAGGCTTCGATATTGTTCCTGAAATCATGATTCCTCTCGTAGGCGAAAAGAAAGAGCTTAAGTTTGTAAAAGATGTAGTTGTTGCAGAAGCAGAAGCAGTGAAAGCAGAAAAGAATTCCGATATCGAGTACAAGATCGGTACGATGATCGAG
>JAXJRI010000220.1:0-15104 GCA_036310685.1 Lachnospiraceae bacterium | reverse complement strand
GGAGAGATAAGACCTTAGGGGAAGGCTATTCCAAGTCTGACATTGAGGCAAGGATCTTAGCAGGGAAACTTTTGAGGAATGGCGGAAAGCCTACTACGTGAATGACATGGGGTTCGTTGCCATACCGGAGTTCGCGGAGGGAAAAGGAAAAGAAATGGAGATAGACCAGAGTAAGACTGCGGCGAAAAAAGAGGAGGAGATGGTTTTATGCAGATGACAGCAGACAACAAAAATTTTGGAGATCAGCTCCGCAATCTTTATCAGGCGAAAAACTACACAAGGAAAGAGATCGCCAACGCGCTGATGGTCAGCCCGGAGAGGATGGCGGAGATTGAGACGGGGGTCGATCGTCCGAATGAGGAGGAGAGTTTCCTGCTGGGAAATATCTTAAACGTGGACATCGGCCAACTGAGGCAGGGGCATCTTGTCGAGCGGAAGTCTGAGAGCCAGATCCGGGATCTGATCGACCAGGCTGTCCTTTATGTGAGGGAGACGGAAGCAAACCTTGAGAAAATCCGTGGGATCCTCGACAGGCTTTACCCGAATCTCATGGAGAAGGAGTCTGAAAAATTACGTCCGGAAAAGGTAACTGCTGAGGCAAAAGAAAAAGTGCGGTCGGAAAAGGTAACAGAAGTATTCGCGAGGAAGATGTGAGAGGAGGTTATTTAGATGGATGAGATAAACAGAGGAATCGAAGAGATCATCATGCACGTGAGGAGCGTCCTCCGGATGGCGGATCCTATCTTCCGTCTGGAAGCGGTCGGAGCGATCAAGCTTCTCCAGTTCTTTGCCCGTATGGTCAAAGAACATCGGCTGAAGGAGAACACCTTTGAGGACTTTGCTGCTTTCTTAAAGGCAACCGACGGGAAGTACAGCATCATGAACGTACCTCTGGTGGATCAGGATACCTTCCGCCAGGATATGGCTCAGATGGATGTCCACTACATGATCCTGCCGGACCTCAATAAAAACGACGGCATGATGCAGGTTGCAGTCTACGAACCGGACCGGGAGAAGTTCGGTGCCTGGTATGAGCGTTATCTCACGGACCAGATGCAGGGAGGTGAGAAGGACTTAAGAGAACTCCAGGGCCTTACCAGGGGAAATGTCAGCATCGTCTCCTTTCCTCTGGAAGGACGGGAAGAAGGAATGCAGGAAGATTTCCAGTCTCTGGGGATCAACTACGCCAGACTCCCGGATCTCAGGGTCGGGGAAGGCAGCATTCAGTTTGAGATTGCCAATTCCGATATGAACAAGGTGACAGAATGGTATAAGCTCAAACAGCAGGACCTGCTGAAACAGGGAGAGATCGCACCGGACTACCATACCATCTCCCAGCAGGAATACCAGCAGACCGGGGAGATAACGGAGCAGGATTATCTCAATCAGGCAGACGAATCTTACAAAAAGGCCAATGGGAAATACCAGGGAAAAGGTCAAGGAGAACTGGAAAAACAGCTGATCTCAAAGGACGCCCGACCAAAAGAGATGTCCTCGTCCAGCTTTGAGCGTTTCTCACTGGACCCCAGCTTCTCCCCGGTCTCCATCAACAAGGAAACCCTGATCGACCAGTCCGTCATATCCGAAGAGATGAGGCAGAAGTTCTGGAACCGGGGCCAGTTCCTCTGCCGGGTCCCGGGAACCTGGGAGGGAGATGGCCGGAAGGAGGCTATGCTGGTGATTCCCAGAAAGCAGGTTTTTGAGGCTGACGACGGCAAGACCTATCTTGCCTTCCTCGACCACAAGCACCTGCCCATGCTCCTCTATTGGAATCCCAGAAGAGAGATGTTGCCGGGATTGTACCACCAGAAGACGTAACGATGAAAGAGTCGAAGAAAGAAGACGGGGAGTGGGATCTATCCGGAAGCATCTTAGAGTGTATGAAAAGATATGGAAAATATCTTTCAGATTCTGAGATGGAAGTGATCTTGCAGAGCTTGGAAGATGGGATAGGGGAAGATGATATCAAGACATTCTTCGCACTGCATGATATCGAGAAGATGAGGAAGTATCGGAAAGCATTTCTTTTTTCTAAGAAAAATGCTGGCCATTGATTTGAGGGAGGTAATCATGGGAAATAATGAGCAGAGAACATATCGTATCAGTGATATTCATGAGATTATGGGGATCAGCATGCATAAAACCAGAGACTGGATCAAGCAGGTATATTACAATGGTGAGCCCTTCCGGGTCCTGCGCGTAGGAACATTGTGGCTGATACCGAAAATGGAATTTGATGACTGGCTGGATCATGGTACTGTCTGGACAAGAAAAGTCAGCGGGGTCAGCAGGCAAGAAAAAGAAACGCTTGCGTGAAGAGATATGATGCACCTATAATAGTCGGGAAGGGTTGTTATCATAATCTCTGAGAATAGGAGAGACGATGGCAATTGAAAAAAACAAGAATAAAGAAGCTGTCTGGAAAGATGCTAGTGGATGGAACTGCCGGGTAAGGGTCTTAGTCAATGATGAGATTTATTTCCGGGCCTACAACGCTCTTCCGGATCAGGAGACCGCAAAAGTTCTGTTTCAGAGCTGTCAGAGTAAATTTGAAAAACAGATGAAGGAACTGAAAAAGGCAACGGGGATTGCTTTTACATTGCGGAGTTATCTGCTTTACTGGATGACGGAAATTTTTTTTCTGTATGCAAAGCGCTCTACCAGAGCAGTCGGAAGCTGGGTGATCAATAATCTGATCATCCCTGTGATTGATAAGAATAAGGACAGACCGCTTACCAAGGTGACATCAGAGTATCTGGAGGAGGTCGTGACGGATTGTTCCGATGCTTCTGACTATTCCGGGTATATGGCCTACCGATATTTAAAGCTGGCCCTGGATGATGCCTGCAGGGATAACCTGATTCCCCGTGATCCCATCCTCAGTGTGAAAAAGCCGACTGTCTCCATCAAGCCGGTCGTCCGCCTCAGGGAAGAGGAGATCATCAAACTGATTCAGGGTGCGAAGAAATACAAGGGGATTCCACTGATTATACCGGTAGTACTGGCCTTGTTTCTCGGGCTTCGAACAGGAGAGATCCGCGCACTTAAGATGTCGGATTTTGAGAAATGTTCTGATGGTACTGCGATTCTCACGATATCCAGGCAGGTTGTCCGCAATTTTGACATTGTGGGCAGCAAGGTCAAAAGCGGGAAACATGTAGAGATCCTTGTGAAGGGGGGACATCCCAGAAAAATAAAAATTCCTAAGATCATTATGGACATCATCGAGGAAAAAGGAGATCCGGGAGACTGTCTCTGTCCCGGGAAGGACGGCTGGATGGCGGACAATACCATGAGGGGAGCTTTGAAGCGGGTATGTATCCGAGAGAGCATCCCGGTTGTGACTATGCATGACCTGCGGCATCTGTCGGTGGGATTGATGTTAGAGAAGGGGATTCCACTTGAGATGGTAGCCAAAGTCCTGGGTCATCGAAATCCGGTCCTGACATTCAACATTTACGCCTCCATCATTGATGGAGATAGCGAGTC
Source organism: Lachnospiraceae bacterium (assembly GCA_036310685.1). GTDB lineage: Bacteria > Bacillota > Clostridia > Lachnospirales > Lachnospiraceae > Anaerobutyricum. The sequence goes on along the minus strand of JAXJRI010000220.1, from coordinate 11,615 downwards.
TGGGGAAAAGATCGCATCTGCGGTTGATCCACTTTACGGGGGGATTTCATGAAAAAATTAGAAGTCCCTGCACTGAATGAGAAATTTTTCTATGGCTCGATTCGGTCGTGGGTAATTCACGAGCCTTTTGTCAGGGACAAGGGATATGCGGTCCGAATCCGTCTGACTTTCGATTCCGGAAAAGAATGTATGGTGGAACGAACCGGCTTTCGCACGAAGGAGCTTGCAAAAAAAAGAAAAAATTCCCTGGAGGTTGAGCTTGCGACAGGAAAATTCTGTCCCTTCTCTTTTACCATGGAACAGTTTTTTCAGTTTTATCTTTATGAGGTCTGTCTCAACAGAAAAAAAGTTGCATATAGCACTTTCGTTGATTACAAAGGTATTATCAATAATTATCTTCTTCCTGCTTTAAAGCCGAATAAGAGGATTAATACCATCACGCGAAAACAACTGTATCAGCTCCTCGTGAATATTCCCAGCCCGGGACGCAGGAAAACAGCGGCCGCCTTTCTACGGACCAGTCTTACATATGCGGATCTTCACAATATCATCCCGGTGAATCCCATGAACTCCGTATGGAAAAGACTGATCCGTGAGGAAAAGCTGCCGTCTAATGCAGCAAAACTTCCCAGGATGACCCTGACAGAGGAACAGATCAAAAGGCTGATGTTAAGATGCAGGGAAGATGAGGATTTTTCCGACATCTATCCGCTTCTGCTGATCTGTCTGGTCTGTGGAGTCAGGATATCGGAATGTATTGCGGTCAGGGTCGAGGATATCGTGACAGACAGCCAGGGTGGGCTCACACTTCATGTTTCCCAGCAATGGGGCAGAAAGCTAGTAGACGGATACGTCGTTTCAGGTCTGAAAAACACCAAGGAAAATAACCATCAGGACATTCCAATCCGTGGTTTTGCGGCGGATGAGATCATGGTCTGGATCCACAAAAAGAAGAAAGGCTTTCTGTTTGAGAGAGAAAACGGAAAGCTCTTCGATCGGTCCTATGTCACAAGAAGGTTCAAGCAGCTGCTGGTTGCCTGCGACCTGCCGACGGAAGTTCATCTGCATGATCTCAGACATTGCTTTGCAACGATCCTGTCCTGTTATGGTACCTCCGACAAGGCAATCTCTGTCTTGCTGGGGCACCGGAGCGGGGAGCAGTTTACCAGAAGAACTTATATTGATGACGGGATGCTGATATACGATGTGTCCGAGGAATTGCAGGAAATCGCATGTCATTACTTCAAAATGGATCAGGGAGATGCCGGATTGCCCGACTTGTATACCGATGAGGATCTGGCAAAATATTCCCTTTGATTTCATATAGTGACTTATGATAGTATGAGGTTTCCTGTAATTATTAAAATCTTCAAAAGTGAGTCGATGACGAAACAGAACAAAAAAATTTACGATATATGGGAAATAAAATAATATTTACCAGTAAATATATGTTAAAATTTTCCATAGAAATTAATTGAAATAACTAGAATGGAGAAAATCTTAATGGCCGATTTAGCGCTTAAAGACGAGATATTACTGAGTATCGACAAGCCGGTCCGGTACATCGGTAACGAGTTAAATATGGTAAAAAAAGACCCGGAGAAGGTGGACGTGAGGTTTGCCATGTGTTTTCCGGATGTTTATGAGATTGGAATGAGTCATCTTGGTATTCAGATTATCTATCAGATGATGAATGAGAGAGATGATGTCTACTGTGAGAGAGTTTATTCTCCATGGACAGATTTGGATAAGGTCATGCGGGAGGAGAATATCCCACTCTTTGCACTGGAGAGTCAGGATCCTGTTTTCATGTTTGATTTTCTGGCGATCACAATCCAGTATGAGATGTGTTACACCAATATTTTACAGATCCTAGATCTTGCTAAGATTGGTATCTATGCCAAGGATCGTCGTGAGGATGCGCCAATCGTTATCGGTGGCGGCCCTTGTACTTACAATCCTGAGCCAATTGCAGAATTCTTTGATCTTTTCTATATCGGAGAGGGTGAGACGGTTTATTATGATCTGATTGATCTTTATAAGGAGCATAAGGCGGCAGGCGGCACGAGAAAAGAATTCTTAAGAAAGGCTGCTAAGATTCCTGGAATCTATGTGCCTAGTCTCTATGAGATTACTTACAAGGAGGACGGAACCATCAAGGAGATGATTCCACTGGTTGATGAGGCTCCTAAGAAGATTTTAAAGCAGGTTCAGATGGATTTAGATCACACATACTATCCTGCAAAGCCTCTGGTCCCTTATATCAAAGTCACTCAGGACCGCTCTGTCTTAGAGATTATGCGTGGCTGTATCCGTGGCTGCCGCTTCTGTCAGGCAGGTATGATTTATCGTCCGCTTCGTGAGAGAAGCCTGGAGTTCTTAGAGGAGACTGCCAAGACATCTCTTGCTTCCACAGGAAATGATGAGATTTCCCTTTCTTCTTTGAGTTCCTCTGATTACAGCAAGCTTCCTGAGCTTTGTGACTTCCTCATCGACGAGTGTGATAAGAGACATATCAATATCTCTTTACCGTCTCTTCGAATTGATGCATTTTCTCTTGATGTCATGAGTAAAGTTCAGGATGTCCGCAAGGGAAGTCTGACATTTGCTCCTGAGGCAGGATCTCAGAGAATGCGTGATGTCATCAATAAGGGAATCACCGAGGAGGAGATCTTAGATGGATCCATGCAGGCGTTTGTCGGCGGGTGGAACCGTGTTAAGCTCTACTTTATGATGGGACTCCCATCCGAGACAGAAGAGGATATGAGAGAGATTGCTCATCTCTGCGAGAAGGTTGCCATGAACTACTATAAGCTTGATAAAGAACAGCGTCACGGACGTGTTCAGGTTGGGGCTTCCTGCTCCTTCTTCGTGCCGAAGCCATTTACCCCATTCCAGTGGGCAAAGATGTGCGACCCAGAAGAGTATGCAAGAAGAGCTCATCTGGTGAAAGATGAGTTTAAGCTCATGCATAATCATCGTTCCTTAAGCTTTAAGTATCATGATTCCAAGACCACTGTCATTGAGGGAATCCTTGCTCGCGGAGACCGTAAGCTTTCTGAGGCCATCTATAAGGTTTACGAGAAGGGCGGAATCTATGACGCTTGGACAGAGTACTTTAGCTATGATCGCTGGATGGAAGCCTTAGACGAGTGCGGAATTGATTATCATTTCTATACCACTAGAGAGCGTTCCTTAGATGAGGTCTTCCCTTGGGATTTCATTGATATCGGTGTGACAAAGAACTTCTTAAAACGTGAGTGGAACAATGCCATGGAGGCAAAGGTGACTCCGAACTGTCGTCAGAAGTGTTCTGGATGCGGAGCAGCTAGATTTGGCGGAGGTGTCTGTTACATGGGAAGTAATCAGGAGGTGAACAAGGCATGAAGGTAAGAATGAGATGGTCAAAGACAGGAGTTCTGAAGTTTATCGGACATCTGGATGTACAGCGTTACTTTCACCGTGCTATGATGCGAGCTAACATGCCTGTTACTTTCTCACAGGGTATGAGTCCTCACCAGATTATGAGCTTTGCGGCACCTCTTGGTATCGGTATGACTAGCGAGGGTGAGTATGCCGATGTCACATTCGATGAGCGCATTTCTTCCAAAGAAGCTATAGAGCGCATTAATGCTGTCATGAATGAGGGCATCAGTGTGACAGAGTTTAAGGAGATTGACGAGCATGAGAAGAACTGCATGTCTGAGACGGCAGCGGCAGATTATCTAGTAACTTTACGTGAAGGCTATTACTGCAAGGATGCTTTTCTGAAACGCTGCGAGGCTTTTCGATTTCAGGAAGAGATTTCGATTTTAAAGAAGACCAAGCGAAGCGAGAAGGTTGTAGATATTGCTCCGCTGATTCTTGATATCCATGAGGATGTCAAGCGTGGAGGTATCTTTATGAAGCTAGTGACTGGTGGTGCACAGAATCTGAAACCACATCTGGTGATGGAAGCCTTCTGTAACTATCTTGGATATGACTATCAGCCGTTTGCCTTTATGCATCATCGTGTCGAGACTTATCTGGAGAAAGACGGGCAGCTTCAGCCACTTGGATCAGTAGGGTGGGAGATTGATGAGTAAGATTGTTATCACTCAAAAAGAAGGAGTCTTTTATTATGGTCTCTTTCAGAATGAAAACCCACTGGAGCTCTATTGTGACCGGATCGATCGTCAGAGCCTTCTGGGGGATATCTATGCCGCCAGAGTCGAGCGTGTTGCGGATGGCTTGGGAGCAGCTTTTGTAGAGCTTTCAGACGGAAAGAAAGCTTATCTTCCCTTAAAAAAAGCAGAGGGAGCAATCAGGCAAGGCAGCATGAGTTCGGTATCTTCCGACAGGTTAAAAGGTGAGGATATTCTTCTCGTTCAGATTACCAAGGATGCGGTCAAGACCAAGCAGGCTGTTGCAGATGGCAATGTCAGTCTGGATGGAAAGTATCTGGTTCTCTCTCTGGGAGATAAACGGATGGGAATCTCTAGAAAGATTTCGAAGGAGAAGGAGAGAGAGCGACTAAAAGATCTGCTGGATCAGATGAAAGCTGATCTATCTTCAGATAGTGTTGATAATCCGCTTCTAGGCGCAGGGATTATTATGAGAACGAACTCGGAAGGTGTCAGCGACCAGGAGATTCTTAAGGAATGGAAGCAGATTCTATCAAGAGCTCAAAAGCTTCTTCGGAGATTTTGCACAGCACCAGGACATACTCTTCTTGCCAGAGAGCCATTCTATTGTGAGAAGCTTCCCAGAGAGATTCCGACAGCAGAGCTTGAGGCAGTGGTCACGGATGATAGGGAGATATATCGATCCCTAAAAGAACTCTACCAGAATGACTATGAGATTAATTCTAAAATTGAGTTTTATGAAGATTCCTATCCACTCTATCAACTCTACCGGATAGAACATTTTCTTAAGAGAGCAACGGAGAAGACGGTTTATCTGAAGTCAGGAGGTTCTCTTGTGATTGAACCGACTGAAGCGATGACCGTCATCGATGTCAATTCCGGCAGTGTCCTGAAGAACAAGAAGAAGGCACAGAGTATATTCTATGCGATGAATATGGAAGCGGCAGAAGAGATTGCAAGCCAGATTCGTTTCCGCAATCTTTCTGGGATTCTTATGATTGACTTTATCAACATGAGTAATCATATGCAGAAGGAAGAGGTCATGGACCATCTGAGAGAAGCCTGCCTAAGTGACAGAGTTCCTTGTCGAGTCGTTGATATGACAAGACTCGGTATCTGTGAGATGACCCGAAGCAAGGTGAGAAAGCCCCTGTGGGAGCAGATTAGAGATGCCAGAAATAATCGTTCTTAACAGAGAGGATAACGATATAAACATATTGAAATATTTGAAAGATTCTGAAGATTATGTGCAGTCTCCAGAATCTTTTTTGATTTCCTAGCATGCAAGTTCCTAGCATGCAAGTAAAGTGTCGGTGGCACTTCACTTGTTTCAGTGCGCCCGGCGGACGCACGTTCTAACGGATTTATGATGTCACTTTTTTTGAACTGCCATTTGGACCTCTTGAGAAAATTTTTTATTTATAGAGTTTATACTTGCAATTGAACATGTATTCAACTATAATAGATTCAGATGAATAGTTGAGCAAATGTTCAATTGTAAGAGGGAGGAATTTTATGGCAACAAAGAAGAGTGACTGCACTCCGACATATCCTGAGAGTATCGAGATTGCCAGGAAGGGAATGCCTGATCCAGCTTGTGTTGGCAATGTATCAGCATTCTTTAAGGTCTTAGGAGATGAGACCAGGCTTAAGATACTGTATGCCCTGAAGAATCAGGAGCTCTGTGCTGGAGATATTGCAGTACTTTTAGATATGACAAAGTCAGCAGTTTCCCATCAGCTCTCTATGATGCGAAATATGCACCAGGTTCGTTCCAGAAGGGAAGGGAAGAACGTCTTCTATTCTTTAGATGATCATCATATTGTTGATATCATTGAGGAGGCACTCATCCATATGAGTAATGAAGAATCTGAGAAAGAATAAATATTAACGATATTGCAATCACTACATACTTGTTTTTCTGACACGATAAGGGAAAGGATTAAGATATGGAAAAGAAGATATATCTCCTAAAAGGAATCGACTGTGCCAATTGTGCGGCAGCAATCGAGAGAAGATTGCAGAAGGAGAGAGATCTCCAAGATGTTTCCGTTACTTTTGCGACGGAGCAGCTGAGATATTCTACAGAAGATCCTCAAGCAGCATTTGAAAAAGTGAAAAAGATTGTAGGAGAGATGGAGCCAGAAGTAGAGCTTATTGATGTGACCAGAGGAGGCCAACACAAACATGACCATCATCATGACCACCATCATGAGGAAGACCATTGCCATTGTCACAGTGAGCATGACCACCATCATGAGGAAGACCATAGCCATTGTCACCACGAGCATGACCACCATCATGAGGAAGACCATAGCCATTGTCACCACGAGCATGACCACCATCATGGGGAAGACCATAGCCATTGTCACAGTGAGCATGACCACCATCATGGGGAAGACCATTGCCATTGTCACAGCGAGCATGATGAGGAACTTGTGATGCCACATGCTTCTCGTTCTCACACTCATTTTGAGAGGACAGGAGAGCATCATAAGGAAGGCCACGAGGAAGGCTGTCAGTGCGTCGAGTGTATTGATTACATCGAGATTTGCGATATCTGCGGTAAGAGTTTGGCAGAATGTAAGTGCCACATGCCGGATGAGGATTTGGAGAAGAGGGTCTACATCATGGAGGGCATCGACTGTGCAGCCTGTGCCGCTAAAGTGGAAGCTAAGATTCAGTCCCTGCCAGAAGTCGCTTATGCCAATGCGACATTTGCTACTAAGGAACTGAGAGTTTCTGCTGACCATCAGGAGGATCTTCTTCCAGTTCTTCAGGCAGCGGTGGATTCTGTCGAAGATGGAGTTACTCTGGTTCCAAAGACTAGAAAGAGAAAGAAAGAGATCGCTGACACCAAGCTCTACATCTTAGAGGGCTTAGATTGTGCTAACTGTGCAAAAAAAGTAGAGGATGCGATTAGCAAAGTTCCAGGAGTCGATGCGGTTACCGTCACCTATGAGACACTTCAGATGAAGCTGTCAGCGAAAGATCCCGATGCGATTCTTCCTCAGGTAAAGGAAGCGATTGACGCTGTGGAAGACGGCATCACCATCGTTCCCAAGGAGACTGCTAAGAAGGAAGCTCGTGAGAAAGAGGAAGAGAGGGAATCTATCTTTGAGAACGATCTTGCTAAGATTGGAATCGGAGCAGTCCTTTTTGTTGTGGGCGAGGTATTGGAGCATACATTAGTCACGAATAACTTATACCTGCTTCCAATCTACCTTATTGCCTATCTGATCTTAGGCGGCGAAGTATTAAAGACCGCATTCTCCAACTTGAAAAAGGGACAGTGGTTTGATGAGAACTTCTTAATGGTTGTCGCAACATTGGGAGCTTTCTGTATTAAGCAGTTCCCAGAGGCGGTCGGTGTGATGCTCTTCTATGAGATTGGAGAGTATTTCCAGGACCGTGCATCCGAGCAGAGCCGTTCTCAGATTATGGATGCTGTCGATATGAGACCTGAGACGGTCAATCTGCTGGTCGGAGACGATACTCAGGTTATCGATGCAGAAGAAGCCAATGTCGGTGATATCATTATGATTAGACCTGGCGACCGTATCCCACTCGACGGTATCATTATCGAGGGAAACAGCCGAATCGATACTTCACCAGTTACTGGAGAGCCTGTTCCTGTCAGTGCAGGTGTGGGAGATCAGGTAGTCAGCGGATGTGTAAACACCAGCGGACAGATTACAATGCGAGTCGAGAAAGTCTTAGAGGAGTCTATGGTTACTAGAATCTTAGATTCTGTGGAGAATGCTGCCGCTAGCAAGCCAGCAATTGATAAGTTTATCACCAGATTCTGCCGTTATTACACACCGTTTGTGGTATTCTTTGCCATCTTTGTGGCACTGATCGTACCATTTATCTTCCGTGCTTTCGGTATGAATTGGCATTATATTGTAACACCTGGCTACACTGGAATAGATAGTGTCTTCCGTGGCGCAAGTGGAACTCCTTCTATCTACACTGCTCTGACCTTCCTGGTAATCTCCTGCCCATGTGCTCTGGTACTTTCCGTTCCACTGGCTTTCTTTGCCGGAATCGGATCTGCATCCAAGAAGGGTATCCTTTTTAAGGGTGGAATTGCCATTGAAGCTTTAAATAAAGTAAGAGCGATTGTTATGGATAAGACAGGAACGATCACTCAGGGTAACTTCCTGGTACAGAAGGTTGTTACAGCAGATGACAAAGTAACCGCCGATAAGCTCTTAAGTCTGGCAGCTTCTGCAGAGCTGGCATCTACTCATCCCATTGCGGAGAGTATCGTAGAGGCAGCCGAGCAGAAGAAGCTTGAGATTGAGAGACCTAGCAAGGTTGAGGAGATTGCCGGACATGGAATCCGTGCCGTCGTATCAGAGGGAACCATCCTCTGTGGTAACCGCAAGCTCTTAGCAGAGGATGGAGTGAATCTTGATAATTTTGACAGTACCGACTTTGGAACCGAAGTTCTGGTTTCGATGGATGGACATTTCCTTGGTAATATTGTGATTTCTGATACTATTAAGGAAGATGCCAAAGAAGCAATCACTAATGTTAAGAGTCAGGGAGTTATCACAGTGATGCTGACCGGTGATGCGGAAGACAATGCTAACGCAGTTGCCAGAGAGACTGGTGTGGATGAGGTTTACGCGAAACTTCTACCACAAGAGAAACTCAGCAAGTTACAGGAGATTCGTCAGAAACATGGTACTGTCATGTTCGTAGGAGATGGTATCAATGATGCTCCGGTTCTTGCGAATGCAGATGTCGGAGCAGCCATGGGCAGCGGAGCCGATGCGGCAATTGAAGCTGCAGACGTGGTATTCATGAACTCCAACATGGAGGCCATTCCACAGGCAATACGCATCTCTAAAATCACGACAACGATATCTTGGGAAAATGTAGTGTTAGCCCTTGGTGTTAAGGCAACCGTACTTCTTATGGGAGTCTTTGGATTTGCCAATATGTGGCTGGCAGTATTTGCTGATACTGGAGTATCCGTAATCTGCCTCTTAAACTCTATGAGAATCTTAAGGAAATGAGAATGAAGGGCAGGACTGTGGGAGTTGCAAAGCGGCGGAACATTCCGTAGTCACTTTTGACACCTACGTCAAGAAAATAATGTGTAGGAAATGCGTGTAATGAATGTCACAGAAAATATTTTAAAAAGAGATATAATATATTGGAAAAGACTTAAGTGGAATTCGAGGAAGGCTTTTCTAAAAGACCTATGGGGGGTTTTGATTTTTTCGTTATAAGCAGGAGGATGAGAAACATGAGTAAGTTTTTAGGACCAATTCATTACTGGCTTTACAATAAGATTCAGCTGCAGGAGGAGTTAATCAGCAGAATCGAGAAGGTAAATGGGGAGAAGAACTGGGTGAGTGGGATTGCTCAGACCATCGATCAGGCTTACGGAGTTGTGCCTAGAGAGCCATTAGAGCAGATTATCGATGAGGGCAATATCCATGGCTGGCTGCAGGGGCAGATCACTGTATCAGAGAGAAGATTCGCTCGACTGGTAACAGAGATTCTGCAGGAGGACCCTAGCCGCCTTGACGTTTTAAAAGATCTTGCATTTAACTATGGTAAGGAGAAAGCCTTACCAGCTGATACCAATGCAGTCGGTGCCTTCCAGGCTATGAATGACGAGTTCTTAGACGGTATGCCATGTGATATGGTAAACCAGCCATTATCCAAGGAACCAGACCATGTAGAGTGGGTGAGAAGAAGAGATATCCACGCAAGCTACTGGGATGATGTGAATGGCGATGTGAATGCATTCCATGAGCTCAGAAAGAAGATGTTTGAGGGTATGCTTGAGGGGACTAACCTTAAATTTGAGGAGACGGCAGAAGGCCAGTTTCAAATTAATCAGAAGTAATAAAAACGGTTTCCATTCCAAATGACAAGCTAACGAAAAAAGCACAGAGGACCGCGGGAGTAATTATCCTGCGGTCCTCTGTGCCTTTTCAGTATGCCTTGAGAAGGCTTTAGAGGCTGCTGATATGGCAAATATCAAATCTGCATATGCTGAGGTTACCGCACAGGTGATTGAGGGATACGGAGGAGAGGTCAAAGGTATTACCGTTCAGATTAAAAGTAACCAGGCTGATTGGAAGAGTTCGAAAGATGCAATGATTGCTGGTATTAATGCCGAGAAGTTGATTAATGGAGCTAAGGACCATGTTGTAAAAATTACTTATGATGCTGATACTGACGCAGTGAAACTGAATTGAATGGCTACTTTTTCTATCGACAAAAGTAGTTGTGAAAAATAGACAAGATAGAGATGTTCATTTTGTTATTTATTTAAACTATAATATTATTTAATACATCTTTCACCCCCTTAATCACATTGTGATATATTATACTCATAATGATGATAAGAGAAACATTTCTCATAACTTATAGGAATGCTTCTCGTAATAAGGAGGAAATATATTATGAAACCTGTTCAAATTGCAGTCATTGGACTTGGTCATGTTGGGGCTCATGTTGCTTATACCTTAATCAGAGATGGCGTCTGTGATGTTCTTCAGCTTATTGATGCCAATGAAGATAAAGTGAAGAGTGAACGTCAGGATTTTATGGATTGTCAGCAGTTCCTGCCTCACAGGACTAATGTTGTGGTTGCTGATTTTCCAGATCTTAAGGATACCGATATTATTATCAACGCTACTGGTAAGATTACTCTGTTGATTGAGAATATGAACCGAGATGACGAGCTTCGTTACTGCGTGCCTAATGTTCGTTCCTACATTCCGAAAATTAAAGCTTCTGGATTCCATGGCGTTCTGATTAATATCACAAACCCTTGCGACATTATTACACGTGAGTTTGCCAAAGGGCTGGACCTTCCGAAAGGACATGTATTTGGAACAGGTACTGGACTTGATACTGCAAGATTAATTTCTGTGCTTCATGAGAAGACAGGATTCAGTGCAAGATCGATCACTGGATTTATGATTGGTGAACACGGCAATGCTCAGTTCTGTCCATGGTCAGCAGTTTCTATCGGTTCTCAGAAGCTCCTTGCAATGAGAGAATCTGACGACCCTAGATTCCAGTTTGATCTTGACAGTGTGACCAATGCTGCCGTTCAGAATGCTTGGGTTACCTTCTCCGGTAAGAATTGTACTGAGTATGCGATCGCTTCGACAGCAGTTCGTGACGCAGAGGCAGTTCTTCACGACGAGAAGATTATTGTTCCTGCTTCCATCGGTTTAGATGGAGAGTACGGTGAGAAAGATGTTTTTGCGGGTGTACCATGTATCGTAGGAAAATGTGGTGTAGAAGAGATTGTGGAGCTTCCTCTCTTAGATGAGGAGAAAGAGAAATTCCATGAATGCTGCGATAGGATTCGTGAGAATATCGCACTCGCAGATACTCTTGCAGATCATCTGTAAAATAAGGTCATCATAATTATACTTTTCTTGGGGAGGTTTTGGCCTCCCCTTTTTTGCCTAGCATGCAAGTGAACTGCCAGTGGCAGTTCAGCTTGTT